>JBEKZS010000011.1:0-64170 GCA_049509635.1 Roseiarcus sp.
CAGCCAATATTTCTTCATACACCTACTCCTTGGTTTTGGACGCCGAATAAGGCGGCCAGCGGTCGAAAACTTCTAGCCCAACCTGGGCGGGATCACACCCTGTTTTTGCCCGCAAGTCACCCGAAAAGGCAAAATTTTATCGGTTTCTTCATGGTTTGATGAACGGGCCGCCGATCCCCCGCCGCGAGAGCGGAGATGAAACCGACGACGCGGCGGGACCTGACGCGCGGCGCTCGTCCGCACCGGCGCGCTCAGCGAGGGCGCCAGTTCAGTCCGCTCTTCTCGTAGGACCAGGAATATTGGGTCGCCATCTGGGTCGCGCGCATCGCCTTGTAGCTTGCCCAGGCGACCACGAGCAGGATCACCAGAGTGACGATGTAATAATGGAGGGAAGTCAGCTCCTCCTGGAACAGGGCGAAATGAAGAAACCGGACCGCGGCCGAAAGCACCGCCATATAGGGGAGCAGCAGCCAGGCGGGGCTCCAGGTCTTGGCGAGCGCGCGTCCGGTCGCCGAAGCCGCCGCCGCGCCCAGCAGGGTCAACAAGACGAAGACAAACGCTCCGTTGTCGGCGCCGGTCCAGATCAGGCCGCCCATCAATGCCCCCCCTCGAGATAGGCCGCGCGCACTTCCGGGCGGGCCAGGAGTTCCGCGCCCGAGCCCTGCATGGTGATCTGGCCGTTGACCATGACATAGCCGCGATGGGCGAGCTTGAGCGCATGGAACGCGTTCTGCTCGACCAGGAACACCGTCAGCCCGGCGGTCTTGTTGAGATCGGCGATCACATTGAAAATCTGCTTGACGATCAGCGGCGCGAGCCCGAGCGAGGGCTCGTCGAGCAACAGCAGGCGCGGCCGGCTCATCAGCGCGCGCGCGATCGCCAGCATCTGCTGCTCGCCGCCCGAAAGCGTGCCGCCGCGCTGGGGCGCCCGCTCCTTGAGGCGGGGGAACAGCACGAACATCCGCTCGAGATCGTCGTTGAAATGGGCGAAATTGTCGATCGAGGCGCCCATCTGCAGATTCTCGAACACCGTCATGCGGGGGAAGATGCGCCGCCCCTCGGGCGATTGCGCGATCGACAGCCGGGCGATCTCGTGGATCGACAGCTTGGTGATGTCGCGCCCGTCGAACACGATCGAGCCGCGCCGCGCGCGCGGGCTGCCGCAGATCGTCATCATCGTCGTCGACTTGCCCGCGCCGTTGGCGCCGATCAGCGTGACGATCTCGCCCTCGTTGACGTCGATGTCGATCCCCTTGAGCGCCTGGATCTTGCCATAGAACGTCTCGACCCCGCGCACGGTCAGCAAAGGCTTGCCGACGGCCGGCGCGGCGACCGGCTTCTGGACTGCGCTCGCCTGACTCATGCCCCGATCTCCGCTTCCGCGACGGCCAGTTCTTCCTCGTCGGCGACGCCGAGATAGGCCGCGATCACCTTGGGATCGTTGCGCACGTCGACCGGCGTGCCGTCGGCGATCTTCGTGCCGTAGTCGAGGACGACCACGTGGTCGGAAATCTGCATGACGACCGACATGTCGTGTTCGATCAGCAGGATCGACACATGGTGCTCGTCGCGGATCAGGTTGAGGAGGATGTTGAGATCGGCCGATTCGCGCGGGTTGAGGCCGGCCGCCGGCTCGTCGAGGCAAAGGAGGATCGGATCGGTGCACATCGCGCGGGCGATCTCGAGACGCCGTTGCGCGCCATAGGGCAGTTCGCCCGCCGGATCGTCGGCGCGATCGAGCAGGTTGATCTTCCCGAGCCAGTAGGTCGCCCGCTCCACCGCCTCCGCTTCGCTCGTCCGGTAGCTCGGCGCGCCGAACATGCCGAGCACCGTGAAGCCGCTCGCCAGCATCAGCCGGTTGTGATGGGCGACCATCAGGTTCTCGAGCACCGTCATGCCCTGGAACAGCCGGATGTTCTGGAACGTGCGCGCGACCTTGGCGCGCATCGCGATCTCGTTGCCCGCCATGCGCTCGAGCAGATAGAGTTCGCCCGCCTCGGACTTGGCGTGTCTGGCCGGCGAGCGGGTCAGCGCCTCGACGTCCGCGGCGGCGGCCACGCCCTGACGGGCGAGCGCGAGGCGCCCCTCGGTCGGCTTGTAGAATCCGGTCACGCAATTGAACACCGTCGTCTTGCCGGCGCCGTTCGGCCCGATCAGCGCGGTGATGTCGCCGCGGCCGACCTGGAACGACAGGTTGTTGACCGCGACGAGGCCGCCGAAGCGCATCGTCAGATGCTCGACGACGAGCAGCGGATTGGTCATCCAGCGCATCAGCCGTGCCCCTCCTTGACCAGCGAGCCCGATACGGCCTTCTTCTCCTTGAGGAAGATCGACGGCGAGCGGGTCGAGACGAAGCCGCGCGGCCGCAGCACCATCATGACGACCATGGCGAGCCCGAACAGCAGCCCGCGATATTGCGCGGGATCGAAATCCTTCATGCCGAACACGGTCTCCATCAATTGCCGCATCCAGTCGAGCTCGCGCAGCAGTTCGAAGCCGCCGATCAGGAACACGGCGGCGAAGGCGACGCCGATCTGCGAACCCATGCCGCCGAGCACGACGATGGCGAGGATGGTCGCCGATTCGTTGAAGGTGAAGCTCTCCGGGCTGATGAAGCCCTGGCGCACCGCGAAGAACGAACCCGCCAGACCGCCGAAGAAGGCGCCGAGCGCGAAGGCGGTGAGCTTGGTGTTGCGCGTATTGATCCCGAGCGAGCGGCACGCGATCTCGTCCTCGCGCAACGCCTCCCAGGCGCGCCCGATCGGCAGCCGGCGCAGCCGCAGCGTCACGAAATTGGTGATCAGCGCCAGGCACAGGATCACGTAGTAGAGGAAAACCTTGCTCTGGATCGGCGAATAGTCGAGGTGGAAGAATTCGGCGAATCCGCCCGGCTGGTCGCGCATCGACAGGCCGAAGAAGCTGACCTTGGGGATCGAGGCGATGCCGGCGTAGCCGCCGGAGAACGGAATCCAGTTGATCAGCACCAGGCGGATCATCTCGCCGAACGCCAGCGTCACGATCGCCAGATAGTCGCCGCGCAGCCGCAGCACGGGAAAGCCGAGGATCATGCCCCACAGCGCGGCGAGGATCCCGGCGAGCGGCAGGCAGATCCAGAAGGACAGGCCGAAGGTCGTCGCCAGCAGCGCGTAGGCATAGGCGCCGACCGCGTAGAAGGCGACATAGCCGAGGTCGAGCAGGCCGGCGAGGCCGACGACGATGTTGAGGCCCCAGCCGAGCATCACGTAGATGAGGATCTGGATGCCGTAGCTGTCGATCCATTTCAGCGACGCGCCGGCGCCGAGCGTCGCGATCGTGACCAGCGGAAACAGGAACAGCACCGCGGCCCCGAAGATCGCGATGTAGCGGCTGACGAAGGCCGCGCTCGCCGAGGGCGCCGCGGCGACCGCCGCCGGCCGGTCGACCACCGGTCGCGCCTGATAGAGCGAGAGGCTCATCCGTCCGACGAAAGCGATCGCGCAGAGGACGACCACGGCCCAGGGCCGCCAGGTCAGGAACAGATTGCCGTCATTGTCCGATTCGGCATGCAGCATGACGATCGGGAAGCACAGCAGGAACGTCAGCACCGCGGCGGCGATGGCGTCCTTGAGCATCGCCGCGACGTCGACGCCCTCGGCGGCGCCCGCCGCGTCGATCTTTTGAACGGTCGCCGTCATCGCTACACCTTCTCGATTTCGGGTCGGCCAAGAATGCCCGACGGCATGAAGATCAGGGTGATGGCGAGGATCGCGAACGCGGCGACATCCTTGTAGTCGGTCGAGAAATACGACGACCAGAACACCTCGATCAGGCCGATCAGCAACCCGCCGAGAACCGCCCCGGGCAGCGATCCGATGCCGCCGAGCACCGCCGCGGTGAACGCCTTCACGCCGGGCAGGAACCCGTCGGAGAAGTTCACGACCCCATAGTACATCATGTAGAGCACGCCCGCGACCGCGGCCAGCGCCGCGCCGATCACGAAGGTGATCGAGATCGTGCGGTCGACGTCGATGCCGAGCAGCGCCGCCATCTTGCGGTCCTGTTCGCAGGCGCGCTGGGCGCGCCCGAGCGCCGTCTTCTGAACGAGCCACCAGAAGGCGAACAGCAGAATCGCGGTCACGAAGCCGATGACGAGCTGCTTGTACTGCAGCGTCACGTCATAGGAGCCGCCCGGCGAGAAATGGATGACCTCGTTGAACATCGGCGGCACCGGCTTGTTGCGCGGGCCCTGGACGACCTGGACGAAGTTCGACAGGAAGATCGACATGCCGATCGCGGAGATCAGCGGCGCGAGGCGGAACGATCCGCGCAGCGGCCGGTAGGCGAGGCGCTCGATCGTCCAGTTCCACACCGAGGTCAGCGTCATGCCCGCCACCAGCACGATCACGAAAGCGAGCGCCAGCGAGGTCACGCCGAGAATCTTGGTCAGCACCAGGAAGACCAGCAGCGCGATGAACGCCGACAGCATGAACAGATCGCCGTGGGCGAAGTTCACCATGCCGATGATGCCGAAGACCATCGTATAGCCGATGGCGATCAGGCCGTAGATCGAGCCGAGCGTCAGCCCGTTGATCAGCTGCTGCAGGAAATTTCCCATCCGCCGCCGCACTCCCCCGCTTCGTCCGCCGGCCCCGACTCCGGATCGAAGCCGCCGCCCGCATGCCTTCGTCTAGCTCCAGGGTCTCTCGATGGTCCCCGGTTCTGGTCAAGCAAGTTCCGGGCCACGGGGCCTTCTACTAACGATATGATTTCTCGCAAAAAACAGATGCGCCGGTTCGCTCGCCTAGCCTGTCGCCCGTGGTTGAAAGCAGCCCCGATCCAAGCAATCGCACGCCTCGGGGGCTTTGACAATACAGCGGCCCGCGCCGCGAGCATCGCGCGATTGGGCTTGCGCCGCGTTCGGCGATCTCTAGGGTGAGCCGCGAGTCCACGAGGGTCGCCCGACGCGCGTCGCGGGGCGGCGACTCGGACCTGGCGAGGAGAGGAAACTGCCATGGCGATGACGATGTCGGGCGAAGTGACGCTGCCGGCCGGCCGCCCCAAAGTATGGGCGATGCTCAACGATCCCGCCGTCCTGAAGGCGAGCATTCCGGGCTGCCAGTCGCTGGAGAAGACGAGCGAGACTTCGTTCTCCGCCGTCGTCAAGGTCAAGATAGGACCCGTCGGCGCCAGTTTCAAAGGCAAGGTGCAACTGTCCGATATCGATCCGCCCAACGGTTACACGATCAGCGGCGAGGGCGAGGGCGGCATAGCGGGGTTCGCCAACGGGGGCGCCAAGGTGCTGCTCGCCGACGCTTCGGACGGCACGCTGCTCAAATACGACGTCCTGGCCAATGTCGGCGGCAAGATCGCGCAGCTCGGCTCGCGGCTGATCGACGGCGTCGCCAAGAAGCTGGCCGACCAGTTCTTCGCCAATCTGGCCAAGGCGGCGGGCGAGGAGGCCGGGGCGCAGCCGGCGGCGGGCTCGGCTTGACCTCGCCGCGCGCAACGGACAAGTTGCGGCCATTCCGCGCGCCGCCGAGATGACGGCGTCGCACGCCGTCGGCTGTGAATTCCGGCGCCCGATGGGGCTGTCGGGACAAGACAAATTAAGGGAGGCTGATCCATGATCCATGTTTCCATGACCGTGAACGGCAAGGCCGCGTCGGGCCATGTCGACCCGCGCACGCTGCTCGTTCAGTTCCTGCGCGAGAATCTCAGGTTGACGGGCACGCACGTCGGCTGCGACACTTCGCAATGCGGCGCCTGCGTCGTCCACGTCGACGGCCGCGCGATCAAGTCCTGCACCGCGCTGGCGGCGTCGCTCGACGGCGCCCATGTGACCACGATCGAGGGCCTCGCCAAGGGCGGCAAGCTCCATCCGATGCAGCAGGCGTTCCAGGACAATCACGGCCTGCAATGCGGATTCTGCACGCCGGGCATGATCATGTCCGCGGTCGACATCGTCAACCGCAAGGGCCCCGATCTCGACGAGCGCACGATCCGCGAGCAGCTCGACGGCAACATCTGCCGCTGCACAGGCTATCACAACATCGTCAAGGCCGTCGCCCAGGGCGCGCGCGACATGGCCGGCGCCGCAATCGCCGCGGAGTGATCCAGACGAATCCGGCCCGCTCGAAGGCGGGACCGTCACGCAATCGACCGGTCGACCCGACGGGGCGAGACCGGCGGCATCAGGGAGAAGGTTCATGAGCGCGACCGGCATTGGCGCCTCTGTCAAGCGTAGCGAAGACATCCGATTCATCACCGGCAAGGGCCATTATGTCGACGACATCAACCGGCCCGGCCAGGCCCACGCCTATTTCCTGCGCTCGCCGCACGCGCACGCCGCGATCAACAAGATCGACGCTACCGCCGCGCTCGCCTCGCCGGGCGTGGCGGCGGTGTTCACCGGCGACGACATCGCCGCCGACAAGGTCGGCGGCCTCATCTGCGGCTGGATGATCCATTCCAAGGACGGCTCGCCGATGAAAGCGGGCGCCCATCCCGCGCTGGCGCAGGGCAAGGTCCGCTACGTCGGCGATCACGTCGCCGTCGTCATCGCCGACACCTATGCGCAGGCCCGCGAGGCGGGCGAGAAGATCGTCGTCGACTATGGCGTGCTGCCGGCGGCGGTCGACACCGCGACCGCGGCCAAACCCGGCGCGCCCCAGATCCACGATGTCGCGCCCAACAACACCGTGTTCAACTGGCACATCGGCGACAAGGCGGCCACCGACGCGGCCTTCGCCGCCGCCCATCACGTCACCAAGCTCGATCTCGTCAACAACCGGCTGATCCCCAATGCGATGGAGCCGCGGGCGGCGGTCGGCGACTATGATTCGGGGACGGACACGCTGACGCTCTACACGACGAGCCAGAACCCGCATGTCGCGCGGCTGGTATTGTCGGCCTTCATCGGCATCGCGCCGGAGCACAAGCTGCGCGTGATCGCGCCCGACGTCGGCGGCGGCTTCGGCTCCAAGATCTTCATCTACGCCGAGGAGACCATCTGCGTCTGGGCGGCCAAGAAGATCAATCGCGCGGTCAAGTGGACGGCCGACCGCACCGAGGCGTTCCTGTCCGACGCGCACGGCCGCGACCATGTCTCACACGCCGAACTCGCGCTCGACGCCACCGGCAAGATCACGGCGTTGCGCGCGCACACGATCGCCAATCTCGGCGCCTATCTGTCGACCTTCGCCTCGTCGGTGCCGACCTATCTCTATGCGCTGCTGCTGTCGGGCCAGTACGACATTCCCAACATCTACGCGGAGGTCGACGCGGTCTACACCAACACCGCGCCGGTCGACGCCTATCGCGGGGCCGGACGGCCGGAGGCCTCGTTCGTCGTCGAACGTCTGATCGAAATATCCGCGCGGCAGATCGGGCGCGATCCCGCCGAATTGCGGCGCGCCAACTTCATCAAGTCGTTCCCGCACCAGACGCCGGTGATTCTCGCCTATGACGCAGGCGATTTCGGCGGCGCGCTCGACAAGGCGCTGGCGCTCGCCGATTATTCCGGGATCGGCGCGCGCAAGGCGGCTTCCGCCGCCAAGGGCAAGCTGCGCGGGATCGGCTTTTCCGCCTATATCGAGGCCTGCGGCATCGCTCCGTCGGCGGCGGTCGGCTCGCTCGGCGCCGGCGTCGGCCTCTGGGAATCGGCGGAGGTGCGGGTCAATCCGATCGGCACCGTCGAGGTGCTGACCGGTTCGCACAGTCACGGCCAAGGCCACGAGACGACCTTCGCCCAGCTCGTCTCGCAGCGGCTCGGCATTCCCTTCGCCAATGTGTCGATCGTCCACGGCGACACCGACAAGGTGCAGATGGGCATGGGGACCTATGGCTCCCGCTCCGGCGCGGTCGGCATGTCGGCGATCTCCAAGGCGCTCGACAAGATCGAGGCCAAGGCCAGGAAGGTCGCCGGCTATGTGCTGGAAGCCTCCGAGCAGGACATCGAGTTCAAGGACGGCAAGTTCACCGTCAAGGGCACCGACAGGACGATCGACTTCGGCTCGGTCGCGCTGCAGGCCTATATCGCGCACAAGTTCAACGGCCAGGAGCTCGAACCCGGCCTGAAGGAGACCGCGTTCTGGGATCCGACCAACTTCACCTTCCCGGCCGGCGTGCACATCTGCGAACTCGAGATCGATCCGGAAACTGGCGTCACGACGATCGACCGCTGGACCGCGGTCGACGATTTCGGCGCGCTGATCAATCCGATGATCGTCGAGGGCCAGGTGCATGGCGGCGTCGCCCAGGGCATCGGGCAGGCGCTGCTGGAGGGCGCGGTCTATAACGCCGACGGACAGCTGCTGACCGCCAGCTTCATGGACTATTGCATGCCGCGCGCGGACGATCTGCCCTCGTTCAAGGTGGGCACGGTCGAGACCCGTTGCCCGTCCAATCCGCTCGGCATCAAGGGCTGCGGGGAGGCCGGCGCGATCGCCGCGCCGCCGGCCGTCATCAATGCGATCACCGACGCTCTCGGCCACGAGGACGTCGCGATGCCGGCGACCCCGCAGGTCGTCTGGCGCGCCGCCCAGAAGGCGCGTCTCAAGCGCGCCGCCGAATGATCGCCGCCTTCCCATAGGCGCCGCAGGGCGCCCCGCTCGTTCCCAGGAGACTTCCATGTATCCTTTCGCCTATCACAAACCCGGCAATGTTCAGGCCGCCGTCGCCCTCCTCAACGCCGACGCCAAGGTGCTCGCGGGCGGCCAGACGCTGCTGCCGACGATGAAGCAGCGGCTCGCCTCGCCGGCCTCGATCGTCGACATCGGCAGGATCGCCGAACTCGCCGGCGTCAGCCGCGAGGGCGATTCCATCGTCATCGGCGCGACGACGCGCCATGCCGACGTCGCCGGCAGCGCGGCGGTCCGGCAGGCGATCCCGGCGCTCGCCGCGCTCGCCGACGGCATCGGCGATCCCGCCGTGCGGGCGCGCGGGACGATCGGCGGCTCGCTCGCCAACAACGACCCGGCGGCCGACTATCCCGCCGCGGCGCTCGCCTTGGGCGCGACGATCGTCACCAACAAGCGCGAACTCGCGGCCGATGCGTTCTTCCACGGCCTGTTCGAAACCGCGCTCGAGGACGGCGAGATCATCGTCAAGGTCCGTTTCCCGATCCCCGAGAAGGCCGCCTACGAGAAGTTCCGCAATCCCGCCTCGCGCTATGCGCTGGTCGGCGTGTTCGTCGCGCGGACCAAGGCCGGAGCGCGGGTCGCGGTGACGGGCGCGGGTTCGGGCGGGGTGTTCCGCGTCAAGGCGCTGGAGACGGCGCTCGACGCCAATTTCAGCGCCGCGGCCCTGAATGGCGCGACCGTCCCCGCCCAGGGCCTGATCGCCGATCTCCACGCCGACGCCGCCTATCGCGCGCATCTGATCGTGGTGCTCGCCAAGCGGGCGGTCGCGGCGGCGTAGCCTCGAACTCCGTCCGCGCGCGGGCATGAGGCAAGCGCGACGGCCTTCGCCGGCGGAGCGCGGCGCAGCGTGGATGCCAGCCCGGCGTCGGCCCTCGTTTCGCGCGCCCGGCGGCGCGGCGGGCTTGCCATGCCGCGCCGCGCGTGAAACGGGAGGGTCCCGATTTCTTCTCGCCTTGGAGCCGCCGACGCATGCCGGACGCCGATCCGCCAAATTCAGCCGTCCCCGTTCCCATCTCGATCGAAGCGACGCTCGCGCTGCTCGGCGGGGCGTCCTATGTCGCCGAGCGCTCGCTCGCCACCGTCCTGTTCCTCAGCCTGCGGATGGGCCGGCCGCTGTTCCTCGAGGGCGAGGCGGGCGTCGGCAAGACCGAAATCGCCAAGGTGCTCGCCGCGAGCCTCGGCCGCCGGCTGATCCGCCTTCAATGCTACGAGGGGCTCGACGTCGCCGCGGCCGTCTACGAATGGAACTACGCCGCGCAGATGATGGCGATCCGGCTCGCCGAGGCGGCGGGCGAACACGACAAGGACCGTATCGAGCACGACGTGTTCTCCGAGCGCTATCTCGTCAAGCGCCCGCTGCTGCAGGCGCTCGAGCCTTCGGCGGGCGGTCCGCCCGTGCTGCTGATCGACGAGATCGACCGCGCCGACGAGGCGTTCGAGGCGTTCCTGCTCGAAATCCTCTCCGACTTCCAGGTGACGATCCCGGAGATCGGCGTCGTCAAGGCCGACCGGCCGCCGATCGTGATCATCACCTCGAACCGCACCCGCGAAATCCACGACGCGCTGAAGCGCCGCTGCCTCTATCACTGGGTCGGCTATCCCGACGCCGCGCGCGAGATCGCGATCCTGCGCGCCAAGGCGCCGCGCACGCCCGCCCGGCTGACCGAGGAAATCGTCGCCTTCGTCCAGGCGATCCGCAAGCAGGATCTGTTCAAGGCGCCCGGCGTCGCCGAGACGCTCGATTGGGCGAGCGCGCTGACCGAGCTCGATGCGGTCGCCCTCGATCCAGCGCTCGTCTCCGACACGCTCGGCGTGCTCTTGAAATACCAGGACGACATCGGCCGGATCGAGGGCGCCAAGGCGAGCGAGATCATCGAGCAGGTGCGCGGCGACATGAAGCGCGCGCGATTGGCGTGACGCGCGGAGCGTCGCGACGGGAGGCTCCGCCATGCCCCATCGGTTCACGCTTTCGACGACGCTGCCGGCGGCGCCGCAGACCGTCTACGATTGCTGGCTCGACAGCGCCGGACATTCGGCGATGACCGGCGGCGCGGCGACGGCGTCGGACCGGATCGGCGGCGCCTTCACCGCCTGGGACGGCTATATCAGCGGCCGGAATCTCGCGCTCGAGCCGGGCAGACGAATCGTCCAATCCTGGCGCACGACCCGATTTGCCGCGGCGGATCCGGATTCGATCGTCACCCTGACGCTCGCGCCCGTCGCGGGCGGCGCGGCGCTCACGCTCGAACATGCCGACGTGCCCGACGGCGATGCGCACAAGGGTTACGAGAACGGCGGCTGGGCGGACCATTATTTCACGCCGATGCGGGCCTATTTCGCCGGGCAGGCGGGCGCCGCCGGCGGGTCGTTCGACATGCCGAAGGGAACGCCGTGAACCCGGATCGCGACCAATCGGCTGAGGGGGCGCCCGCCGGCGTCGGTCGCCTCGCCGACAACATCCTCTATTTCGCGCGCGCGCTGCGCGAGGCGGGCCTGCCGGTCGGGCCCGGCGCCGTGCTCGACGCGCTGGCGGCGGTCGAGGCGGCGGGGATCGGCGACAAGCAGGACTTCTACGCGACGCTGCATGCGG
Source organism: Roseiarcus sp. (assembly GCA_049509635.1). Lineage (GTDB taxonomy): Bacteria > Pseudomonadota > Alphaproteobacteria > Rhizobiales > Beijerinckiaceae > Roseiarcus. Next base: position 11,209 of record JBEKZS010000011.1, read on the forward strand.
TGTTCGTCAAGAAGCGCGAGCATACGATCCTGTTCGACCAGGCGTTTCGCATCTTCTGGAAGCGCAAGGGCTTTCTCGAGAAGCTGATCGCGGCGATGTCGCCGCGCGCCGATTCGGACAAGAAGCGCGAGAAGGCGGAGGCGGGCGCCAGCCGCATCGCCGACGCGATGTTCAAGAACGCCGACAGGGAGGACAAGGCGCCGCCGTCGCTCGATCTCGACGCGCGCTTCACCATGTCGGACGCCGAGATCCTGCAGGCCAAGGATTTCGCCCAGATGAGCGCGGCCGAAATCGCGCGTGCACGCCAGGCGATCGCGCGGCTCGCCATGCCCGACGATCTCGTGGCGACGCGCCGGCATTTCGCCAGCGCGCATGGCCGCAGGATCGACCCGCGCCGCACGTTCCGGCGCAGCCTGCGCGGCGGCGGCGCGATCATCGACCTGGCGTTTCGCGCGCCCGCGGTGCGGCATCCGCCGATCGTCGCGCTCTGCGACATTTCCGGCTCGATGAGCGAATACACGCGGATCTTCCTGCATTTCCTCCACGCGCTCGGCGAGAAGCGGCCGGTGACGACCTTCCTGTTCGGCACCCGGCTGACCAATGTGACGCGGGCGCTGCGCGCGCGCGACGTCGACGAAGCGCTCGCGCTGTGCTCGGGCCAGGTCAAGGACTGGGCCGGCGGCACGCGCATCGGCGCGTCGCTGCACCGCTTCAACCGCGAATGGGCGCGCCGCGTGCTGGGGCAGGGGGCGATCGTCATCCTGTTCACCGACGGGCTCGATCGCGATGAGCCCGGCGCGCTCGGCCTGGAAATGGAGCGGCTGCGCAAATCGTGCCGCCGGCTGATCTGGGTCAACCCGCTGCTGCGCTACGGCGAGTTCCAGGCCAAGGCGCTCGGCATCCGCGCCATGCTGCCGTTCGTCGACGAATTCCGGCCGATCCACAATCTGGCCAGCATGGCCGATCTGTGCCGGGCGCTCGCCGGCGACGCCTCGGCCGCGGACCCGAAAGCCTGGCTGCGGCGGTCGGCGTGAGCGCCCGGGCGCTTGCGGATCGGCAGCAACCACGCCATGTTCGGGCGGATATTTCGGCGCCCCGCGCGCGCCGATTCCAACGAAAGGGCCCCGCCATGCTGAGCGCCGAAGACGACATTCTCCTCGCCGCGCAGGACTGGCGCGAGACCGGGCGCGCGGTGGCGATCGCGACGGTCGTCGAGACCTGGGGCTCGGCGCCGCGCCCCGTCGGCTCGCATCTGGTGATCGACGACGCCGGCAATTTTCTCGGCTCGGTGTCGGGCGGCTGCGTCGAGGGCGCCGTCGTCACCGAGGCGCTCGACGTGATCGCCGAGGGCGCGCCCAAAATGCTCGAATTCGGCGTCGCCGACGAGACCGCCTGGCGCGTCGGCCTGTCCTGCGGCGGCCGCATCAAGGTCTATGTCGAGAGGCTCGACTGATGCGTCTCGATCTCCTGAAGCGGATGAACGAGGCCAGGCGCGGTCGCCGCGCCGCGGCGCTGGTCACGCAGATCGGCGGCGCCGACCAGCGCTTGGTCACTCCCGACGAACTGGCCGCCGATCCGCTCGGCGAGGCGCTGGAGGCCGCGCTGCGGTCGGGCAAGAGCGGCATGATCGAACGGGACGGCGCCCGCTGGTTCCTGACCGTCCAGGTCCCCGCGGTGCGGCTCGTCATGATCGGCGCCGTGCACATCAGCCAGGCGCTGGCGCCGATCGCCAGGATCGCCGGCCTCGATCCGATCGTCATCGACCCGCGCACCGCCTTCGCGACGCCCGAGCGCTTCCCGGACACGCCGGTGATCGCCGAATGGCCCGACGCCGCGCTGGAGCGCGCGCCGCTCGACCGCTACACGGCGATCGCGCTGCTGACCCACGATCCCAAGATCGACGATCTCGCGCTCGTGCGCGCGCTGAACGCCGATTGCTTCTATGTCGGCGCGCTCGGGTCGCGCAAGACGCACGCCGCGCGGCTCGAGCGCATGCGGGCGCATGGCTTCGGCGAGGCCGCGCTGGCGCGCATCCACGCGCCGATCGGCCTCGACATCGGCGCGGTGAGCCCGGCCGAGATCGCAGTTTCGATCATCGGCGAAATCATCGGCGCCTTGCGCAGGAAGCCGCTGCGCGCGGAGGGGCGGGCGGCTTGAAATTCGGTTCAGTTCCCGTCGCCGAGGCGGTCGGCGCGATCGTCGCCCACGCCGTCCGCCGGGACGGGCTCGTCCTCAGGAAGGGCCAGGTCGTCACGCCCGAATCGCGGTCGGCGCTGGAGGCCGCGGGCATATCGGCCTTGATCGCCGCGCGCCTCGACGCCGGCGACATCGCCGAGGACGAGGCGGCGCGGCGCCTCGCCGCCCGCCTCGCCGGCGCCCATTTGCGCGCCGAGGGCGCGTTCACCGGCCGCGTCAACCTCTTCGCCGAACGGGCGGGACTGGTGCAGGTCGATTCCGATCGGATCGGGCGGCTCAACGGGGTCGACGAATCGATTACCGCGGCGACGCTGGCGCCGTTTCGCGCGGTGGCGCCCGGCGACATGGTCGCCACCGTCAAGATCATACCCTTCGCGGTGCCGGGCGCGGCGCTCGACGCCGCGCTGGCGGCCGCCGGCGAAGGCGCGGTCGGCGTCGCGCCGTTCCGCCCGTTGCGGATCGGGGTCGTCTCCACGCTGCTGCCCGGCCTCAAGCCGAGCGTCGTCGCCAAGACCCTGCGCGTGCTGGAGGCGCGGCTCGCGCCCGCCGGGGCCCGGATCGTGCGGGACAGCCGTGTGCCGCACGCGTCCGGCGCCCTCGCACGCGCGCTGGAGGAGATCGCGGGCGACTGCGAGGCGCTGGTGATCTTCGGCGCCTCGGCGATCACCGACCGGCGCGACGTCATTCCGGCCGCGATCGAGGCCTCCGGCGGCCGGATCGACCATTTCGGCATGCCGGTCGATCCCGGCAACCTCCTGCTGCTCGGCGCGCGCGGCGCGCTGCCGATCATCGGCGCGCCGGGCTGCGCGCGCTCGCCGCGCGAGAACGGCTTCGACTGGGTGCTGCAGCGCGTCCTCGCCGGCGTGCCGGTGACGGCGGCCGACATCATGGCGATGGGCGTCGGCGGCCTGTTGATGGAAATCGCCTCCCGCCCGCAGCCGCGACTCGGCGATGGCTGACGTCGCCGCGATCGTGCTCGCCGCGGGATCCGCGGCGCGCTTCAGGGCGGCGGGCGGCGTCGGCTCCAAGCTCGTGGCGCCGCTGGCCGGCAAGCCGCTCGTCCGCCACGCCGTCGATGCGGCGCTCGGCTCGCGCGCGCGGCCGATCGTCGTGGTGACCGGGAGCGATCGCGACGCGGTCGCCGCGGCGCTGGCGGGCGGCGCGGTCGCCTTCGTTCACAACCCGGATTTCGCCGCCGGCCTCGCCTCTTCGCTGAAGGCCGGGATCGCGGCGCTGCCGGCGGACGCCGCCGGCGCGATCATCCTGCTCGGCGACATGCCGGACATCGCCCCGTCGCTGCTCGATCGTCTGATCGATGCGTTCGCCGGGGCGCCCGACGCCCTCGCCACGGCCCCGTTCCGGGACGGGCGGCGCGGCAATCCCGCGCTGCTCGCGCGCGCGCTGTTCCCGCGCATCGCGACCCTGCAAGGCGACGAGGGCGCCCGGGCGCTGCTCGACGAGGCGGCGCCCGGGCGGGTCGTGGCGGTCGGCGACGCCGACGCGGGAACCGCGATCGATGTCGATACGCCCGCCGCGCTCGCCGAAGCGCGTGCGAGAATGGAGCGTTAGGCGGGGCAGGTTCGCCGCGACCCGCCGCGCCGGCGGCCGCGTCCCGTAAACGCCGGCGGCGAAAACGGGAAACCAAGCGGCGAGAAACCGATTGCCTGACATTCCTTCGCATGTGCAAGACATCCGGGCCGGACGGGCGCCTGAGCGAATTCGCGCGCAGCCGGCCTTCCAGCGCGAGACGGGACATCTGTGAACGCCTGCGGCGCCGTAAGGATTCGACAGCGCGACGCCGGCCGGCCCGCGAGGGCGGCTGTCCGCGCCGCCCTGTTGGGCCTGGCGATCGCATGCGGGCCGGCCGGCGCCTGGGCCCTCGCCCAATCCCCGCCCGATTACGCGGCCGCGGCGCGGGGGATCGTCGATTCCCAGGGTCTGCAGACCGCGTTTCCCAACCCGGCGCGCGCCGATCCGGCCTACACCTCCTGGATCGATCTCGACCTCACGCGCTGGCTGCTGTGGGGCGCCGTCGCCGCCGGCGCCGTCGTCCTCGCGCTGTACCTGGGCGACATCCTGCCGGGCGGGCGGCTCGCGCGGCGGGGCGGCTGGAGCGCCGAGGAAGCCGGACCGGGGCCGGCGGGCGCCGGCGCCGGGTTGGCCGCGCAGACCAGCGCCGACGAACTGGCGCGCCTCGGGCGGTTCGTCGAGGCGATGCACGTCCTCTTGCTGCAGGCGGTCGCCGACATGCACGGGCGCCTCGACCAGCGGATCGCCGATTCGCTGACGAGCCGCGAAATCCTCCGCCACGCCTCGGTCCCGCCGGTCGCCAGATCCGCTCTGGGCGAGATCATCGGCGCCGTCGAGCGCGCCTATTTCGGCGACCATCCGGCCGGCGAGAGCGAGTATCGGGCGTGCCGGAGCCATTTCTCGGTCTTTGCCGGCGCCCTGCGCGAGGGCCGGCGCGCATGAGCGAACAGAGCCTGTTCTCGCCGCGCGTTCTGCTGCTCTGGGTCTCGGCGCTGGCGGCGATCCTGGCTCTGTCGCTCTATCTGTTCGCCTTCGGCGACGGCGCCCCCGAGACCCGGGCGGTCGGCCCGAGCGCCTATTCGCGTTCGGCGATCGGCTATGCCGGGCTTGCCGAGCTGCTGCGGCGCGCCGGCGCGCCGGTGACCAGCAAACGGATCGGCTCCGTGTCGGACGAGGACGCCGACAGCCTGCTGATCCTCGCCGAGCCCGAGGCAGCCGCCCGCTACGAGGCGACCGGCTTCCAGTTCGGTCCCGCGCGCAACGTGCTGGTGATCCTGCCCAAATGGCTCGGCGAGCGCGACGCGCGTCATCCCGGCTGGATCGGCCATGTCGAGGCGGCGCCCGAGTCGAACGCCGACTGGGCGCTCTCGATCCTCGGCCTCGGCGGACGGGTCGAGCGCGGCGGGCGCGACGGGGCGCCGTTCGGCGCGCAACTGACGACCAATCGCCTGGGCGTCGAACCGCAACTGCCCGGCGATCTCCAATTGATCGTCGGCGGTTCGCTGGTCCCGATCCTGGCCACCGGCGCCGGCGTCATGATCGGCGAGAGCGTCTCGCGCGGGCGCCGCATCTGGGTCGTCGCCGACCCCGACATCCTGTCGAATCACGGCCTGTTCGAGGGCGCGAACGCCCAATTCGCGGGCGCCTTGATCGACGCGCTGCGCGGCCCCGGCGGCCGGGTGGTGTTCGACGAGACGATCCACGGCTTTGCGGCGCCGGCGGCCAATCCGCTGCGCGCGCTGTTCGGATTCCCGTTCGTCGCGGCGACCCTCTACGGGCTGGCGGCGCTCGCCGTGGTCCTGTGGGCGGCGACGGGCCGGTTCGGCGCCCCCGAGCCCGCGCCCGTCCGCCTGCAGGCGGGCAAGCTCGGCCTGATCCGCAACGTCGCCGACCTCATCGCCCTGGCGGGCGGGCGGCAGGACGTAGCGATGAACTACCTGCGGCTGTCGGTCGACGACGCCGCGCGGCGGCTGCGCGCGCCCCGGGGCCTCGGCCTCGAGCGCCAGATGGAATGGCTCGACCGGGTCGGCGCGGCGCGCGGGCTGAAAGCCGGCGTCGCAGAGATTGCGCGCCGCCTGGTCGGCCAGCGGCAGGACGCGGCGCTCGCGCGCGCGGCGCTCGACCTTCACCAGTGGAAGCAGGAGATTTTGCGTGGACCTTGAGCAGATCCGGGCGATGACCGAGGCGGTTCGCGGCGAGGTGCGCAAGGTCGTCGTCGGCCAGGACGCGATCGTCGACCTCATGCTGACCACATTGCTGTGCGGCGGCCACGTCCTGCTCGAGGGCGCCCCGGGCACCGCCAAGACCCTGCTGACCCAGGCGTTCGCGGCGAGCCTGTCGCTGCGTTTCGGGCGCATCCAGTTCACGCCCGACATGATGCCGGGCGACATTCTGGGCACCAACCTCTTCAACTTCCAGACCAACAGCTTCGTGCTGACCAAGGGCCCGATCTTCACCCAGGCGCTGCTCGCCGACGAGATCAACCGCACGCCGCCCAAGACGCAGGCGGCGCTGCTGCAGGCGATGAACGAGCGCATCGTCACCATCGACGGCAAGGACTATCCGCTCGGCGACGAGTTCATGGTCGCCGCGACGCAGAATCCGATCGAGCAGCAGGGCACCTATCCCTTGCCCGAGGCCCAGCTCGACCGCTTCATGTTCAAGGCGGTGATCGACTATCCCTCGCGCGACGAGGAGCGGGCGATCGTCGAGCGGCACGGCCATCGCTCGGCGATGCCGCGCCTGGCCGACTTCGACCTGCAGCCGGTCGTGACGCCCGACGGCCTGGCGCTGGTTCGGAGCGCGGTCGAGCGCATCCGCCTGTCCGACGTGCTGATCGACTATGTCGTCGACGTCGTGCGCGCGACCCGCCAGCACCGTTCGATCGAAACCGGGGCCTCGCCGCGCGCCGCCAACATGCTGGCGGCCGCCTCGCGCGCCTATGCCGCGATCCAGGGGCGCGACTTCGTGATCCCCGACGACGTCAAGACGCTCGCCGCGCCGCTGCTGCGCCATCGGCTCTCGCTGTCTCCGGGCGCCGAGATCGAGGGCGTCAGCGCCGACCGGATCATCGGCGACATCCTCGAGCAGACCGCGGCGCCGCGCTGATGAACCCGACCCCGCGCGCCGTGCTGCTGTTCGCCGCCGGCCTGCCGCTGGCGGTGCTGCTGGTGGTCGCGCGGCCGGGTCTGTGGGGGCTGGCGGTCGCCTATGGGCTCGTCGTGCTGACCGCGATCGCGATCGACGCCCTGCTCGGGGCGCCGCTGCGCGCGCTCGCGATCGCGCCGCAGGTTCCGCCGAGCGCCGCGATCGGCGAGAGCGTCGCGCTCGCCTTCGACTTCGCCGCCCGCCGGGCGCCGCGCGACGTGCGGCTCGATCTGCTGCTCGAGCGGCGCGGCGCGCTGGAAGCGTCCGAGGGCCAGGCGCTGACGCTCGCGCCGGGGATCGCCGCGCGCGCGCTGATGGCGCTGAAGCCGCTGCGCCGGGGGCAGATCCACGTCGACGCGCTCTGGCTGCGCTGGCGCGGGCCGCTCGGCCTGGCGGGTTTCGTGCGGCGCGTCGCGCTCGACCGGGTGATCGACATCCTGCCCAACGTGCGCGGCGTGCAGAGTGCGGCGTTGCAGTTCTTCGCCCATGACGCGATCTACGGCGTCAAGGCGCAGCGCCAGCGCGGCGAGGGTTCGGAATTCGAGGCGCTGCGCGAATATGTCCCGGGCGCCGATCCCCGCCACATCGACTGGAAGCATTCGGCGCGCCACCGCAAGCTGCTGGTCAAGGAATTCGACACCGAGCGCAATCATCCGGTCGTCATCGCCTTCGACACCGGCCATCTCATGCTGGAGCCGATCGACGGGCTGCCGCGCATCGACCATGCGGTCAACGCCGGCCTGCTGCTGGGCTGGATCGGGCTGCGCGCGGGCGATCTGGTCGGCGCCTTCGGCTTCGACGCCCGGGTGCGGCTCTATCGCCCGCCCGCGCGCGGCCTCGCCAATTTCGCCCAGCTGCAGCGAGCCGCCGCGACGATCGCCTATCATTCCGAGGAGACCAATTTCACGCTCGCGCTCGCCGATCTGGAAAGCCGCCTCAAGCGGCGCAGCCTGGTCATCCTGTTCACCGAATTCGTCGACACGATCGCCGCCGAACTGCTGCTCGAGGCCCTGGGCCGGCTCGCCGGCAGGCATGTCGTCGTCCTGGTGACGCTGCGCGATCCCGCCCTGCGCGCGCTCGCCGACCGCCGCCCCGACGATTTCGTGACGGTCGCGGAGGCGGTGATCTCGGGCAATTTCCAGCGCGAGCGCCAGACGGTGCTTGAGCGGATGGAGCGCATGGGGCTGCATTGCCTCGACGTCGCGGCGGGCGAACTGGGAATCGCGCTGATCAATCGCTACCTGATGATCAAGCAGCGGGGCCTGCTGTGAGCGCCGTGCCGATCGACGGCCCGCCGCCGCTCGACCCCGGCGAGCCGCGTCCGGCGATCGTCCTGCGCTCGAGCGAATTCCGGCGCGGGCGCGAACAGGGCTGGCGCGACCTCGAGGCGCTCGTCGACAAGGCCGAGCGGCGCGGCGTCGGCGCGCTCGACGTCGCGGAACTGCAGCGGCTGCCCCAGCTCTATCGCGCGACCCTGTCGTCGCTGTCGGTCGCGCGCACCATCGCGCTCGATCGCAATCTCCTGCAGTATGTCGACGCGCTGTCGCTGCGCGCCTATCTGACCGTCTACGGGCCCCGCCAGAGCCTGCTCGAGGGGGCGCGCGATTTCGTGACGCGCGGCTTTCCCGCCGCGGTGCGCGCATCGGTGTGGCCGATCCTGCTCGCCTTTCTGGCGATCCTCGCCGGGACGCTCGCCGGCTTCTGGCTGGTCACCGGCGACGAGGCCTGGCTGACGGCGCTCGTTCCCGACACCATGGCGGGCGGGCGGGGGGTCCATTCGACGCGCCAGCAGCTGCTCGACGACGAGATATTCGCGCCATGGCCGGGCTTCGCCAAGTCCTTCGTGGTGTTCGCCAATTTCCTGTTCCAGCACAATACGGTGATCGGGATCATGACCTTCGGGCTCGGCGTCGCGGCGGGCGCGCCGACCGTCCTGCTGCTCGCCTATCAGGGCCTCGTGTTCGGCGCCTTCATCGGGCTCCACTACGATCGCGGCCTGCTCGTCGATTTTCTCGGCTGGGTGTCGATCCATGGGGTCACCGAATTCGGCGCGATCATCCTGTGCGGGGCAGGGGGGCTCGTCATCGCCCGCAGCATCCTGTTTCCCGGCCGCCATTCCAGGATCGAGAATCTCGCGATCAACGGCCAGACCGCGGCGCGGCTGGCGGTCGGGGCGGTCGCGATGTTCTTCTTTGCCGGGCTCATCGAAGGCGGCCTGCGCCAGCTCGTCGCCAGCACCGGCGGCCGGCTGGCGTTTTCGGCGATGACCGCCCTCGTCTGGGGCTCCTATTTCACCTTCGCCGGCCGGAGTCCGCGCCGATGACCGCCTCCACCGACCGGGTCGACCAATTGCTCGGCGGCGCCGTCCGCAGCCGGCGCGAGATCGTCACGCCCGAGGGGGTCGCGCTGCACGTCGAACTCGCCGAACATGGCGAGCGCGCCGCCGCCTTCCTGATCGACATGACGATCTGGCTCGGCGTCGCGATCTTCAGCTATCTCGTCGTCGTCGCCGTGCTCGTCCAGACGCACGCGATCGGCGTCGCGGTCACGATCGTGCTGTTCATCGGCTTCTTCGTGCGCAATCTCTACTTCATCTATTTCGAACTCGCCTGGCAGGGCGCGACGCCCGGCAAGCGGATCAACCGGCTGCGCGTGATCGACCGCGCGGGGGGTCCATTGACCGCGGGCGCGGTGATCGCGCGCAACCTGACGCGCGAGGTCGAGGTCTTCCTGCCGCTGGGAGTGATCCTCGCGGGGGCCGCCGGCGGCGCCGCCAATGTCGTGCTCGGCGTCTGGCTGCTGCTGCTGACCGCGATGCCGCTGTTCAACCGCGACCGCATGCGCGGCGGCGACCTCATCGCCGGCACCATCGTGATCGCCCTGCCCAAGCGGCTTCTGCTCGCCGATCTCGCCGAGGCGCGCGCGGCCTATGCGTTCACCAGCGCCCAGCTCGCCGCCTATGGCGCCTTCGAGCTGCAGGTGCTCGAGGAGCTGCTGCGCAAGCCGCGCACCCACGAGAGCGTACAGGCGCTCGAGGACGTGAGCGCGCGCATCCGGCGCAGGATCGGCTGGAGCGGACCGCCGCCGCAGCGGACGGTCGAGTTCCTCACCGAATTCTACGCCGCCGAGCGCGCCTATCTCGAGCGCGAACAGCTCTACGGGCGCGCGCGCGCCGACAAGAACGCGCCCGCGGGTTAGTCGAACGCGCTCGCGAGCTGCTCGGCGTCGACGCCCTCGCGGGCGGCGCGCAGGTGAACATAGAGAACCCCGAGCGCGACCTGACCGAAGGCGCCGAACTGGACTCCGAGGGGGAAGACGAAGACGACGCACAGGGCGTGGCCGGGAGTCGACGCGAACCGGACGAGATAGAAGACGAGATAGAAGACGAGCGCGGGGCTCAGATCCAACACGAGGAGGATGCCGACGACGCGCCACCGGTCGCCCTTGGTCAGCTCGACGCTGCGCCAAAGGCTCTCCAGCGGCCCCAGCCCCTCGACGACGCCGACGGGAATTGCGACCGCGAACAAGCTCATGACGATCACGCCGGCAATGGTCACGGCGGCGAATCCCAGCTCCAGCCGCGGCCCGTCGAGGAGCATCGCGCCGTGTAGCGGAGGCAATATTCTCGAGACGGCAACGGTCAGCACGGCCGCTCCCAGCATGCGGCACAGCTCATAAAGCAGCTTCACGATGATCGACGAACGCGATCGCGACAGCGCGGAGGCGAACGCCTCGTCGAGGGAGACGTCCCGATGCCTGGCGTCCTGGAACGCCATCAAGCAGATCGCCGCATGGGCGACGGCGAAGGAGGCGGCCTCAGCGCAGCAGATGGTGACGATCGCGACGATGGAGCTGCCGGACGTGAGGAACGCCCAGGGACTGGCCGCAACCCCCCACGCAAATCCGAGAGTCGCGAATAGTGCTGTCGTAACGACGATGCCCGTCACCGAGGTGGCCATGACGATCGCGCCGCAACACCCGCGCCAGCGCCCCGCGAATATCGCGAACGCCTGGGTCAACACGTCGCCGAGGTTGATCGTCGAAGGCCGGCGCGCCGGAATGCGCGAGCGCCCGAACGTCGTCGCCGAAGGATAGGCCATTTCAGTCTCCCGCACTTCCTTTCGGGCAAGCTGGGGCGAAACCCGTTCAACAAGGCTTAAGAAACCGAAGCGCCGCGGCGCGGCGCTGCGGAGACGGTTAAGGCCCGGCGCCGGCCCGCGCCGGAGCGCCGTTCAGCCCATGGCGGCGATCGGCCCGCGGCCCGTCCGCGCCGCCCGGGTCCGGGTGCGGTGAAGCTTTTGGAAATCCATTTTCTGGGGTTTTGAGCGATTTCAAGCGCTTGCGGGCAAAAAGAAACCGTTTGGAGGCGCCCGCGCTGTTTCGTCGCTCGAACCGCCGCGGGAGCGGCGGCGATTGAACGAGGACGAATGGCGCCGCGAACGAACCAGACGCGCCAACCGCGAGCATCGCCTCGTTGGACGCTTGTCGATGTTGAAAGAGCGTGCGCCGTGGGAGTTACGCAAGGATCGACCCCTTTCGAATTCCGGTCACGATTCCCCGACCAGCCGCCGCCCGGCCCGCGCCCCGAGTATGCGGAGCATGTCAGGAAAATTAGAACATGACAACCAGAAATTCCGATAAGGAGAATAAATGAGGCGTGGCGCTGGGAGCGGCCAGCGGCGCCGACCGAGCGGGGACGGGCGCCCGCCCGGCGTGAGCGCCGCGACGACCCACCGTGCCGGCCGATTGCTGCGCGCGCATCCCGTGATTGCCGGCGCTACCGAGACGTGCGCTGATGCCGGCCCACAGGAGGAGTTCACAGATCGCGCCAGTTTCCACGACGCACCCCCACTAGTCGAAAACCCGTCCGACCTCATCGACGTCGACGCCCTCGCGCGCGCCGCGCAGCCGGGCGTAGAGCACGGCGATCGTCACCGCGGTGAAGACGCCGACGGCGATCCGGAACGGGGCCGAGACGACCGTCGCGGCGCGCTCGCCGGCGAGGCGAATCGTCGCCTCTGCGACCAACGCGTCGACCACCCCGCCGCCGCCGTAGAGCAGGACGAGCAGCCCGAACACGCGCCAGCGATTGCCCGTGGTCAGGAATGCGCTGCGCGCGAGGCTGCGAATCGGCCCCAGTTGCTCGACGACGCAGGCAGGGATCGCGACTGCGGCGAGAGACAGCGCCAGCCGCCCGGGAGCGATGAGAACCAGTCCGAGCGCCGCGCCGAAGGCGACCGCGGCGGCCGCGAGCGCGGAGCAGACGAGCGCGAAGATGGCGGGCTATGTCGGGATATCGAGCCGGGGCGGCGAGGCTTCCATTTGCGAGAGATCGCCCACCTGCACGACCAAATCGGGCGGCCAGGTCGCGGCCGCGAACAGCGCGGCGCCGGGCGCCATCATCGCGCGGAAGCCGAGCCCGCGCGCGGCGAACAGTCGCGACGCCGCGGACAGCACGTCGCCGACGCGGACCACGGTCGGCGCGCCGTCGCGCGTCAGGTCCAGGCCGCTCGGCGCGAGATCGGCCATCGCCCGTCCCTCGGGGGCGGCGACTAGTCGAACACCGCTGCGATCGCCTCGATGTCGACGCCTTCGCGGGCGACGCGCAACTGGTGGTAGAGCACGCCCGCGGTCACCGCACGGAACGCGCCCGCCGCCGATTCGACGAGGTAGAGCGCGAGGGCGGCCAGCAGCGGGCCGCCGGCCAGCGGGGCCAGCGCGCCGACGATGACGAAGACGAGCATGAAGGCGAGGACGACCAGCGCGAAGACGCCGAATATGCGCCAGCGGGCGCCCTTGGTCAGGGCCGCGCTGCGGCTCATGCTGTCGAACGCCCCGCGCCGCTCGACGACGCAGACCGGGAGCGCGATCGCATACATGCACCAGACGATGACGCCTGGAATCACCAGCAGGATCGTGGCCAGCCCTACGCTGAAGCCCAACACGAGCGACAGGCCGATGACCGGGCCGAGGCGCGCGAATCCGGCGCTCAGCGATTCCGCGACCGTAAAACCGCGTCCGCGCAATTGCTGGACGACGCCGTAGATGATTGCGGCGTCGGCGAACGACGCGCAGGAGATCTGAAGAACAGTCCCGATGATTCCAGCGCCGACGCCCTTCGCAACGACCAGGCCGAACAGGAACCGGGGCGCGAAGGCGATCAGCGAAAGCCCCATGAACGGCGCCCAGCGGGCGGCGAACACGCCCCAAGCCTGGTTCAGGACGTCGCCGACGCGGATCCCGGGCGCCTCGCTGATGCGGGCGCCGGCGAAGGAATCAACCATCAAATCCCCCTCTTTGCAGTCGAACCCTCGACGAGCGCCAGACTGACGCGTCCGCGCGCGCCTGTCGAGCGCGGGCGCCGCGCGGATCGGGCTCCGACGCGCAGCGCTTACGGGACGGCGGCGGGCGCATCGGCCGGCCGACGCCCCGAGGCCCGGTCGAAGCCGCCCGGGACGCCGATGAACGACCGCGCGCGATCGCGGCCCGGCGCGAAGGCCGCAGGTGATGGATGGGTCATGGGCTCGACCTCTGTCGTCGATCGAGGGCGATCGGGGCGCGGGGTCCGGCCAGGCCGCCCGAGGCCGGCCGGCGCCCGTCCGCCTAGTCGAACACGCGGGCGATCTGCTCGATGGCGACGCCTTCGCGCGCGGCGCGCAACTGGAAATAGAGGGCGGCGGTGACCACGGTTCCCAGCGCGCCGGATACCGCCTGGACGGGCAAGTCGAGCAGCAGAGCAACGCTCGGGCCCGCCATGAAATCGGCGAGACGCAGCAACAACTGGCAGACGATTCCCACGCCGAAAACGAGCGCCAGGATCAGTCCCAGCACCCGCCAGCGGTTGCCCTTCGTCAGATAGGCGCTGCGCGACAGGCTCTTGACCGGCCCGAGCCGCTCGATGAGGCAGGCGGGAATGGCGACCGCGAACATGCAGAAGACGATGACGCCGGGAATCAGGAACAGCAGGGAGGCGAACAAGCCGGCGAGCCCGCCGAGGATCGTCAGGCCCACGACGGCGGGCGATCGCCGCAGCGCCGCGCCGAGCGCCTGGCCCACGGACAGACGGCTGCCGGCGATATCGTGGGAGACGAGCGCATAGCCGGCGACCCAGGCGAGCAGCGCCCATGCGAACGCCGCCAGGCCGACGACGACGATCGCGCCGACAAGGACGGCGGAATTGACATCCGTGAGATCGTCGCGCAGGACCGTCGGGAGGCGCTGCGACACGCCCGGCAAATTCATGGCGCCCGCGCCCGCGAACGGGACATATCCGACGAGCGCGAGGCCGCAATAGGTCGGCCAGCGCGACGCGAACAGCCGCATCGACCGGCTGAAGACATCCCCGAGGCTGATCGCGGTCGGCGCGCGCTCAGGCGCCTGGGAGAAGGACGTCGCGGCGATATCGGTCATTTCGGGCGCTTCCGGACGTCCCCATGGACGGTCGGATCACGCTGACTCGGGCGCCCTCAACAAACGCCTAAGGTTCGAGCGCCGGCGGATGCCCGCCGCCAACGGGGTTAAGAAATGGCGGCGCGCCGCCGTACCGCTCCACCGTCCCGACCTCAGCAGCTCGCGCCGGCCATCCCCGCCGTCGGGCGGGCCGCGCCCGAAAGTCATCGGTGGCGGGAGCGCCTCGCCGTGAGGGTTCGCGCGATCCGTCGCGGTCGCCGCGCGGCGCCCCGGAAGACCCGCTCCTCGCCTCACCCCTTCGGCGCAGCCGCGCCCGCCAGCCGCGCGCCCATCGCCTGCTGCACCGCCTGGATCGCCTTCAGCGGCCGCACCATCACCTTGAACCGGTCGATCCTGTCGGCGGCGTTCCAGCCGATGAAATCGGCGCCGTCGACTTCGACGCCGTCGATCGTGGCGAAGAATTCCAGCACCGCCGAATTCGCGCCGATCCACTGCTCGCCATAGCGGAAGGATTCGCCGCCGAGCACCGCGAGCGCCGCGGTCAGGTATTTCAGCGTGATCGCCTTGCCGCGCTGCGGCGTGTGGACGACCGGCGAGAAGAACACGACCTCGTCGGCGAGCAGATCGTCGAGCCCGGCGGGGTCGCGGGCGGCGGCGATCGCGTGCCAGCGCTGGATCGCAGGCGGAATCATGGCGGAACCCTCCGGGGTCGCCGGGCGCCCTTCGCCGGCCCGACCCGCCGGCGATGCTATGAGGCTCGAACCCGCCGCGCCATGCGGCGCGGGCGCGCGCGTCTGGTTGCGCCGCCGCGCCGAACCTGCTAGCACCCGCGCCTTCGCGCGTGGGAGAGCGCCCGGTCGCCAGCCGGGGTCGACGCTCGCACCACGCCCCTGCCACCGGCGCCGGCTCGACCGAGCCGGGCGCCTCATCGGAGCAGCCTCATGGCCAAGAAGATAACCGGCTACGTCAAACTGCAGGTGCCCGCCGGGGCCGCCAATCCGTCGCCGCCGATCGGCCCCGCGCTCGGTCAGCGCGGGCTCAACATCATGGAATTCTGCAAGGCCTTCAATGCGCGCACCGCGCAGATCGAGAAGGGCACGCCGATCCCGGTGGTCATCACCGCCTACCAGGACCGGTCGTTCACCTTCGAGATGCGTCAGGCGCCGGTGACCTTCTTCCTGAAGAAGGCGGCGGGGCTGAAGATCGGCAAGAAGCCGGCTTCGGGCTCGAAGACGCCCGGCCGCGGCTTCGTCGGCAAGGTGACCCATGCGCAGGTGCGCGAGATCGCCGAGAAGAAAATGCCCGATCTCAATTGCGCGACCGTCGAGGCCGCCGTGGCGATGATCGAAGGCTCCGCCCGTTCGATGGGCCTCGAAGTGGTGGCGGGGTAGGTCATGGCGCACGCAGGCAAGAGAATCGTCAAGGCGCGCGAGAGCGTCGAACGCACCAAGCTCTACAAGCTCGACGAGGCGGTCAAGCTGGTGAAGGCGCGGGCGAC
The DNA here is from genome assembly GCA_049509635.1 of Roseiarcus sp. Classification (GTDB taxonomy): domain Bacteria; phylum Pseudomonadota; class Alphaproteobacteria; order Rhizobiales; family Beijerinckiaceae; genus Roseiarcus. The sequence continues at coordinate 26,990 of JBEKZS010000011.1, forward strand.
CGCCAAATTCGACGAGACGGTCGAGCTCGCGCTCAACCTCGGCGTCGACCCCAAGCACGCCGACCAGATGGTCCGCGGCGTCGTCAACCTGCCCAACGGCACCGGGCGGGTGCTGCGGGTGGCCGTGTTCGCGCGCGGGGCCAAGGCGGACGAGGCGAGGGCGGCCGGCGCCGACATCGTCGGCGCGGAGGACCTCGTCGCCACCGTCAACGGCGGCGAGATCGGCTTCGACCGCTGCATCGCGACCCCGGACATGATGCCGCTGGTCGGCCGCCTCGGCAAGGTGCTGGGCCCGCGCGGGCTGATGCCCAATCCGAAGGTCGGCACGGTGACGATGGACGTCGCCGCGGCGGTCAAGGCCTCGAAGGGCGGGGCGGTCGAGTTCCGGGTGGAGAAGGCGGGCATCATCCAGGGTTCGGTCGGCAAGGCCTCGTTCGGCGAGGAGCAACTCGCCCAGAACATCCGCGCCTTCGTCGATGCGGTCGCCAAGGCCAAGCCGGCCGGCTCGAAGGGGACCTACCTCCAGCGCGCCGCCATCTCCTCGACGATGGGGCCGGGGGTCAAGCTCGACCTCGGCACGATCGCGACCGTCGGCGTCGTCGGCGCCTGAACCCCCGCGCCGGCGGCGATTCGGCCCCGCGCAGGATCAGGGTGCGCGATAGAGCGCCCAGCCGACCGACGACAGGCCCCAGGTCTCGTAGCGGCGCACGAGCGCGAACGGGACCCGGCACGCGCCGGCGGCGAGGTCGAGCGTGGCCGGCAGTTCGGCGAGGCCGGCGGTCTCGGCGACGAACCATTGCGGGCGCCGTTCGCACCATTGCGCGCGCGGCACGAGTTCGAGCCCCGGGTGATCGCGGTCGTAATAGGCGACGAACTTGCCGACCCGATCGTCGAAACTGCTGGCGAGCCGGAGCTGTCCGGAGGCGGCGATCGCGTCGAGCGCCAGCGGCCATGCCGTCTGCTTGGAGTCCTCAAACCTCAGCACGAGGCCGGCGTCGCCGCACAGGATCGCCGCCAGCCCCGCCAGCGCGCCCCAGCGCCGCCATGAGCCGGCGCGCCAGAGGCTGCCGAAGCACTCGGCGAGCAGCAGGATCAGGAACAGCGCGCAGACGAGGTAATACCGCGGGATATGAGCGTTGGGCGGGCGCAGGACGAAGACCGCGGCGGGCAGGCCGAGGAGGATGAGTCCATAGGCGATCCGGCGCCCGTCGAGGACGAGGCGCGCGACCAGCGCGATCCCGACCGCCGCGGCGCCGGCGGCGACGACCAGCCAGGCGGGCGCCGCCGGGGAGACGCCGATCGCGTCGCGCGCCATTTCGGCGATCGCGCCGAGCGCCTGGCCGGCGTCGAAGCCGCGCAGGCCGCCGATCGTCAGCGTCCCGACGACCGCGATCCCCGCCAACACGCAGGCGAGGGCGGGAATCGCGGCCAGGGCGGTCGGCGCGAACACCCGGATCGTCGCGGCGAGCGCGGGCTCGAAGCCGCCCCTGCGCCGCCGCTCCTCGAACAGGCAGAACAGGCCGAACAATCCGATCGCCGGCAGGATCGCCAGATGCCAGAGCAGGCCGATCCCCATCGCCGCCGCCAGCGTGAAGCGCGCGCGCGATCCCGGCTGCTCGATCGCCCGCTCGAGCGCGTCGAAGCCGACGAGAAGGGCGAGCGCGCTGCCGGCGTAGCCGCGCGCCTCGACGCTGTAATTGACGAAGAAATAGGACAGGGCGGTCATCGCGGCGGCGGCGAGCGCGGCCGGCGGGGAATGGCGGGCGCCCAGTCGCGCCATCATCGCGATCGCCAGCGCGCCCATCGCGATCGAGGGGGCGCGCAGGATCGGCGCGCCGGCGCCGGTCGGCGCGGCGAAATAGAGCCAGAGCGAATTCAGGAAATGGTTGTTGTCGTGCGATATGCCCCAGAACACCTGCCAGAAATGGCCGAGCGGCGCGAGGTTCTCGATCGACCAGATTTCGTCGAGCCACAGCGGGCCGCCGGCGCAGCACAGGCGCACCGCCAGGCCGGCGGCGACGATCGCTGCGGCGGCGAGGGCGAGCCGATCGGGCCGCGCCAGGCGCCCGGCCGGCCGCGCGCCGGCCGGGGCGCGGATGGGTTGGCAATCGATGACGGACATTTCGACTCGCGCGGGCACGGGCGCTCAGAAAGAGCATACAGACCTATCCGCCCGGTAAATTCGCCGGCCGGGCGGTTGCGCGACGGCGATGGCGCCGGGCGAAAATAACCTGCGCGACCCCCTTGGCAGGACGATCCCGGCGGGATAAAGAGCGCGTTCGGGGTCGGCGGCGCGATGCGACCCTGATGATCATTTTTGGCTTCCGCCTCATGGGCGTCCTGGTCCGCGAAATCGGCCAGGGCGGTTTGGGAGCGGTGGATGGGCCGGGAGACTCGGGGCTGCGCCCCGGGTCTCGTCCGGCCATGTCCTGTCCGAGACTGCCGGCGCGCGCGTCCCCCAGGGGCGCCGCTCAATTCCCTCCCGCCGCCCGGCGGGGCGAAAGGGGGCCTGCACAGACGGGGAAGACCGGGTTTTTGCCGAGCGGCCGACCAGGCCGCCCGGGGGTATCGGTTCGAACCATCTGTCCGGCGGCGGGCCATCGCCCGGCTCCGGGGACAGGCGCAAGTCGCCGCGGCGCGGCCCGCTAGGGGCGCGACGGGGCATGTGCAGTGGGCGGGAAGCTTCCCGCCAACCGGAGACAGCACCGTGGATAGAGCGGAGAAAAAAGTAGCCGTGGCGTCGCTTCACGAGGTCTTTTCGAAGGCCTCGGTGGTCGTCGTGGCGCACTACTCCGGCCTGACCGTCGCCCAGATGCAGAATTTGCGCAAGCAGATGAAGCAGGCGGGCGCGCGCGTCGAGGTCGCCAAGAACCGCCTCGCCAAGATTGCTCTCGAAGGCACGGATGTCGCCTCCGTCGGCTCCCTTCTCAAGGGACCGGCCCTGATCGCCTATTCGGACGATCCGGTGGCGGCGCCGAAGGTCGCCGTGGCCTTCGCCAAGGATTACGAGAAATTCGTCCTCCTCGGCGGCGCCATGGGCAGGACCGCCCTGAACGTCGACGGGATCAGGTCGCTCGCGACCCTCCCCTCGCTCGACGAGTTGCGCGCCAAATTGCTGGGCCTCCTGCAGGCGCCGGCGACCAAGCTCGCCCAACTCTCCACCGCGCCGGCGGCCAAGCTCGCGCGCGTGTTCGGGGCCTATGCCTCAAGAGACGCAGCCTGATCGCAGGCTCTTCACAAACGCTATGGTTCGAACCATATAGGGATCACTGGAATGGCCAATCTGGAAAAAATCGTCGACGAATTGTCGAGCCTGACCGTCCTCGAGGCGGCCGAACTCGCCAAGCTCCTGGAAACCAAATGGGGCGTTTCGGCCGCCGCCGCGGTCGCCGTAGCCGCCGGCCCGGCCGCCGCCGCCGCCGCCCCGGTCGAGGAACAGACCGAGTTCACGGTCGTTCTGCTCGCCGCCGGCGACAAGAAGATCGAGGTCATCAAGGAAGTGCGTGCGATCACCGCGCTCGGCCTCAAGGAAGCCAAGGACCTCGTGGAAGGCGCCCCGAAGAACGTCAAGGAAGGCGTCGGCAAGGAGGAGGCCGCCAAGATCAAGGCCGCCCTCGAGAAGGCGGGCGCGAAGGTCGAGCTCAAGTGAGGCGCGGTGGGCCCTGCGGGTCCACGTGGGAATTTGAACGGTCCCGGGCCCTCGGCCCGGGGCCTTTCGAGCGTTCCGGATCGCCTTCGCGGCGCCCGGGAGGCGAGATCGCGGCGGTGACGCGATAGATTCGGGGCCGAACGCCCCGACCCGTTCGCCCCATCCCGAAGGGGCGCGGCGTCCGCAGGCTCGAAGTCAGACGGCCGAGCGGTTGGCAAAATCGAGGAGCGACATGGCGCAGACATTCACAGGCCGCAAGCGCGTTCGCAAGTTCTTTGGTCATATCAAAGAGATCGCGCAAATGCCGAACCTCATCGAGGTTCAGAAGGCGTCCTATGATCAATTTCTCATCGTCGACGCGCCCAAGGCCGGTCGCCCCGACGAAGGCCTGCAGTCCGTCTTCAAATCCGTGTTTCCGATCTCCGATTTCGCCCAGACCTCGCTGCTCGAATTCGTCAAATACGAATACGAGGCGCCCAAATACGACGTCGACGAGTGCCGCCAGCGCGGCATGACCTATGCCGCGCCGCTGAAGGTGACGCTGCGGCTGATCGTGTTCGACGTCGATCCCGAGACCGGCGCAAAATCGGTCAAGGATATCAAGGAGCAGGACGTTTACATGGGCGACATGCCGTTCATGACCTCGAACGGCACGTTCGTCGTCAACGGCACCGAGCGGGTCATCGTTTCGCAGATGCACCGCAGCCCCGGCGTGTTCTTCGATCATGACAAGGGCAAGAGCCATTCTTCGGGCAAGCTGCTGTTCGCCGCGCGGATCATTCCCTATCGCGGCTCCTGGCTCGACATCGAATTCGACGCCAAGGACATCGTCCATGCGCGCATCGACCGGCGCCGCAAGATTCCGGTGACTTCGCTGCTCTATGCGCTCGGCATGGACGGCGAGGAGATCCTGTCGACCTTCTACAAGAAGGTCGTCTACGCGCGCGACAAGGGCGGCTGGCGCGTGCCGTTCGACGCCGACCGGATGAAGGGCGTCAAGTCCGCCGCCGACCTGATCGACGCCGACACCGGCGAAGTGGCGGTCGAGGCCGGCAAGAAGCTCACCGTCCGCACGGCCCGGCAGCTCGTCGAGAAGGGCGTGAAGGCGCTGCGCGCCGGCGACGCCGATCTCTACGGCCAGTATATAGCCGACGACCTCTACGATCCGCAGACCGGCGAGATTTTCGCCGAGGCGGGCGACGAGATCACCGACAAGTCGCTGGCCGCGCTGATCGAGGCGGGCTTCGACGAACTGCCCGTGCTCGACATCGACCACATCAACATCGGCCCCTACATCCGCAACACGCTGAAGGTCGACAAGAACAATTCGCGCGAGGACGCGCTGTTCGACATCTACCGGGTGATGCGTCCCGGCGAGCCGCCGACGATCGACAGCGCCGAGGCGATGTTCAATTCGCTGTTCTTCGATTCCGAGCGCTACGACCTCTCGGCGGTCGGCCGGGTCAAGATGAACATGCGGCTCGACCTCGACGCCGAGGACACGGTGCGGGTGCTGCGCAAGGCCGACATCCTCGCCGTCGTCAAGGCGCTGGTGGATCTGCGCGACGGGCGCGGCGAGATCGACGACATCGACCATCTCGGCAACCGCCGGGTGCGCTCGGTCGGCGAACTCATGGAGAACCAGTATCGCGTCGGCCTGCTGCGGATGGAGCGCGCGATCAAGGAGCGGATGTCGTCGGTCGAGATCGACACGGTGATGCCGCAGGACCTGATCAACGCCAAGCCGGCGGCCGCCGCGGTGCGCGAATTCTTCGGCTCCTCGCAGCTGTCGCAATTCATGGACCAGACCAATCCGCTCTCGGAGATCACCCACAAGCGCCGGCTCTCGGCGCTCGGGCCGGGCGGCCTGACGCGCGAGCGCGCCGGGTTCGAGGTGCGCGACGTGCACCCGACCCATTACGGCCGCATCTGCCCGATCGAGACGCCCGAAGGGCCCAATATCGGGCTCATCAATTCGCTGGCGACCTTCGCCCGCGTCAACAAATACGGGTTCATCGAGACGCCGTACCGGCGCGTCAAAGAGGGCAAGGTGACGATGGACGTCGTCTATCTCTCGGCGATGGAGGAGGGCAAATACAGCGTCGCCCAGGCCGACACGCCGCTGTCGGAGGACGGCACGCTCAACGGCGACCTGATCGTCTGCCGGCACGCGGGCGACGTCGTGTTCCTGTCGCCCGACCGCGTCGACTTCATGGAAGTCTCGCCCAAGCAGCTCGTCTCGGTCGCCGCGGCTTTGATCCCGTTCCTCGAGAACGACGACGCCAACCGCGCGCTGATGGGCTCGAACATGCAGCGCCAGGCGGTGCCGCTCGTGCGCTCGGACGCGCCGCTGGTCGGCACCGGCATGGAGGCGATCGTGGCGCGCGATTCGGGCGCGGCGATCGGCGCCCGCCGCGCCGGCATCGTCGACCAGATCGACGCGACCCGCATCGTGGTGCGCGCGACCGGGGAGACCGACGCCGCCAAGCCGGGCGTCGACATCTACCGGCTGATGAAGTTCCAGCGCTCGAACCAGTCGACCTGCATCAACCAGAAGCCGCTGGTGCGGGTCGGCGACATCGTCGCCAAGGGCGACATCATCGCCGACGGCCCGTCGACCGACCTCGGCGATCTCGCGCTCGGCCGCAACGTGCTGGTCGCGTTCATGCCCTGGAACGGCTATAATTTCGAGGATTCGATCCTGCTCTCCGAGCGCATCGTCAAGGACGACGTGTTCACCTCGATCCATATCGAGGAATTCGAGGCGATGGCCCGCGACACCAAGCTCGGGCCGGAGGAGATCACCCGCGACATCCCGAACGTGTCGGAGGAGGCGCTGAAGAACCTCGACGAAGCGGGCATCGTCTACATCGGCGCCGAGGTCGTCGCCGGCGACATCCTGGTCGGCAAGATCACGCCCAAGGGCGAGAGCCCGATGACGCCGGAGGAAAAGCTGCTGCGCGCGATCTTCGGCGAGAAGGCCTCGGACGTCCGCGACACCTCGCTGCGGGTTCCGCCCGGCGTGCAGGGCACGATCGTCGAGGTGCGCGTGTTCAACCGCCACGGCGTCGACAAGGACGAGCGCGCCCAGGCGATCGAGCGCGAGGAGATCGAGCGGCTCGCCAAGGACCGCGACGACGAACTCGCCATCCTCGACCGCAACGTGTTCGCGAGGCTCGCCGAGGTGCTGATCGGCAAGCGGGCCCTGTCCGGCCCCAAAACCTTCAAGAAGGACCAGATTCTCACCCGCGCCCTGCTCGACGAACTGCCGCGCTCGCAATGGTGGAACTTCGCGCTCGAGAGCGACCAGACGATGTCCGAGCTCGAGGCGATGCGCAAGCAATACGACGAGTCGAAGAAGGGGCTCGAGAGCCGCTTCCTCGACAAGGTCGAGAAGCTGCAGCGCGGCGACGAACTGCCGCCCGGCGTGATGAAGATGGTCAAGGTCTTCATCGCGGTGAAGCGCAAGATCCAGCCCGGCGACAAGATGGCGGGGCGCCACGGCAACAAGGGCGTCGTCTCGCGAATCGTGCCGCAGGAGGACATGCCGTTCCTCGAGGACGGCACCCCGGTCGACATCGTCCTCAATCCGCTCGGCGTGCCGAGCCGGATGAACGTCGGCCAGATCCTGGAGACGCATCTGGGCTGGGCCTGCGCGGGGCTCGGCAAGCAGGTCGGCGAGGCGGTCAACGTCTACATGCGCAATGGCGACGTGAAGCCGCTGCGCGCCAAGCTGAAGGACATCTACGGCAATGACGAGACGATCCAGTCGCTCGACGAGAAGGACGTGGTCGAGCTCGGCGAGAACCTGCGTCGCGGCATACCGATCGCGACTCCGGTGTTCGACGGGGCGCGCGAGAAGGACATCGTCGAGATGCTGAAGATGGCCAATTACGATTCCTCCGGCCAGGTGGTTCTGTATGACGGCCGCACCGGCGAGACGTTCGATCGCAAGGTGACGGTGGGCTACATCTACATGCTGAAGCTGCACCATCTCGTCGACGACAAGATCCACGCCCGCTCGATCGGGCCCTACAGCCTGGTCACCCAGCAGCCGCTCGGCGGCAAGGCGCAGTTCGGCGGCCAGCGATTCGGCGAGATGGAGGTGTGGGCGCTGGAGGCCTATGGCGCGGCATACACCTTGCAGGAAATGCTCACCGTCAAGTCGGACGACGTCGCCGGCCGCACCAAGGTCTACGAATCGATCGTTCGCGGCGACGATACGTTCGAATCCGGCATTCCGGAGAGCTTCAACGTCCTCGTGAAGGAAATGCGATCCCTCGGCCTCAACGTGGAACTGGCCTCGACCAAGAAGCAGCTCGGCGAACTGCCGCCGGTCGAGGCGGCCGAATAGCGCGCCGCGTGCGTCAGCAACAAAGCGATGGGCGCAGCGATCGCAGGCTGCGCCCCTGTCCATCAACGCGAGCCATGGCGCGACATCCGCACATGGCGACGCAGGAGATGAAACGATGAATCAAGAAGTCGCCAATCCCTTTGCTCCCGCGGTCCAGCCGCAGGCTTTCGACCAGATCCAGATCGCGATCGCCAGCCCCGAGAAGATCCTGTCCTGGTCCTTCGGCGAGATCAAGAAGCCCGAGACGATCAACTACCGCACCTTCAAGCCGGAGCGGGACGGGCTGTTCTGCGCCCGCATTTTCGGGCCGATCAAGGATTACGAGTGCCTGTGCGGCAAGTACAAGCGCATGAAGTACAAGGGCGTCATCTGCGAGAAGTGCGGCGTCGAGGTGACTCTGTCGCGGGTCCGGCGCGAACGCATGGGCCATATCTCGCTCGCCGCGCCGGTCGCCCACATCTGGTTCCTGAAGTCGCTGCCCTCGCGCATCGGCCTGCTGCTCGACATGACGCTGAAGGACCTCGAGCGGATTCTCTATTTCGAATCCTACATCGTGCTCGATCCCGGCCTGACGCCGCTGAAGGACCGCCAGCTGCTGTCCGAGGACGACTTCCTGCGCGCGCAGGACGAATACGGCCAGGATAATTTCACCGCCATGATCGGCGCCGAGGCGATCCGCGAAATCCTCAAGGGGATGAATCTGGCCAAGATCGCCGAGGATCTGAAGGTCGAGATCGCCCATTCCAAGAGCGAGCTCAAGCCCAAGCGGCTCGCCAAGCGCCTGAAGATCATCGAGGCCTTCATGCATTCCGGCAACAAGCCGGAATGGATGATCCTGACCGAAGTGCCGGTGATTCCGCCCGATCTGCGTCCGCTGGTGCCGCTCGACGGCGGCCGCTTCGCGACCTCCGACCTCAACGATCTCTACCGCCGGGTCATCAACCGCAACAACCGCCTGAAGCGGCTGATGGAGCTGCGCGCGCCCGACATCATCATCCGCAACGAGAAGCGGATGCTGCAGGAATCGGTCGACGCCCTGTTCGACAACGGCCGGCGCGGGCGCGTCATCACCGGCGCCAACAAGCGGCCGCTGAAGTCGCTCGCCGACATGCTGAAGGGCAAGCAGGGCCGGTTCCGCCAGAACCTGCTCGGCAAGCGCGTCGACTATTCCGGCCGGTCGGTCATCGTCGTCGGTCCCGAGCTCAAGCTGCACCAGTGCGGCCTGCCCAAGAAGATGGCGCTGGAGCTGTTCAAGCCGTTCATCTACTCGCGGCTCGACGCCAAGGGCCTGTCGGCGACGGTCAAGCAGGCCAAGAAGCTGGTCGAGAAGGAAAAGCCCGAGGTCTGGGACATTCTCGACGAGGTGATCCGCGAACACCCGATCATGCTCAACCGCGCCCCGACGCTGCATCGCCTCGGCATCCAGGCGTTCGAGCCGGTGCTGATCGAGGGCAAGGCGATCCAGCTGCATCCGCTCGTCTGCTCGGCGTTCAACGCCGATTTCGACGGCGATCAGATGGCCGTGCACGTGCCGCTGTCGCTGGAGGCGCAGCTCGAGGCGCGCGTGCTGATGATGTCGACCAACAACATCCTGCACCCCGCCAACGGCATGCCGATCATCGTGCCGAGCCAGGACATCGTGCTCGGCCTCTACTACGTCTCGCTGATGCGCGACGGCGAGCCGGGGCAGGGCATGGCCTTCGCCGACATGGGCGAAATCGAGCATGCGCTCGCCGCCAAGGCCGTGACGCTGCACGCCAAGATCAAGGGCCGCGCCTGGACCTTCGACGCCGACGGCAATCGCGTCGCCAAGCTGTTCGACACGACGCCCGGCCGCATGATCCTCGGCCAGCTCGTGCCCGAGCACACCAAGATTCCCTTCGACGTCATCAACAAGCTGATGACCAAGAAGGAAATCTCCAACATGATCGACATCGTCTACCGCAATTGCGGGCAGAAGGAGACGGTCATCTTCTGCGACCGGATCATGGCGCTCGGCTTCCGGGAGGCGTTCAAGGCGGGAATATCGTTCGGCAAGGACGACATGGTGGTGCCGGAATCCAAGCCGCGCTTCATCGCCGAGACTTCGGCGCTGGCGAAGGAATACGAGCAGCAGTACAATGACGGGCTCATCACCCAGGGCGAGAAATACAACAAGGTCGTCGACGCCTGGGCCAAGTGCTCGGACAAGCTCGCCGAGGAGATGATGGCCGGCATTTCCGCGGTCCGCAAGGACAAGAGCGGCCGCGACCTGCCGATCAACTCGATCTACATGATGTCGCATTCGGGCGCGCGCGGCTCGCCGACCCAGATGCGCCAGCTGGCGGCGATGCGCGGCCTGATGGCCAAGCCGTCGGGCGAGATCATCGAGAGCCCGATCATCTCGAATTTCAAGGAGGGCCTCTCGGTTCTCGAATATTTCAACTCGACCCACGGCGCCCGCAAGGGCCTTGCCGACACCGCGCTGAAGACGGCAAATTCCGGCTATCTCACCCGGCGTCTGGTCGACGTCGCGCAGGATTCGATCATCACCATTCCCGATTGCGGCTCGACCCGCGGGATCGGGATGCGCGCGATCGTCGACGCCGGCACGGTCGTCGCCACGCTGGCGATCCGCATTCTCGGCCGCACCGCGGCCGAGGATCTCAAGGATTCCGACGGCAAGGTGATCGTCCCGGCGGGGCGCATGATCGTCGAGGAGGACATACCGGCGATCACCGCCGCCGGCATCCAGGAGGTCAAGATCCGTTCGGTCCTGACCTGCGAGGCCGAGAACGGGGTCTGCGGCGCCTGCTATGGGCGCGATCTCGCGCGCGGCACGCCCGTCAACATGGGCGAGGCGGTCGGCGTGATCGCGGCGCAGTCGATCGGCGAACCGGGCACGCAGCTGACGATGCGCACGTTCCATATCGGCGGGGCGGCGCAGCTGGCCGACCAGTCGTTCATCGAGTCGAGCTTCGACGGCGAGGTGAAGATCCGCAATCGCGCGGTCGCGCGGAACTCGGAAGGCGACATGATGGTCATGGCGCGCAACGTGGCGGTGGTGATCCTCGATCGCGACGGCACCGAGCGCGCGGTCCATCGCGTCCAGTATGGCGCGCGCCTGAAGGTCGACGACGGCGACCACATCAAGCGCGGCCAGCGCATCGCCGAATGGGACCCGTATACGCGCCCGATCATGACCGAGGTCGCCGGCACGATCGGCTTCGAGGATCTCGTCGAGGGCGCCTCCATGTCCGAGCAGATCGACGAGGCCACCGGCATCGCCAAGCGCCTGGTGATCGACTGGCGGATGTCGCCGCGCTCGGCGAGCCTGCGGCCCGCGCTCGTCATCAAGGGCAAGGACGGCAAGATCGCCAAGCTCGCGCGCGGCGGCGACGCGCGCTACATGCTGCCGGTCGAATCGATCATCTCGTTCGAGCCGGGTTCGCAGGTCAATGCGGGCGACGTCATCACCCGCATCTCGATCAACAGCGCCAAGACCCGCGACATCACCGGCGGCCTGCCGCGGGTGGCGGAGCTGTTCGAGGCGCGCCGTCCCAAGGACCACGCGATCATCGCGGAAATCTCGGGGACCATCCAGTTCGGACGCGACTTCAAGAACAAGCAGCGGATCTCGATCGTCCCCTACGAGGAGGGGGCCGAGCCGGTCGAATATCTGATCCCCAAGAGCAAGCACGTCCATCTCCAGGACGGCGACGTCGTGGAGAAGGGCGACTATATCGTCGACGGCAATCCGGCGCCGCACGACATCCTGGCGATCAAGGGCGTCGAGGAGCTCGCCGCCTATCTGGTCAATGAGATCCAGGAGGTCTACCGGCTGCAGGGCGTCAGCATCAACGACAAGCACATCGAGGTGATCGTCCGGCAGATGCTGCAGAAGGTCGATATCGTCGATCCCGGCGACACCGACTTCCTGCCCGGCGAGCAGATCGACGAGACCGAGCTCGAATCGGCCAACGAGATCATGAAGGCCGAAGGCAAGAAGCTGGCGACCGGCACGCCGGTGCTGCTCGGCATCACCAAGGCGAGCCTGCAGACGCGCTCGTTCATCTCGGCGGCCTCGTTCCAGGAGACCACCCGCGTCCTCACCGAGGCGGCGGTCAACGGCAAGGTCGATACGCTCGAGGGCCTGAAGGAGAACGTCATCGTCGGGCGCCTGATTCCGGCCGGCACCGGCGCCGCGATGACCAAGCTGCGCAGCGTCGCCGCGATGCGCGATACGCTGATTCTCGCCCAGAAGGCGGAAGTGTCGAGCGCGCCGCAACTGCCGCCCGCCGCGGTCCCGAGCGAAGTCGCGCGGGCCCCGGAGAAGACCCCGGCCGAGTGACGATCGCGTCGCGGTCGCCGGCGCCGGGTCGACGGAGAGCCGCCTTCGGGCGGCTCTCTTGCGTCGGGCGGGACGTTCGGCGGCGCGCGGCGGATTTGCCGCGCCGGGGGCCCCGGCCTCGCCGCGATCCGGTCTTTATTTGGCCGGGAAGCCGCGTTCTCCTGCATCCCGTAACCAATCGTCGCGAGCGTAGGCGCTCGCGGCGGCTTTGCGGGGATGGCGCATGAAGGCGCAGTTCGAACCGATCGGCGATCCGGCTTCCGCCGCCGGCGCGCGCGCCCCCCGGTCCGAGCCGCTCGCCCCGTTGCTGGCGGGCGCGCGCGCCCGCGGCATGGCCGACGCCTTCGAAATGCTCGGCGTCGCCGCCGCTTTCCTCGACGAGGGCGGTTTGGCTCTGCACATCAACGATCGCGCCCGCCGCCTGCTGGGCCCGCAATTGTGGGTCGACGACGGGCGGCTTCGGGCGGCCGACGCCGATCTCGACGAGGCGCTCGCCGCGGCGATCGAATCGGCGCTGAACGCGGGCCGGCGCGGCGAAGCGGCGACGAGCTTCTCGTTCGCTTCGGAGTCCCGGGGGCCCCTGGGGCTGAAGGTGCTGCCGGTGGTCGCGGAGGCGCATGACCCGTTTCAGCTCCTGCGCGTCGTCGTCGTGCTCGAACGCCAGCAGGCGGCCAAGGCCGCCAATGCGGCGCGCCGCGACGGCCTGAACTGACCGACGCAGAAACGCCGCCGGCGCCCGCGCGAATTTTCGCCGCGTCGTCGCGATTTTGTGGTCGCGGAGGGGTTGACGCGTTTGGGCGCCGCGAATATGGTCCGCGCACTTTCGACAGGCAGTAGAGACTTCATTGTTTTGGGCGACGCGTCCAAAACCCACAGTCTCTAAACGCTGGCGACATCATCGACGAGAAGGACATACCGATCGGGCGCGAGCCGGATTGGGTTTGGGGGCAAGATCGACGCTTTTGCGCCGATCCTCTGCGATGGTCGCGCCTTAAGCCTACCGGCTTAGCGGCGCGGTTTGTTTTGCGCGTAGCTTTGCGGCGCGGCGCGAGTCAATTCGATATTTTGTGACGGCGACGCCGCGAGGCGGAGCGTCGATATGCGACGAAGGGCGAGAGATGCCGACGATCAGCCAGTTGATCCGCAAACCGCGGCAACCCAAGACCTACCGTGAGAAGGCGCGCCATCTCGAGGCGAGCCCGCAGAAGCGCGGCGTCTGCACCCGCGTCTACACGACGACCCCGAAGAAGCCGAACTCGGCCCTGCGCAAGGTCGCCAAGGTTCGCCTCACCAACGGTTTCGAGGTCATCGGCTATATCCCGGGCGAGGGGCACAATCTTCAGGAGCATTCCGTGGTGATGATCCGCGGCGGGCGGGTGAAGGACCTGCCCGGCGTGCGTTATCACATCTTGCGCGGGGTGCTCGACACCCAGGGCGTCAAGGATCGCAAGCAACGCCGCTCGAAATACGGCGCCAAGCGACCGAAATAGGCGCGTCGAAAGCAGCAGGAGCAGGCCATGTCGCGCCGTCACAGCGCCGAAAAACGCGAGATCATCCCCGACGCCAAATACGGGGACCTCGTCGTCGCGAAGTTCATGAACACGATCATGTACGAAGGCAAGAAGTCGGTCGCCGAGGCGATCGTCTACGGCGCGTTCGAGGGCATCGAGGGCAAGGTGCGCACCGATCCGCTGACGATCTTCCGGCAGGCGCTCGAGAATGTCGCGCCGGCGGTCGAGGTTCGCTCGCGCCGGGTCGGCGGCGCGACCTATCAGGTTCCGGTCGAGGTTCGCACCGACCGGCGCCAGGCGCTCGCGATCCGCTGGATCATTTCGGCCGCGCGCGACCGCAACGACAAGACGATGGTCGACCGGCTTTCCGCCGAATTGCTCGACGCGTCCAACAATCGCGGCGCCGCCGTCAAGAAGCGCGAAGACACCCACCGGATGGCTGAGGCCAACCGCGCCTTCGCCCATTACCGCTGGTGAGCGGTCCGTCGAGCAGGTTTTAAGGATATCATTATGGCGCGCAGCCATCCCATCGAGGACTATCGCAACTTCGGCATCATGGCGCATATCGATGCGGGCAAGACGACGACGACCGAGCGAATCCTCTATTATTCCGGCAAGTCGCACAAGATCGGCGAGGTGCACGACGGCGCCGCGACCATGGACTGGATGGAGCAGGAGCAGGAGCGCGGCATCACCATCACCTCGGCCGCGACGACCACGTTCTGGCTCGACAAGCGCCTCAACATCATCGACACCCCCGGCCACGTCGACTTCACCATCGAGGTCGAGCGCAGCCTGCGCGTGCTCGACGGCGCCGTATGCGTTCTCGACGGCAACCAGGGCGTCGAACCGCAGACCGAAACGGTCTGGCGCCAGGCCGACAAATATCAGGTGCCGCGCATCGTGTTCGTCAACAAGATGGACAAGACCGGCGCCGACTTCTTCCGCTGCGTCGACGAGATCAGGACCAAGGTCGGCGGCCGCCCGGTATGCATCCAGCTGCCGATCGGTTCGGAGAGCAATTTCAAGGGGATCATCGATCTCTTGCGGATGAAGGCGGTGGTCTGGGAGGACGAAGGCCTCGGCGCCAAATATCACGACGAGGAAATCCCGCCCGAACTGCTGGTCCAGGCGCAGGAATATCGCCACGCGTTGATCGAGGCGGCGGTCGAACTCGACGACGAGGTGATGGGCGACTATCTCGACGGCAAGGAGCCGGATTTCGCGACCCTCCAGCGGCTCATCCGCAAGGCGGTGCGCTACATCGCCTTCGTCCCCGTCCTGTGCGGCTCCGCGTTCAAGAACAAGGGCGTGCAGCCCCTGCTCGACGCCGTCGTCGCCTATCTGCCCTCGCCGATCGACCGCGAGGCGATCAAGGGCATCGACATGAACACGGGCGCGGAAATCCTTCGCCTGCCCAAGGATTCCGAGCCGTTCTCGATGCTCGGCTTCAAGATCATGGACGATCCGTTCGTCGGCACGATCACCTTCTGCCGGGTCTATTCCGGCAAGATCGAGTCGGGCACGACCGTCCTCAACTCGACCAAGGACAAGAAGGAGCGCGTCGGGCGCATGCTGCTGATGCATGCCAACAATCGCGAAGACATCAAGGAGGCCTTTTCCGGCGACATCGTCGCCCTCGCCGGCCTCAAGGACACCCGCACCGGCGACACCCTGTGCGACCTGCAGAAGCCGGTGATACTCGAGAAGATGGAGTTTCCCGAGCCGGTCATCGAGATCGCCATCGAGCCCAAATCCAAGGCCGACCAGGAGAAGCTCGGCGTCGCGCTCGCCAAACTCGCCGCCGAGGACCCGTCGTTCCGGGTCTCGACCGATCAGGAATCGGGCCAGACCATCCTCAAGGGCATGGGCGAACTCCATCTCGACATCAAGGTCGACATTCTGCGCCGCACCTACAAGGTCGACGCCAACATCGGCGCGCCGCAGGTCGCCTATCGCGAGAAGCTGACCAGGCGCACCGAGATCAACTACACCCACAAGAAGCAGACCGGCGGCACCGGCCAGTTCGCCAAGGTGACGATCGTGTTCGAGCCGTCCGAGCCCGGGGTCGGCTCCTCGTTCGAATCCAAGGTCGTCGGCGGCGCGGTGCCGAAGGAATACATTCCCGGCGTCGAAAAGGGCATCAACAGCGTCATGGGCTCGGGCGTTCTGGCCGGCTTCCCGGTCGTCGACGTCAAGGCGACGCTGATCGACGGCGACTATCACGACGTCGACTCCTCCGCGCTCGCCTTCGAGATCGCCGCGCGCGCCGCCTTTCGCGAAGCGTTGCAGAAGGGCGGGGCGGTTCTGCTGGAGCCGATCATGAAGGTCGAAGTCGTCACCCCCGAGGAGCACACGGGCTATGTGATGGGCGATCTCCTGTCGCGTCGCGGCCAGGTGCTCGGCCAGGACATGCGCGCGAACGCGGCGGTCATCAACGCGATGGTGCCGCTCGCCAACATGTTCGGCTACGTCAACAATCTGCGTTCGGGCACCCAGGGGCGGGCGAATTTCACGATGCAGTTCGACCATTACGAGCAGGTCCCGGCGAACGTCGCCAAGGAAATCCAGGAAAAATACGCGTGAGGCGCGTTGCGCCGCATGATCGAACCACAGTCAATCAGGTAGCCAAGAAGGAGTCCGGCCATGGGCAAGGAAAAATTCTCGCGGGACAAGCCGCACTGCAACATCGGCACCATCGGTCACGTCGACCACGGCAAGACGTCGCTGACGGCGGCGATCACCAAGGTGCTCGCCGAGACCGGCGGGGCGACCTACACCGCCTATGACCAGATCGACAAGGCGCCCGAAGAGAAGGCGCGCGGGATCACGATTTCGACGGCCCATGTCGAATATTCGACCAAGGCCCGCCACTACGCGCATGTCGACTGCCCCGGCCACGCCGACTACGTGAAGAACATGATCACCGGCGCCGCGCAGATGGACGGCGCGATCCTGGTCGTCTCGGCCGCCGACGGGCCGATGCCGCAGACCCGCGAACACATCCTGCTCGCCCGTCAGGTCGGCGTGCCCGCCCTGGTCGTGTTCATGAACAAGGTCGACATGGTCGACGACGCCGAACTGCTCGAACTCGTCGAGCTCGAGGTTCGCGAACTCCTGTCCAAATATGATTTCCCCGGCGACGACATCCCGATCGTCAAGGGTTCCGCGCTGATGGCGCTGGAGGGCAAGCAGCCCGAGATCGGCCACGACGCGATCCTGAGGCTGATGGACGCCGTCGACAAATACATTCCGCAACCCGAGCGCCCGAAGGACCAGCCGTTCCTGATGCCGGTCGAGGACGTGTTCTCGATCTCCGGTCGCGGCACTGTCGTCACCGGCCGGATCGAGCGCGGCATCGTCAAGGTCGGCGAGGAAGTCGAGATCGTCGGCCTGAAGGCGACGGTCAAGACGATCGTCACCGGCGTCGAAATGTTCCGCAAATTGCTCGATCAGGGCGAGGCGGGCGACAATGTCGGCTGTCTGCTGCGCGGCACCAAGCGCGAGGACGTCGAGCGCGGCCAGGTGCTGTGCAAGCCCGGCTCGGTCAAGCCGCACACCAAGTTCACCGCGGAGGCCTACATCCTCACCAAGGACGAAGGCGGGCGCCACACGCCGTTCTTCACCAACTACCGTCCGCAGTTCTATTTCCGCACGACCGACGTGACCGGCATCGTCACCCTTCCCGAGGGCACCGAAATGGTGATGCCGGGCGACAACGTCACCATTCAGGTGGCGCTCATCGTGCCGATCGCAATGGAGGAGAAGCTGCGCTTCGCCATTCGCGAAGGCGGCCGGACCGTGGGTTCCGGCGTCGTCGTTTCGATCACCGAGTGAGGAAGCGGCGGTAAGGGACGGACGGGGCTTTCCCCGTCCGCTCCGGTGAGGGATTTCAAGATGAATACGCAAAACATCCGCATCCGCCTCAAGGCGTTCGACCATCGCGTGCTCGACGCCTCGACGAAGGAGATCGTCTCGACCGCCAAGCGCACCGGCGCGCGGGTGCGTGGGCCGATTCCGCTGCCGACGCGGATCGAGAAGTTCACCGTCAACCGCTCGCCGCACGTCGACAAGAAGTCGCGCGAGCAGTTCGAGATTCGCACGCACAAGCGCGTTCTCGACATCGTGGATCCGACGCCGCAGACGGTCGACGCGCTGATGAAGCTCGATCTGGCGGCGGGCGTCGATGTCGAGATCAAGCTCTGAGGGAACTCATCGGGCGCCTCTTCGCATTCGCGGATGCGCCCCGAAGGAATATGCGCCATGCGCTCAGGCATCATTGCACAGAAGCTGGGAATGACCCGCATCTTCACCGATGCGGGCGACCACGTGCCGGTCACCGTCCTCAAGGTCGAGGGCTGCCAGGTCGTCGCCCATCGCACCCAGGACAAGAACGGCTATACCGCGCTGCAGCTCGGCATCGGCCGCGCCAAGGTCAAGAACGTGCCGAAGGCCGAACGGGCGCGCTTCGCGCTCGCCAATGTCGAGCCGAAGCTGAAGCTCGCCGAGTTCCGGGTCAGCGAGGACCGGTTGATCCCGGTCGGCGCCGAGATCACCGCCGATCACTTTCTGGTCGGCCAGTTCGTCGACGTGACCGGCGTGACGCTCGGCAAGGGCTTCGCCGGCCCGATGAAGCGGTGGAACTTCGGCGGCCTGCGCGCGACCCATGGCGTGTCGGTCTCGCATCGCTCGCACGGCTCGACCGGCGGCCGCCAGGATCCCGGCAAGACCTGGAAGAACAAGAAAATGGCCGGCCACATGGGCGCCGACCAGGTCACCACCCAGAACCTGCGCGTCGTCCAGACCGATGTCGAGCGCGGCCTCATCCTCGTCGAGGGGGCGGTGCCCGGTCACGCCGGCGGATGGATCGCGGTGCGCGACGCCGTCAAGAAGCCGCTGCCCAAGGAGGCGCCGCTGCCCGGCAAATTCCGCGTTCACGCCGCGCCGAGCGCCGAAAGCGCCCCGGCCGAGCCGAAGGGAGCCTGACATCATGAAGATCGACGTGACGTCGATCAGCGGCGATCCCGCTGGCTCGCTCGAACTCGACGATGCGATTTTCGGCCTCGATCCGCGCGAGGATCTGATCGCCCGCATGCTGCGCTGGCAGCTCGCCAAGCGCCAGGCCGGCACGCACAAGACGCTCGGCCGCGCCGAGATTCACCGCACCGGCAAGAAAATGTACAAGCAGAAGGGCACCGGCGGCGCGCGGCACGGCTCGGCGCGCGTCCCGCAATTCCGCGGCGGCGGCCGCGCGATGGGCCCGGTGCTGCGCTCGCACGCCCACGACCTGCCCAAGAAGGTGCGCGCGCTCGCGCTCAAGCACGCCCTGTCGGCCAAGGCGCGCGACGGCGGAATCATCGTCTGGGACAAGGCCGATCTCGCCGAGGCCAAGACCGCCAAGCTGCGGGCCGAGTTCGACCGGGCTTCGCTGAAGAGCGCGCTGATCATCGACGGGGCGCAGGTCCAGGCCAATTTCGCCAATGCGGCCCGCAACATTCCGCATGTCGACGTGCTGCCCGTCCAGGGCATAAACGTCTATGACATCATCCGCCGCGAGAAGCTGGTGCTGACCAGGGCGGCCATCGATGCGCTGGAGGCGCGGTTCAAATGACCAGGGATCCGCGCCATTATGACGTGATCGTCGCGCCGATCATCACGGAGAAGGCGACGATCGCCGCCGAGAACAACCAGGTCGTGTTCAAGGTGCGCCGCAACGCGACCAAGCCGCAGATCAAGGCGGCGGTCGAGAGCCTGTTCGAAGTCAAGGTGACGGCGGTCAATACGCTGCTGCGCAAGGGCAAGAACAAGGTGTTCCGCGGCGTGCGCGGCGCCCAGCAGGATGTGAAGAAGGCGATCGTGACGCTCGCCGACGGCGATCGCATCGACGTGACCACCGGCCTCTGAGGTTCAGGACAATGGCTCTCAAGACATTCAAGCCGACGACGCCGGGCCTTCGCCAATTGGTGATCGTCGACCGCAGCGCGCTCTACAAGGGCAAGCCGGTCAAGACGCTCACCGAAGGCAAGTCGGAGAAGGGCGGGCGCAACAACACCGGCCGGATCACCGTGCGCTTTCGCGGCGGCGGTCACAAGCAGACCTATCGGATCGTCGATTTCAAGCGGCGCAAGCTCGACGCGCCGGCGACGGTCGAGCGGCTGGAATACGACCCCAACCGGACGTCCTTCATCGCGCTGATCAAATATGCGGACGGCGAGCAGGCCTATATCATCGCCCCGCAGCGGCTGGCGGTCGGCGATCAGGTCGTATCCGGCGTCCAGGTCGACGTGAAGCCGGGCAATGCGATGCCGCTGGCCAACATCCCGGTCGGCACGATCGTCCACAACGTCGAGATGAAGATCGGCAAGGGCGGGGCGATCGCGCGTTCGGCGGGCGCCTATGTCCAGATCGTCGGCCGTGACCAGGGCTATGTCTCGCTGCGCCTGGGCTCGGGCGAGCAACGGCTCGTGCACGGCCAGTGTTTCGCCACCGTCGGCGCCGTGTCGAACCCCGACCATATGAATTCCTCGATGGGCAAGGCCGGGCGCAACCGCTGGATGGGCCAGCGCCCGCACAATCGCGGCGTGACGATGAACCCGGTCGACCATCCCCACGGCGGCGGCGAAGGCCGCACTTCGGGCGGCCGGCATCCGGTCAGCCCCTGGGGCAAGCCGACCAAGGGCAAGAAGACGCGCAGCAACAAGTCGACCGACAAGTTCATCGTCGCCTCGCGGCATGTCCGCAACAAGAAGAAGGGCTGAGCCATGGCGCGTTCAATCTGGAAGGGTCCGTTCCTCGACGGCTATCTCCTGAAGAAGGCGGATGTGGCGCGCAGTTCGGGCCGCTCCGACGTCATCAAGATCTGGAGCCGCCGGTCGACGATCCTGCCGCAGTTCGTCGGCCTGACCTTCGGCGTCCACAACGGCCACAAGCATGTGCCGGTCGCGGTCACCGAGGACATGATCGGCCACAAGTTCGGCGAATTCTCGCCGACCCGCACCTTCCACGGTCATACCGCGGACAAGAAGGCGAAGAGGGCCTGATCGTCATGTCCAAGCAAGCCATCCCCCGCGCGCTGAGCGACACCGAGGCCAAGGCGGTCGTGCGCATGCTGCGCGTGAGCCCGCAGAAGCTGAACCTGCTCGCCCAGCTGATCCGCGGCAAGAAGGTCGCGACCGCGCTCGCCGATCTCGAATTCTCGCGCAAGCGCATCTCGACCGAAGTGCGCAAGGCGCTGGAGTCGGCGATCGCCAACGCCGAAAACAATCATGACCTCGACGTCGACGATCTCGTCGTCGGCGAGGCTTTCGTCGGCAAGGCGATGGTCATGAAGCGCTTCAGCCCCCGCGCGCGCGGCCGGGCGGGCCGCATCGAGAAGCCGTTTTCGAACCTGACGATCATCGTGCGCGAAGTCGCGGCCAAGCCCGCCGGCGCAGCGGCCTGAGGAGACGACCATGGGTCAGAAGATCAATCCGATCGGCCTGCGCCTGGGCATCAACCGGACCTGGGATTCCCGCTGGTTCTCGGGCAAGAACGAATATGGCAAGCTGCTGCACGAGGACATGAAGATCCGCGACGTGCTGATGAAGAACCTCAAGCAGGCCGCGATCTCGAAAATCATCATCGAGCGCCCGCACAAGAAGTGCCGCGTCAACATCCATTCGGCGCGCCCGGGCGTCGTGATCGGCAAGAAGGGCGCCGACATCGACAAGCTGCGCAAGCTCGTCGCCAAGCTCACCACTTCCGAGGTCGCGATCAACATCGTCGAGGTGCGCAAGCCCGAGGTCGACGCGACCCTGGTCGCCGACTCGATCGCCCAGCAGCTCGAACGCCGCGTGGCGTTCCGGCGCGCGATGAAGCGGGCCGTCCAGTCGGCGATGCGGCTCGGCGCCGAGGGCATCCGCATCAACTGCTCCGGCCGCCTCGGCGGCGCCGAGATCGCGCGGCTCGAATGGTACCGCGAGGGGCGGGTTCCGCTGCACACCTTGCGCGCCGACGTCGACTATGGCGTGGCGACCGCGCATACCGCCTATGGCACCTGCGGAATCAAGGTCTGGATCTTCAAGGGCGAAATCCTCGAGCACGATCCGATGGCCCAGGACAAGAAGCTCGCCGAAGCCGATCATTCGGGCGGCGGCCGGCCGCGGCGCGAGCGCGAGTCGCGCGATCGCGACGCCGCCTGACATTTGAGAGTTTGCGATCATGCTGCAGCCCAAGAAAACCAAGTTCCGCAAAGCCTTCAAGGGCCGCATCCGCGGCGTCGCCAAGGGCGGGTTCGAACTGAATTTCGGCCAGTTCGGCCTGAAGGCGATGGAGCCGGAGCGGGTCACCGCCCGCCAGATCGAGGCGGCGCGCCGCGCGCTGACGCGCCACATGAAGCGCGCCGGTCGCGTCTGGATCCGGGTGTTTCCCGACGTGCCGGTCTCGAAAAAGCCGGTGGAAGTGCGCATGGGCAAGGGCAAGGGCGCGCCCGAACTGTGGGTGGTGCGCGTGGCGCCGGGCCGCATCATGTTCGAGATCGACGGCGTGCCCGTCGACATCGCGCGCCAGGCGTTCACGCTGGCGGCCGCCAAATTGCCGATCAAGACCCGTTTCGTCCAGCGCATCGCAGAATAGGGGCCGCACGCATGAAATCGAGGAGCCGCCTGTCGGACCTGCGCGTCATGACCGAGGATCAATTGACCGACGAACTGCTCGCGCTGAAGAAGGAGCAGTTCAACCTGCGCTTCCAGCGGGCCAGCGGACAGTTGCAGAATACGGCGCGCGTGCGCGTCGTCCGGCGCGACATCGCGCGAACCAAAACCCTCGCCGCCCAGAAGCGCGCGACCAAGAACGAGAGCTGAGGACGAGAGCCATGCCGAAGCGAATTCTCCAGGGCGTCGTGGTCAGCGACAAGCAGGACAAGACCCTGGTCGTCAAGGTGGAGCGGCGGTTCACCCATCCGCTGCTGAAAAAGACGGTGCGACGCTCGAAAAACTATCACGCCCATGCCGAGACCAAGACGCACAAGGTCGGCGACACCGTCTCCATCGAGGAGACCAAGCCGATTTCGAAGCTCAAGCGATGGATCGTCGTCGACGGCGCGCTGAAGGCCTGAGGTTTCGACGCGATTGACATCCAACCGGGAGGCGAAGGCCTCCCTCAGACGAAGTCCGGCGCCGAGGCGCCGGAAACCGCTCTGGCAAGAAAGGCGAACAGGCCATGATACAGATGCAAACCAATCTCGACGTCGCCGACAATTCCGGCGCGCGCCGCGTGATGTGCATCAAGGTGCTCGGCGGCTCCAAGCGGCGCTACGCCTCGGTCGGCGACATCATCGTCGTCTCGATCAAGGAGGCGATTCCGCGCGGGCGGGTGAAGAAGGGCGACGTCATGAAGGCGGTCGTCGTGCGCACCGCCAAGGACATAAGGCGTTCCGACGGGTCGGTGATCCGGTTCGACTCGAACGCGGCGGTGCTGATCAACGCCCAGTCGGAGCCGGTCGGCACGCGCATTTTCGGGCCGGTGCCGCGCGAACTGCGCGCCAAGAACCACGTCAAGATCATTTCGCTCGCGCCGGAGGTGCTGTGATGGCCGCCAAGATCAGGAAGGGCGACCGGGTCGTCGTCCTGGCCGGACGGGACAAGGGAAGGTCGGGCGAGGTCGCGTCGGTCAATCCGCGCGCCGCGCGGGCGATCGTCCAGGGCGTCAACCTCGTCAAGCGTCACACCCGCCAGACCGCCCAGACCGAAGGCGGCATCATCTCCAAGGAAGCCCCGATCGACCTGTCGAATCTGGCGATCGCCGACCCGAAGAGCGGCAAGCCGACCCGGGTCGGGTTCAAGTTTCTCGACGATGGCCGCAAGGTCCGCTTCGCCAAGCTTTCCGGAGATCTGATCGATGGCTGACGCAAAATCCGACAAGGGCGCCAAGCCGGACAAGGGCGCCAAGCCGGCCAAGGCCGACAAGGTCGCCAAGCCGGCCAAGGCCGACGCGCAGGCCGAAGCCGGCAAGCAGGCCAAGGGCAAGAACAAGCCGCAGCAGGCCGGCTCGGAGAAGTCCCATACCGGCCCGGTCGCGGTCGTGCCGAAGGACTATGTCGCGCGGCTCAAGAAGCTCTATCGCGACGACATCGTGCCCAAGCTGCTGAAGGAGTTCGGCTACAAGAACGCGCTCGAAGTGCCGCGCCTCGACAAGATCGTGCTCAACATGGGCGTCGGCGAGGCGGTCAACGACACCAAGAAGGTCGCCTCCGCCGCGGCCGACCTGGCGCTGATCGCCGGCCAGAAGCCGGTGGTCACCCGCGCGCGCAGGGCGATCTCGACGTTCAAGGTCCGCGAGAACATGCCGATCGGAGCCAAGGTCACGCTTCGGCAGAACCGCATGTACGAATTCCTCGACCGTCTCGTCACGGTGGCGCTGCCGCGCGTGCGCGACTTCCGCGGACTCGATCCCAAGTCCTTCGACGGACGCGGCAATTATGCTCTGGGCGTCAAGGAGCACATCATCTTCCCCGAAATCGACTACGACAAGGCGGAAGCGATGCTCGGCATGGACATCGTGGTCTGCACGACGGCCAAGACCGACGCGGAGGCGCAGGCTCTGCTGCGCGCCTTCAATTTCCCGTTCCGGCAGTGAGCTGACCCGCTCAAACGCGGAAAATGGAGGCCTTCATGGCAAAGAAGAGTGCAATAGAGAACAACAACCGCAAGATCCGGCTGGTCAAGAAATTCGCCGCCCGCCGCAAGCGCCTGCTCGAAATCGCCAACAACGACAAGCACTCGATGGAGGAGCGGTTCGAGGCGCGCCTCAAGCTCAGCCTCGCGCCGCGCAATTCGGCCCCCGGTCGCGTGCGCAACCGCTGCGAGGTCACCGGCCGGCCGCGCGCCTATTACCGCAAGTTCAGGATGTCGCGCATCGCCTTGCGCGACCTCGGCAACAAGGGCCTGATCCCGGGCCTCGTCAAGTCGAGCTGGTGAGGGGACCACGAAGATGGCAGTGAACGATCCCCTGGGCGACATGCTGACCCGCATCCGCAACGCGCAGATGCGCAAGCGGGGCAAGGTTTCGACGCCGGGCTCCAGCCTGCGCGCGCACGTGCTCGACGTACTCGAATCGGAAGGCTATATCCGCGGCTATTCGACGACCGATTACGGCAATGGCCGCACGGAATTCGAGATCGAACTGAAGTATTTCGACAACGAGCCGGTGATCCGCAAGATCGAGCGCGTGTCGAAGCCGGGCCGGCGCGTCTACGCGGCGGTCGACGCGATGCCTCGCGTCGCCAACGGCCTCGGCGTGTCGATCATCTCGACCCCGAAGGGGGTGATGGCCGATCACGCGGCGCGCGAAAATCACGTCGGCGGCGAAGTCCTCTGCAAGGTCTTCTGACCGCCAGAAATGGAACAATGCTATGTCTCGAGTTGGCAAGAAGCCCGTCCTGGTTCCCGCCGGCGTCACCGCCCGGCTGGACGGCCATACCGTCGCCGTCAAGGGCGCCAAGGGCGAACTGAAGTTCACGGCCCCCGATGACGTCGCCGTCAAGATCGAGGGCGACCTCATCAGCATCGATCCGCGCGGCGACGGCAAGCGCGCGCGGGCGTTGTGGGGAACCTCGCGCTCGATGATCCAGAACCTCGTCGTCGGCGTGACCAAGGGCTTCGAGAAGAAGCTGGCCGGCAAGAACCTCCAGATGGCGCTCGGCTTCAGCCACGACGTGATCTATCCGATCCCGGCCGGCGTGACGATCGTCACCCCCAAGCCGACCGAGATCACGATCACCGGCATCGACAAGCGGCAGGTCGGTCAGATCGCCGCCGAAATCCGCGCCTTCCGCGGCCCCGAGCCCTACAAGGGCAAAGGGATCAAATACGTCGGCGAATTCATCTTCCGCAAGGAAGGCAAGAAGAAGTAGGGCGTCCCGTCATGACCAAATCGAACGATACCGGCGACCGGCGCAAGGCGCGCATCCGCCGCGCCGTCATCGCCCGCAGCAACGGGCGCCCGCGCCTCAGCGTGTTCCGCTCGTCCAAGCAGATCTACGCGCAGGTCATCGACGACCAGAAGGGCGTGACGATCGTCGCCGCCTCCACGCTCGAGAAGGCGTTGCGCGAGACGCTGAAGACCGGCGCCGACGTCGCGGCGGCGCGCCGGATCGGCAAGGAGCTCGCCGAACGGGCGGCCAAGGCCGGGGTCACCAAGGTCGTATTCGACCGCGGCGGCTATATGTATCACGGGCGGGTCAAGGCCCTCGCCGAGGGCGCCCGCGAGGGCGGCCTGGATTTCTGAGCCGGACTGAACGAAGCGAGCGGGCCCCGACTCGAGGGTTTCCGCGCAAGGGACGAATGGAACCGACATGGCGCGTGAAGGGGAAGGCGGCCGCGGCCGCGACCACAACCGGGAGGATCGGGACAGCGAATTCGTCGACCGCCTCGTCCATATCAACCGCGTCGCGAAGGTCGTGAAGGGCGGACGCCGGTTCGGCTTCGCCGCGCTGGTCGTCGTCGGCGACCAGAAGGGCCGGGTCGGGTTCGGCCACGGCAAGGCGCGCGAAGTGCCCGAGGCGATCCGCAAGGCGACGGAAGCCGCCAAGCGCGGGGTCATGCGGGTGCCGCTCCGCGAGGGGCGCACGCTGCACCACGACGTCAACGGCCGCCACGGCGCCGGCAAGGTCATCCTGCGGGCGGCGCCCGCGGGCACCGGCATCATCGCCGGCGGCCCGATGCGCGCGGTGTTCGAGACGCTCGGCGTCCACGACGTCGTCGCCAAGAGCCAGGGCTCGTCGAATCCCTACAACATGGTGCGCGCGACGTTCGACGCCCTGCGTCAGGAGGACAGCCCCCGGTCCGTCGCCCAGCGCCGCAACATCAAGGTCTCCACGCTGCAGTCCCGACGCGTCGGCGTCGAGGCCGACGCGTCGGATTCGTGATCGGGAAGCCGTCATGCCGCACAAGAAGATGATCACGCTCGAACAGACTGTCAGCGCCATCGGGCGCCGGATCGACCAGCGCCAGACGCTGATCGGTCTCGGCCTCAACAAGATCGGCCGGCGCTCCGCCGTCGTCGACACGCCCGCCGCGCGCGGCATGATCGCCAAGGTCGCGCATCTCGTGCGCGTCATCGACGGCTTGTGAGGATGGAACGATGAAACTCAACGAGATTTCGGATAATCCGGGTTCGTCCCAGGCGCGCACGCGGGTCGGGCGCGGCATCGGATCCGGCAAAGGCAAGCAGGCGGGGCGCGGCGGCAAGGGCCAGACGGCGCGCTCGGGCGTGCGCATCAAGGGTTTCGAGGGCGGCCAGATGCCGCTCCATCGGCGCCTGCCGAAGCGCGGCTTCACCAATCCTTCGGCCAGCGACATCAACGAGGTCAACCTCGGCCGGGTCCAGGCGGCGTTCGACGCCGGCAAGCTCGAGGCGGGCAAGACCGTGACCGTCGAGACGCTGGTGGCGGCGGGCGTGTGCGCGCGCGCGCGCGACGGGGTGAAGATCCTCGGCAATGGCGAATTGACGGTCGCCGCATCGTTCGAAGTCCTCGCCGCCTCGAAGCGCGCGCTCGCCGCGATCGAGAAGGCGGGCGGCAGCGTCAAGCTGCTCGCCGCAGCCCCCGCCGTCGCGGCCTGAGCCCGGCCGGGCGATGACAAAGGGCCGCGCGTCGACCATATGACGGTTTCGACGGGCGCCGCGGGCGATCGCGCGCGGACCGGCGGACCGAACGCATAAACCGTCAAGACCGGCGCACGGCGCCGCGCGGAGCGCTTTCCATGCCATCGGCAGCCGAACAGCTCGCAGCCAACATCAACTGGGCCGCATTCGGCAAGGCCGAGGAACTCAAGAAGCGGATCTGGTTCACCCTCGGCGCGCTGGTGATCTTCCGGCTCGGCACGTACATTCCGCTGCCGGGCATCGACCCCGACGCTTTCCAGGCGCTGTTCCTCGGCCAGAAGCAGGGCGTGCTCGATCTCTTCAACATGTTCTCGGGCGGCGCCGTCCAGCGCATGGCGATTTTCGCGCTCAACATCATGCCCTATATCTCGGCCTCGATCATCATCCAGCTCCTGAGCTCGGTGCTCCCCAGCCTCGAATCGCTGAAGAAGGAAGGCGAGGCCGGCCGCAAGGTGCTCAACCAGTACACGCGCTATCTCTGCGTCGTGCTGGCGATCTTCCAGGCCTACGGAATTTCGGTCGGGCTGCAGGGGCGCGAAGGCGTCGTCGCCGATCCCGGGATCATCTTCACGCTTTCGACCGTGGTGACGCTGACCGGCGGGACGATGTTCCTGGTCTGGCTCGGCGAACAGATCACCTCGCGCGGCGTCGGCAACGGCTCCTCGCTGATCATCTTCGCCGGCATCGTCGCCCGTCTGCCCGAGGCGATCGTGCAGACGTTCGAACTCGGCCGGCAGGGCGCGATCTCGACCGGCGTCGTGATCGGCGTCCTGGTCATGGCGATCGCCGTGATCTCCTTCATCGTGTTCATGGAGCGCGCGCAGCGGCGCGTGCCGATCACCTATCCCAAGCGCCAGGTCGGCAACAAGATGTACGAGGGGCAGAGTTCGTTCCTGCCGCTCAAGCTGAACACGGCGGGCGTCATTCCGCCGATTTTCGCCTCCTCGCTGCTGCTGCTGCCGACCACCGTCGCCAATTTCGCCCAGGGCAGCTCCGGCTCCGGGGTTCTGGCGACCATCTCGACCCTGCTCGGGCGCGGCAGCCCGCTCTACTATCTCCTCTATGTCGCCCTGATCGTCTTTTTCGCCTTCTTCTATACGGCGACGGTGTTCAACCCGACCGACACCGCGGACAATCTCAAGAAGCACGGGGGCTTCATCCCCGGCATCCGCCCGGGAGAGCGGACGGCGCAATACATCGACCAGATCCTGACCCGCATCACCGTCCTCGGCGCGCTCTATCTCGCGCTGATCTGCCTGCTGCCGGAAATGCTGATTTCCTACGCCGCGCTGCCGTTCTATTTCGGCGGCACCTCGCTTTTGATCGTCGTCAATGTCACTATGGACACGGTCGCCCAGATTCACGGACATCTACAGGCCCATCAATACGAAGGTCTGATCCGGAAGGCGAAATTGCGGGGGAGGAAGCGATGAGGCTGATCCTGCTCGGGCCGCCGGGCGCGGGCAAAGGCACGCAGGCGACGCGGCTCGTGCAGAAGTTCGGCATCCCTCAGCTCTCGACCGGCGATATGCTGCGCGCCGCGGTCAAGGCGGGCACGCCGATCGGCCAGCGCGCCCAGGCGGTGATGGAATCGGGCGCCCTCGTATCGGACGACATCGTCGTCGGCATCGTCGCCGAACGGATCGGCGAACCGGACGCCAGCAACGGCTTCATCCTCGACGGTTTCCCGCGCACCATCGCCCAGGCCGAGGCGCTCGACGCCATGCTCGCCGGCAAGGGCATGAAGCTCGACGCGGTCATCGAACTGCGGGTCGATCACGACAAGCTCGTCGACCGCATCCTGCGCCGCGCCGCGCAAGCGCAGGCGGCCGGCGCGCCGGTCCGCAAAGACGACGATCCCGAAGTCTTCAAGACCCGGCTCGCCGCCTTCGAGAAGGACACCGCGGCGGTGACCCCGTATTATCGCGCGAGCGGCGTGCTGCATGGCGTCGACGGCATGGCGGAGATCGGCGAAGTCTCCGCGTCGATCGACGAAATCCTGGCGGCGCACGCCTGATCCCGGTCCGGGCCGCCACCCAGGAGCCGCCATGAGCGAGCCCGAGGTCCTCGTCGAGCGCCGCGGATGCGCGGGCTTCCTGACCCTGAACCGGCCCCGGGCGCTCAACGCGCTCAACCTCGGCATGGTGCGCGCGATCGCCGCGGCGCTCGACGAGTGGGAGCGCGACGGGTCGATCGCGCGCGTCGTCGTCATCGGCGCCGGCGAGCGCGCCTTTTGCGCCGGCGGCGACATAAGGCTGCTCTACGACCAGGGCCGGGCCGGCGATCATGCCGCGCAGCTCGCGTTCTGGGCCGAAGAATACCAGCTGAACCGTCGCATCAAGCGCTACCCGAAACCCTGGGTCGCGCTGGTCGACGGCATCGTGATGGGCGGCGGGGTCGGCCTTTCCGCCCATGGCGCGCGCATGATCGCGGGCGAGCGCTTCGCCTTCGCCATGCCGGAGGTCGGCATCGGGTTCTTTCCCGACGTCGGGGCGACCTGGCTGCTGCCGCGGCTGCCCCGCCGCATCGGCGTCTATCTGGCGCTGTCCGGCGCCCGGATCGGCGCCGCCGACGCGCTCGCGCTCGGCCTCGCCCAGGATTTCGTGCCGAGCGCGCGCATCGCCGAATGCGCGCTCGCGCTCGAGGAATCAGGGCCGATCGACGCGATCGTGGCCCGGTTCGCGGCCGCTCCGCCAGCCTCGCCGTTGATGGCGCATGCCGCATCGATCGAGGAATGCTTCGGGCGCCCGTCGCCCGGCCGGATACTCGCCGCGCTCGGCGAAGCCGCCGGCTCCCCCTTCGCCGATGCTGCGCGCGAGGCGATGCTGGCCAAATCGCCGACGAGCCAGGCGATCGCGCTGCGTCAGATGCAGGTCGGCCCCGGCCTGTCGTTCGAGGCGGCGATGACGCTCGAGTTCCGGGTGGTTTCGCGCATCTGCCGCGGGCACGATTTCTATGAGGGCGTGCGGGCCGTGATCGTCGACAAGGACGGCCGGCCGCAATGGCGCCCGGCGCGCCACGAGGATGTCGAGCCCGCCGCCATCGACGGCTATTTCGCGCCGCTCGGCGATGCCGACCTGGCCTTCGAGCCCGCGGTTCGATGAAGCGCGAGGCCAGGCACGCCGCTGCGACCGACATTCGCCTCGTCGATCGCGCGCCGATGCCGGCCATTCACGCCGATGGCCCGGCGACGACAGACGCTCAGGGCGCGCTGCGGTGGTCGCTGATTCTCGTCTGGTTCATGCGCACCATGGCGGTGGTCTGGATCGCCAAAGGGCTGGTCGCCTGGACGATCGCCCTCGGCATCAATCCGGTGGTCGCCGACTTTCTCGGGCTTCCGATGGTCGCCAGGGGGATGGTCGGCTTCTTCGCGGTCGCCGATCTCATAGCGGCGGTCGGCCTCTGGCTCGCCGCCCCCTGGGGCGGCGTCCTCTGGCTGACCTGCGCGGCGATGGAGCTGCTGGCTGCGTTTCTCGGCGCCGGGGTTTGGCTGACCGGCGCGGCGGGCCTCGTCCTGGTGGGGGCCCTGATCGTGGTCTATTTCGTCCTCAACTGGCTCGCCGCGAACCAGCGGATGTGAGCCGCCGACGGCGCCGTCTTAACGATTTGGCAAAGTAAACAAAGCCTTCAATTTAGCACAAATTTACTTAGATAAGTAAACATTGGATTCATCCTGACTTTTAAACTCGTATTCATGGGCGATCGCTACTGTCCAATTCATAGAAGGCCCGAATATAAATGTCGGCCAGGGACAGTCGAACAAGCGAGAGTATTATGAGCAAGGTTGCGAAAGTCGAAGAAAACACGAGCCGTTCAGAAAGGATGGCCGAAGTTCGGCCCGTGTACCTCGAGGCGCTGACGATGGTCGAGCGTCTTCATCGTCGCCTTCTCGACGTAATCAAGGATGAATTCGATCGCCGCGGCCGCTCGGACGTCAATGCTGTCCAGGCGCTCTTGCTGTATAATATCGGCGACAAGGAGCTCACCGCCGGCGAACTGCGCACGCGCGGCTATTATCTCGGGTCGAACGTCTCCTACAACGTCAAGAAACTGGTCGAGATGGGCTATCTCCACCATGCCCGTTCGCGGATCGACCGCCGGTCCGTGCGCATCAGCCTCACCGAGAAGGGCGAGGAGGTGCACAAGATCATCACCGGGCTCTACGAGAAGCACGCGACGACGGTCGAGCAGATCGGCGGCGTGGTCACCGATGATTTCGCCCGCATGAACCAATCGCTCGCGCGGCTCGAGCGCTTCTGGACCGATCAGATCAAGTATCGGCTTTAATCGTCGACCAAGGATCACGCGCCGCTTCCCCGCGGCGTGCGCGGAATCGAGGCCGTGCGGCGCAATGCCCCGCGCGGCCTCCTCGTTTTGCAGCCGCGCCCGACCCCGCGCGTCGCCCGCAACTCTTCGTGATCGGCCGCTCGCGCCGCGCTCATGCGCCGCAAGCCATAAAATCGCCCGACTGCTCCCCTCCTTTCGCCCTTGAAAGCGCCCGAAATTGCGCGCGATGTCGGATCGACCGAGATCGAAGCGCAGTCGGCGCTCGGGACCCTGCCTCATCGAGGCCTGCCGGATGGCGGGGCTCCGGGAAGGCCAGGGACATCAACGGCGAGAATTGAACTGGGGCCTGCGTGTCGATGAAGCAATCCGAATCTATGCGGCGGATCCGCCGAATCGTGCTGGCGGCGGCGGCTTGCGCGGCGGCGGCTCTCCTGGCGGGACCGGCGGCGCTGGCCCAGCAAGCGGACGCGGACAAGTCGTCCCAGGCCGAATGGCCGCAATCCTGGGACGCATCGCCGCGCCTCGTCGTCGACCGCGAGACCACCCCGGTCCTGTCGCCCGAGACGCTCGCGGCGACGGAAGCGGCGGTCGCCAAATACCAGGGCATCGTCGCCCAGGGCGGCTGGAATCCCGTGCCGTCCGGGGCCGAATTGAAGATCGGGGTCAAGTCGACGGCGGTGCAGGCCCTGCGGCGGCGGCTGATCGTGTCGGGCGATCTCGATCCGGTCGCCGGCGCCGGGGCCGTGTTCGATTCGTTCGTCGAGGCGGCGGTCAAGCGATTCCAGGCGCGCCACGGGCTGAGCCAGACCGGCGTCGTCGCCGAACAGACTTTCGCCGAACTCAACATCCCGGCCGAGGCGCGGCTTCAGCAGCTCGAGATCAACATCGTCCGCCTGCGGGCCTTTTCGGGCAATCTCGGCGAGCGGTTCGTGATGGTCAACATCCCGGCGGCGGCGGTCGAGACGGTCGAGAACGACGTCGTCTATTCCCACCACGTCGCCGGCGTCGGCAAGATCGATCGCCAGTCGCCGATCATGCAGGCCAAGGCGACCCAGATCAATTTCAACCCGTTCTGGACGGTGCCGCCCTCGCTGATCAAGAAGGACCTCATCCCCAAGATGCAGGCCGATCCGACCTATCTGACTGAGGAGAAGATCCGCGTCTTCAACAAGGAGGGACAGGAGGTCGATCCGCAGACGATCAACTGGAATTCGCTCGACGCCACCAACTACAAATACCGGCAGGACACCGGCGCCGACATCAATTCGCTCGGCTTCGTGCGCGTCAACATTCCCAATCCCTATGGCGTCTACATGCACGACACGCCCTCGAAGGGCATTTTCGGCGACGATTTCCGCTTCGTGTCGTCCGGCTGCGTGCGCGTCCAGGACGTGCGCGACTATGTCGCCTGGCTGCTGAAGGAAACGCCGGGCTGGTCGCGCGACCAGATCGACGAGGTCATTCGATCCGGCCAGCGTCTGGACGTCACCCTGGTCAAGCCGGTCAACGTCTATTGGGTCTATGTCACGGCCTGGGCGACGCCGGATGGCGTCGTCCAGTTCCGCCCGGACATCTACCAGCGCGACGGCGCGGGGCCGGGGCCGGTACAGACCCCGGTGCCCGAGGAGCCGTTGCCGATCGTGCAGGAATAGCGCGGCGCGGCCGCGCGACCACGGCGAAACCGTCCCGGGCGCGAGGCGAAGTCGCTTCGGGACCAAGGCGATGCGGCGCGGGCTTGCCTCGCCGGCCTGCGGAGCGATAAGTCTCCCCTCGCCGGCGGCGAAGCGCAATTGGCGCCTCGCGCGATTCCGGGCGAGGCGCGGCCGCGCGGGAAGGTTCCATGCCGACCAATCCGATCGTCGAGGCCGGGCGCGGCGCCGGGGCCGTGCGGTTCGGCGCCGACCTGCCGCTCGCCGTGATCGCCGGCCCCTGCCAGCTCGAGAGCCGCGCCCATGCGCTGGAAATGGCGGGCGCCCTGCGGGCGATCGCGCGCAAGCTCGGCGTCGGGCTCGTGTTCAAGACTTCGTTCGACAAGGCCAACCGCACCTCGGGCGCCGGCCAGCGCGGCGTCGGTCTCGAGGAAGCGCTGCCGATCTTCGCCGAGATCCGAGATTCGCTCGGCCTGCCGGTGCTGACCGACGTGCACGAGGCCGGGCAATGCGCGCTCGCCGCGCGAGCGGTCGACGTGCTGCAGATTCCGGCGTTCCTGTGCCGGCAGACCGACCTGCTGGTCGCCGCCGCGCGCACCGGCCGGGCGGTGAACGTCAAGAAGGGGCAGTTCCTCGCGCCATGGGACATGAAGCACGTCGTCGCCAAACTGACCGCGGCCGGCGGGACCGACGTGCTGGTGACGGAGCGCGGCGTCAGTTTCGGCTACAACACGCTGGTCTCGGACATGCGCGCGCTGCCGATCATGGCCCGGGAGACCGGCGCGCCCGTCATCTTCGACGCCACCCATTCGGTCCAGCAGCCGGGCGGGCAGGGCGCCTCGTCGGGCGGCCAGCGCGAATTCGTCGCCGTGCTCGCGCGCGCGGCGGTCGCCGTCGGCGTGGCGGGCGTGTTCATCGAAACGCATCAGGATCCCGATCGCGCGCCCTCGGACGGGCCCAACATGGTGCCGCTGCGCGATTTCGAGGCGCTGATCGGCGACCTCCTGGCTTTCGATCGCCTCGCCAAGCGTCGGCCGTGAATCGCGACGTCCCGGCCGGCGTCATGGTCCAGTCATGCGTCGCGGCTATGCCGAGGCATGGACGATTTCCTGTTCAGCTATGCGACGCCGGCCGACCCGCCCGTCAAAAGGGCGCTCATCCGGCTGGTGGAACGGGCGACCGGCCAGCCCGAGCTGAAGCGCCTCTATCTCGACAACCAGCGCCATCCCCGCCCGAGCGAGAGCTTCTGGTCCGCCGCCGTCCGTTCGCTCGCCCTCGACGTGGTCCATGACGAGCTGGCGCTGGCCCGGCTGCCGCGCAGCGGTCCCACGGTCTTCGTGGCCAATCATCCCTATGGCGTTCTCGACGGGATCGTCATTTCCTGGCTCGTCCACAAGGTGCGGCCCGATTTCCTGGTGCTGACCAACGCCGTGCTGATGCGCGCGCCGGAGGTGCGCGACTACGTGCTGCCGATCGATTTCTCCAATACGCCCGGGGCGCGCGCGATGAACCTGAAGTCGCGCGCGGCCGCACGCGCGCAACTCGACCGGGGCGGCGCGGTGGTGATGTTTCCGGCGGGCGCGGTCTCGACGGCGCCCGATCGTCTCGGCTTCCGCCCCGCCAGGGACGCGGCGTGGCAGCCGTTCGTCGCCCAGCTGATCCAGCGCTCGAAGGCGACCGTGGCGCCGATCTGGTTCGACGGCCAGAACAGCCGCCTGTTCCAGATCGCCAGCCATGTCAGCCAGACCCTGCGGCTTTCCCTGCTGTTCCACGAGGTGACGACGCGGATCGGGACGACCCTGCCGGTGGCGATCGGCGCCCCGATCCCGTTCGCAAAAATCGCCCATCTCGCCGACCGGCAGGCGCTGGCCGACCATCTGATGAACCGCACCTACGCGCTCGCCTTCAGCGCGCCCGAGCCGGCCCGCGGCCAGGTCGCCGGCGCCGGGCTGCGCGGCAAGCTCGAGCGATTGCGGCGCCGGCTCGCGGCCTGAGCGCGTCTATCCGCGGCCGCGGTAGGGGGCGACTCCCTGGTCCGGGACCCAGACCCCCTTCGGCAGGGCGCCGGTCTGCCAGAACACGTCGATGGGAATGCCGCCGCGCGGGAACCAATAGCCGCCGATCCGCAGCCAGCGCGGCGCCAGCAGGGCGGCGACGTCCTTGCCGATCCGCACCGTGCAATCCTCGTGGAAGGCGCCATGGTTGCGGAAGCTGCCGAGATAGAGCTTCAGCGACTTCGATTCGACGAGCCAGCGGTCCGGCGCCACATCGATCACCAGATGCGCAAAGTCGGGCTGGCCGGTGACCGGGCACAGCGAGGTGAATTCGGGCGCCGTGAAGCGCGCGACATAGTCGGCGTCGGAATGCGGATTGGCGACGCGTTCGAGAATCGACGCGTGCGGGCGCTCCGGTTGCGCGGAGAGATGGCCGAGATGGGTCAGGACGGCGGGCGATTTCGACTTCGGCTTGGGCATGAGCGACCTGGGCGGCGTTGCGGCGACTGGCGCCGCCTTCCGTCTCCCGCTTTGCCGGCGAAGGAAAGCCCCCTCGGCCGTCCGGGCCCTCAGGCGCCCTGTCCGACCGGCGCATCCGCCGGCGGCCGCTCCAGCGCCGGATTGTGGCCGAGGACGAGGACGATCGCGGCGCCGACGATCGCGCAGGCCGCCAGGAACATCAGGCTCGCAAAATCGCCGCCCGTCGCGTCCTTGAGCTGGCCGAACACCTTCGGGCCGAAGAAGCCGCCGAGGTTGCCGATCGAATTGACCGCGGCGATGCCGGCCGCCGCGCCCGTGCCGGTGAGGAAGGTCGTCGGCAGCGTCCAGAACACCGGCAGCACGGAGAAAAATCCGAACCCGGCGACGCACAGGAAGATCATCTTGGTCAGCGGAGTCGGCATGACCGCGGCGAGCGCCAGGCCGATGACGATGATCCCGAGCGGGATCACGGCATGCCATTTGCGCTCGGCCGACTGGTCCGAGTGGCGGCTCCACAGCAGCATGCCGGCGGCGCCCACGAGATAGGGCAGCGCGGTGATCAGGCCGACCTCGAAGTTGCTCAATTGGCCGAAACCCTTGACGATCTGCGGCAGGAAGAAGCTCAGCCCGTATTGGGGAATGTTGCAGCCCATATAGACGAAGCCGAGCGCGATCACCCGCACGTCGAGCATCGAGCGGAGCCACGACATCTGGCCGTGCCGTTCGCGATTGGCGCGTTCGGCGTCGAGCCGCGCCTGCAGCCATTCGCTCTCCTGCGGATCGAGCCAATGCGCCTCGCGCGGCCGATCGGTCAGGTAGTAGAGGACGGCCAGAGTCATCAGCAGCGCCGGCAGGGCTTCCAGGATGAACATCCATTGCCAGCCGTGCAGGCCGGCCACGCCTTCGAGATTGAGGATGAGGCCGGAAATCGGCGCGCCGATCACGGTCGAGATCGGAATCGCGAACATGAACCAGCCGACGATGCGGGCCCGGTAGGCCGCGGGGAACCACAGCGTCAGAAAGAAGATGACGCCGGGGAAGAAGCCCGCTTCCGCCGCGCCCAGCAGCAGGCGCACGAAGTTCAGGCTGTATTCGCCGACCACGAACGCCTGCGCGCCGGTGATCAGCCCCCAGGTCAACATGATGCGGGCGATCCAGAGCCGCGCGCCGAATCGATCGAGCGCGAGATTGCTGGGCACTTCGAAGAAGAAATAGGCGATGAAGAAAATGCCCGCCGCGCCGCCGAACGCCCCCGCCGACAGGCCGAGATCCTTGCTCATCGAGCC
>JBEKZS010000110.1:0-15394 GCA_049509635.1 Roseiarcus sp.
GCGGGGTCGCGGTCTATTTCGAATCGGCGGCGGCGATCGTCGTGCTCGTGCTGCTCGGGCAGGTGCTCGAGTTGCGCGCGCGCGCCGGCGCCTCGGGCGCGATCCGCGCGCTCCTCGATCTGTCGCCGAAGGCGGCGCACCGCATCCGCGCTGACGGCGCGGAGGAGGAGGTCGCGCTCGACGCGGTCGCGGTCGGCGATTCCCTCCGCGTGCGGCCCGGCGACAAGGTCCCGGTCGACGGAACCGTGCTGTCCGGCCGCTCGGCGCTCGATGAATCCCTGCTGACCGGCGAGTCGATGCCGGTGACCCGGGGCCCCGGCGATTCCGTCATCGGCGGCGCTCTGAACGGCGCACTCGGCGCTCGATGAATCCCTGCTGACCGGCGAGTCGATGCCGGTGACCCGGGGCCCCGGCGATTCCGTCATCGGCGGCGCTCTGAACGGCGCAGGCGCGCTTGTGATCCGCGCGGAGCGGATCGGCCGCGACACCAAGCTCGCCCGCATCGTGCAGCTCGTCTCGCAGGCGCAGCGTTCGCGCGCGCCGATCCAGCGCGTTGCCGACCGCGTCGCCGGCTGGTTCGTGCCGCTGGTGATCGCCGCGGCGCTGATCGCCTTCGCCGCCTGGGCGACATCGGGCCCCGAGCCGCGCTTCGCCTATGGCGTCGTCGCCGCCGTCTCCGTGCTGATCATCGCCTGCCCCTGCGCGCTCGGCCTGGCGACCCCGATGGCGATCATGGTCGGCGTCGGCCGCGGCGCCGCGCTCGGGGTGCTGATCCGCGACGCCGAGGCGCTCGAACGGCTCGAGCAGGTCGATACGCTCGTCGTCGACAAGACCGGCACCTTGACCGAAGGGCGCCCGTCGGTGATCGCCGTCGTCGCCGCGGAAGGCTTCGCCGAGGAAGAACTTCTGCGGCTCGCCGCGAGCGTCGAGCGCGCGTCCGAACACCCGCTCGCGCGCGCCGTCGTCGAGGCGGCGCAGGGCAGGGGGCTCGCGCTCGTCGAGGCCGAGAATTTCCGCGCGACCATCGGCAAGGGCGCGCAGGGCGAGGTCGACCGCCGCGCGGTGCTGGTCGGCGACGCCGGCTTCCTGGAGGCGGCCGGCGTGTCCGTCGCGCGGCTCGGCGATCGGGCGGACGCGTTCCGGCGCGACGGCGCCACGGTCGTCTTCGCAGCGGTCGGGGGCCGTCTGGCCGGCCTGCTCGCGATCGCCGATCCGATCAAGGCCTCGACGCCCGCCGCGCTGGCCGCGCTCGGCGCGGCGGGCGTGCGCGTCGTGATGCTGACGGGGGACAACCGCGCGACCGCCGAGGCGGTGGGCGCCCGACTCGGCCTGACCGAGATACGGGCCGGACTCACGCCCGAGGGCAAGAGCGCCGCGATTGCGCAGCTGCAGCGCGCGGGCCGGGTCGTCGCCATGGCGGGGGACGGCGTCAACGACGCGCCGGCGCTCGCCGCCGCCGATGTCGGGATCGCAATGGGCGCGGGCTCCGATGTGGCGATCGAGAGCGCCGGCGTCACCCTGCTGAAAGGCGACCTGATGGGCGTCGTACGCGCCCGAAGGCTGTCGCGGGCGACCATGGCCAACATCCGCGAGAACCTGTTCTTCGCCTTCGTCTACAACCTCGCCGGGGTGCCGATCGCCGCCGGCGTCCTCTATCCCGCCTTCGGCGTCACGCTCTCGCCGATCGTCGCCGCCGCCGCGATGGCGCTTTCCTCGGTCAGCGTGATCGGCAATGCGCTGCGGCTGCGCGGCTCCGAGGGGTGAGTGGACTCCGGCCTCATCCGGCTTCGTCATCCCCGAACAGGCCGCCCTGGACGGGCTCGCGCGGCGGCTCACTCAGGCCGAGATGGCGAAAGGCATGGCCGGTCAGCATGCGCCCGCGCGGCGTGCGCTGCACGAAGCCCTGCTGGATCAGATAGGGCTCGATGATGTCCTCGATCGCGTCGCGCGGCTCGGACAGGGCGGCGGCGATCGTCTCGACGCCGACCGGGCCGCCGCCGAAGCTGACCGCGATCGTCTCGAGATAGCGCCGGTCCATCTGATCGAGCCCGATCGGGTCGACGTCGAGCAGGCGCAGCGCGCCGTCGGCGATCCCCCGTGTGACGCGTGCGGCGCCCTCGACGACGGCGAAATCGCGCACCCGGCGCAACAGGCGCCCGGCGATGCGCGGCGTGCCGCGGGCGCGCCGGGCGATCTCGTTGGCGCCGTCGGCGGCCAGATCGAGCCCGATGACCCGCGCGCCGCGCGCCACGATGCTCTCGAGTTCGGGCACGGTGTAGAAGTTCAGCCGCACCGGTATGCCGAACCGGTCGCGCAAGGGGGTCGTCAGCAGGCCCGCGCGGGTGGTCGCGCCGATCAGGGTGAACGGGGCGAGGTCGATCTTGACCGAGCGCGCCGCCGGCCCGGCGCCGATGATGAGGTCGAGCTGGAAGTCCTCCATCGCGGGATAGAGGATTTCCTCGATCGCCGGGTTGAGCCGATGGATCTCGTCGATGAACAGCACGTCGCGCGGCTCGAGATTGGTGAGCTGGGCGGCGAGATCGCCCGCCTTGGCGATGACCGGGCCGGAGGTCGAGCGGAAATTGACGCCGAGTTCGCGCGCGACGATCTGGGCGAGCGTGGTCTTGCCGAGGCCGGGCGGGCCGACGAACAGCACGTGGTCGAGCGCCTCGCCGCGCGTCTTGGCCGATTCGACGAACACCTTGAGGTTCTTGCGCGCGGCCTCCTGGCCGGTGAAATCGGCCAGGACCTGCGGGCGCAGCGAGACGTCGTCCTCGGGACGCTTTTCGGGGGAGACGAGGCGGCGAGGCGGGGTGGTCATGACGCCGCCGGCCGGGCTCGGGTTCCACCTGAGCAGCTCCACTCACGGGAACGACAACTCGCGCCGCCGGCCGTGATTGCGAGCGGAGCGAAGCAAGCCAGAGGTCGTGGCCTCGACGGCCGGAGCGCGGACATCGCAACCGCGGCGGCCGTTGGGGCGCGCGCCCGCCGGGCGCCGCTCGCGCCAGGAGGCGCGTCCTCCTGCAACCGACACGATCGCTGGCTTGCTTCGCTCCGCTCGCAATGGCGGTTGAGGCGGCTCGCAAAGCATGCGCGCCCGACCGCGCTCACCCCGGCCCTCTCCCGCAAGCGGGAGAGGGGGCGATCGGCGCCGGCGTTCACTGCGCGAGCTCCTTCAGCCCGAGCCGGATCAGCGCGGCGGTCGCGGCGTCGGCGCCGAG
This sequence comes from Roseiarcus sp., assembly GCA_049509635.1. GTDB lineage: Bacteria > Pseudomonadota > Alphaproteobacteria > Rhizobiales > Beijerinckiaceae > Roseiarcus. The sequence goes on from JBEKZS010000110.1 coordinate 3,222, forward strand.
CGCGGCGACGCCGCGGGCGACTGCGAGCGCGGCCTGCGGGCGCGCGTAGCCGAGGCCGACCAGCGCGAGCACGGCGTCTTGCGCGCCCTTCGGCAGTTTCGAGGCCGGCTCGGCGCCCGCGACAGCGCCGCCGAGTTCGGCGATCCCGAGCGCCGGGGCCTTGTCCTTCAGTTCGAGCACGATGCGCGCGGCGAGCTTGGGGCCGACGCCTGGCGCGCGCGCGACCATCGCCTTGTCCTGCAGGCCGATCGCCTGCTGCAGTTCGGCCGCCGAGAGAATGCCGAGGATCGCGAGCGCGACCTTGGCGCCGACGCCCTGCACGCTCTGCAGCAGACGGAACCAGTCGCGCTCGGCCTCGGCGAGAAAGCCGAACAGGCGGATCGCGTCCTCGCGCACCTGCGTCTCGATGTGCAGCGTCGCGGCCTCGCCGGGGGCGGGCAGGTTGCGCAGGCTGCGCGCCGAGGCCGATACGACATAACCGACGCCGTTGACGTCCAGGATGAGTCCGTCCTCGCTCACCGAATCGACGATTCCGCGCAGCTTGCCGATCATGCCGCGCCCCGCGCGCGCGCGCCGCGATGCTGGGCATGGGTGATCGCGACCGCGAGCGCGTCGGCGGCGTCGGGCGAGCCGATCCGGCAGGCGGGCAGCAGCATTTTCACCATCATCGCGACCTGCGCCTTCTCGGCGTGGCCGGCGCCGACGATCGTCTTCTTGACGACGTTCGCCGCGTATTCGGCGACGGGGAGGCCGAGCAGCGCGGGCGCGGCGAGCGCGACACCGCGCGCCTGGCCGAGCTTCAGCGCCGATTGCGGATCGCGGTTGACGAAAGTCTCCTCCACCGCCGCCTCGTCGGGCCGCCATTGCTCGATCAGCGCCGCGAGCCCGCGATGGATCTGAGCCAGCCGCTCGGCGAGCGACAGCGCCGCGCTGGTCTGGATCGACCCGCAGCCTAGATAGGCGAGCCGCGAACCCGATGCCTCGATCAGCCCCCAGCCGACGTTGCGCAGGCCGGGATCGATGCCGATGATCCGAATCGTCTGCGCGCTCATGGCATGATCTCTTACGACGAACCGCGGGCGCCGGACCATAGGGCCGGCGCGGCGACGATCCTCGATTCGGCGCGATATGATGAATATTCGTAAATGGATCCCGAGGCTGAATCCAACGCGTCTTAACCGTAAGCGCCGATTAATCGCTAGCAATTGTTGAAAATGCATCGGACCCGGCGCACGTTCGGTCGGCCGCGGGGGGCCGGGATGGGCGCGCGAACGCGCTCATTCCCGCAAACGCGCCGAGGGCCGCCATGCGCAGGGAAACGATTTCGATCCATGGCGGCTTCCGGCGCGATCCCGCCACCAGGGCGGTCGCCGTCCCGATCCACCAGACCGTCGCCTACGAATTCGACAGCGCCGACCACGGGGCGGCGCTGTTCGATCTCGAGGCGGAAGGGTTTCGCTACTCGCGCATCGCCAATCCGACCACCGACGTTCTCGAGCGGCGTGTCGCCGAACTCGAAGGCGGCGTCGCCGCGCTCGCCACGGCGTCCGGTCAGGCGGCGCTGACTTACGCGTTTCTCACCCTCGCCGATCGCGGCGGCAACATCGTTACGACGCCCCAGCTCTACGGCACGACTCATACTTTGCTCGCCCACACCCTGCGCGGCAACGGCGTCGAGGCGCGCTTCGCGGCGAGCGACCGCGCCGCGGCGCTCGAGGCGCTGGTCGACGACGACACGCGCGCGCTGTTCTGCGAGAGCATCGGCAATCCCGCCGGCAACGTCTGCGACCTCGCGGCGTTCGCCGAGGTCGCGCATCGTCACGGCCTGCCGCTGATCGTCGACAATACGGTGGCGACGCCGATCCTCCTGCGGCCGATCGAACACGGCGCCGACATCGTCGTCCATTCCCTGACCAAGTTCATGGGCGGCCATGGCGTCGCGATGGGCGGCGCGATCGTCGACGCCGGCGTGTTCGACTGGGCCGCGCACGCGAGGCGCTTCCCGATGTTCAGCGAGCCCGACGAGTCCTACCATGGCCTCGTCTACGCCGAGCGTTTCGGGGCTGAGGCCTATGTGGCGCGCGCGCGCGGCGTCTATCAGCGGACGATGGGCGCGGTGCTGTCGCCGATGAGCGCGTTCCTTCTGCTGCAAGGCGTCGAGACGGTCGCGCTGCGGATGGAGCGCCATGTCGAGAATGGCCGGAAGGTCGCCGAATTCCTGCGCGCCGATCCGCGCGTCGCCTGGGTCGCCTATGCCGGCTTCGAGGACAGCCCGTATTTTGCGCTCGCCCAGAAATATCTCGCCGGCCGCGCCTCGTCGCTGTTCACCTTCGGCGTCGCGGGCGGCTTGGAGGCCGGTAAGGCGTTCTACGACGCGCTGAAGCTCGTCAAGCGTCTCGTCAACATCGGCGACGCCAAGTCGCTGTGCTGTCACCCCGCCTCGACGACGCATCGGCAGATGACCGCCGCCCAGCAATCGCGGGCGGGCGTCCGGCCCGAGACGATTCGCCTCAGCGTCGGCATCGAACATGCGGACGACATCATCGAGGATCTCGACCAGGCGCTCGCCGCGGCCCGGGCGCGGGCTCGCCCGCTCGCGGCCGAGTAGTCGCGATGCCCTTCGCGCTGGAACGCCGCGCCGGCGCGACGGTCACCCCGCTCGACCGCCGGCGCGAACGCCGGGCGCGCTCCGGGGCGACGCTCGACATCGGGCTGCTCAACAACATGCCCGACGCGGCGGTCCGCGCCACGGAGCGTCGGTTCGCCCGGCTGCTCGCCGAGGCGGCCGGCGCGATCGACGTGAGGCTGCGCCTCTATGCGCTGCGCGAGATTCCGCGCGCCGCCGAGGCGCGCGCCGCGATGGCGCAGCGCTACGGCGACGCGGACCAGATCGGCGCCGAGGGCGTCGACGCGCTGATCGTGACCGGCGCGGAGCCGGTCGCAGCCGAACTCGACCAGGAGCCCTATTGGCGCGCGCTGACCGACGTGATCGACTGGGCCGACGGTCGCACGATCTCGACGATCCTTTCCTGCCTGGCGGCGCACGCCGGCGCGCTGCACAGGGACGGCGTCGCGCGCCGGCCGTTGTCGGTCAAATGCTCGGGCCTGTTCGCGTTCGCGACGCGCGGTCGCCATCCGCTCGTCGCCGGCCTCGGGCGGTCGATCACCGTCCCCCATTCCCGCCACAACGGGCTGCATGAGGCCGATCTCGTGCGCCGCGGTTTCGAGGTTCTAACCGCGGATGTGGATATCGGCGTCGACATGGCGGTCAAGCAGACGCGCAGCCTGTTCGTCTTCCTGCAGGGGCATCCCGAATACGAGGCCGACACGCTCGCGCGCGAATATCGGCGCGACATGGGCCGGTTCCTGCGCGGCGAGCGGCCGGCAGCGCCCGCCGCGCCGGCAAACTGCCTGTCGCTCGAGGCCGAACGCGCCCTCGCCGAATTCGTCGCGCGCGCGCGCTGCGCCCCGCGGCCGGAGTTGCTGCGCGAAATGCCCGCTGCGACGCCCGCCGGTGCGCAAGCGGTCTGGCGCCGGGCGGCGGTCGGCCTCTATGCCAATTGGCTCCGGCTGGTCGCGGGCCGCAAGGCCGGGGCGCGCGACATTGCGCCGATTGCCGCCGCTGGCGGGCGCGTCTAGAAGGACCGTGGCGATTGACCGATCCGGAGAGCCCGATCCTTGATGCGCGGACGATGACGATGAGCGGCGCGACGCCTGCCGCCGATGGCGCGGCCTTCCGGCACGCGATGCGCGAATTCGCCAACGGCGTCGCGTTGATCACGACGGCGAGCGGGTCGGTCCGGGCCGGCTGCACCGCGACCTCATTCTGCTCGCTGTCGCTCGAACCGCCCACCCTGATCGTCTGCATGGCCCGCACGTCCTCCACTCTGGCGATGCTGCGCGCGACCCGCGGATTCGGCGTCAGCGTCATCGCCGGCGCGCACGGAACGCTCGCCGACCGCTTTTCGGGCCGCAACGGCGAAAAGGGCGCCGCGCGTTTTGCCGGCGCCGAATGGATCACGTTGGCGACCGGCGCGCCGCTGCTGCGCGACGCGCTCGCCGCGATGGATTGCACGGTCGAGGAGATTCTGGAGCGCCATACCCACGCGATCGTGATCGGCCATGTCGCCGCCGTGCATCGCGGGGCCAGCGCCGCCGCGCTCGTCCATTGGCGCGGACGCTACCAGCCGCTCGACCGGGTCTGAGGCGGCGGGATGGGCGAAGCGTCCGGAGCCGCCCGATCGCCAGCCGCAACGCCCGCGCGCGACTGGATGCGCGCGATCGCCGCCGCCGGGCGAGCGGCCGAGGATCCGACGCGAATCTTCCCCGTCGTGATCGGCGAACTCGGCGCGCGGTTCGGCGCGAGGCCGGCGTTGGCGAGCGATCGTGAGACGCTGAGCTTCGCCGCCCTCGCCGCGCGCATGAACCGCTACGCGCGCTGGGCGCTCGCGCGGGGCGTGAGGCCCGGGGTCGCGGTCGGGCTGCTGATGCCCAACCGTCCCGACTACCTCGCGATCTGGCTCGGGGTGACGCAGGTCGGCGGCGTCGTGGCGCTGCTCAACACGAACCTCACCGGCGCCGCGCTCGCCCATTGCATCGCGGCGGCCGCGCCGCGCCTCGTCATCGTCGCCGCCGAGTTCGCGCCCGCCTATGACGAGGCTGCGGCGCATCTCGCGCTTCGGCCCGAAGTATGGCTCGACGGCGAATCGGCGTCGCCCGGCGCGCGGCTCGATCTCGCGATCAGGGAGTTCGACGGCGCCGAACTGGCGGGCGCGGAACGGGTCGCCGTCGGTCACGACGATCGCGCGCTGCTGATCTACACCTCCGGGACGACCGGCCTGGCCAAGGCGGCCAATGTCAGCCATCGCCGCATCATGGCGTGGACCCATTGGTTCGCCGCGCTCGCCGACATGGGCGCCGACGACCGCATGTACGACTGCCTGCCGATGCATCACAGCGTCGGCGGGATCGTCGCGATCGGTGCGCCGCTGGTCAATGGCGGCTCCGTCGTGGTCGAGGAGCGATTTTCGGCGCAGCGGTTCTGGGACCGCGTCGCCCGCTGGGATTGCACTTTGTTCCAATATATCGGCGAACTCTGCCGCTATCTCGCCGCGGCGCCGCCGCACCCGCTGGAACGGGCGCACCGACTGCGGCTCGTCTGCGGCAACGGCCTCGGCGCGGACGTGTGGCGCCGGTTCCAGGGGCGCTTCGCAATTCCGCGCATCCTCGAGTTCTACGCCGCCACCGAAGGCAATTTCTCGCTCTACAACGTCGAGGGCAGGGTCGGCGCGATCGGCAGGATCCCGGAGTTTCTCGGCGTGCGCAAGCCGGTCGCGCTGGTGCGGTTCGATCCCGACGCGGGCCTGCCGGCGCGCGGCGCCGACGGCTTCTGCATCCCCTGCGCGGTCGACGAGCCCGGCGAGGCGATCGGGCGGATCGGCGCCGATCCCGCCGCGCGTTTCGAGGGCTATGCGGGCGGCGCCGACGACGAACCGAAAATCCTGCGTGACGTCTTCGCGCCAGGCGACGCCTATCTGCGCAGCGGCGATCTCATGCGTATCGACGGCGACGGCTTCTACCATTTCGTCGACCGGCTCGGCGACACCTTCCGCTGGAAAGGCGAGAACGTCGCAACGCTCGAAGTCGCCGCGGCGCTGCGCGGCTGCCCCGGGGTCGACGATGCGGTCGTCTACGGCGTCGGCGTCCCGGGCGCCGACGGGCGCGCGGCGATGGCGCTGCTGACGGTCGCGGGCGAACTCGACCTCGCCGCGCTCGCCCTCGGCGTGCGTGCGCTGCCGACCTATGCGCGACCGGTTTTTCTGCGGGTGACGCGGGAGCCCGAATTCACGGCGACGTTCAAGCATAGAAAGCGTCATCTGGCCGAACAGGGCTTCGATCCCGACCGCATCGCCGAGCCGCTCTATCTCCTCGACCGGACGCGGGACAGCTATGTAGCGCTCGATCGCGCGACGTTCGAGAGAATAATCGGCGGCGCAATCCGGCTGTGACGCCGGCGGCTCCGCACGGGCCGCGACGAATTCGCGGCGACCGGGGACGGGGCAAGATCGCGTGGGGCTCGGAGTGTCAGGCGCGCGTCCAGCGCGCCGTCTTCGAGATGAGGCCGCCGAGAATCCAGCCCTCGGTGAGCAGTTGATCGTCGATCAATCGCAGCGTGACCGAAAACGTCATCCTTCTCTGCGGATCATAGGCTGTGCCCGACCAGACGCCGGCGCCGGCGGGGCTGACGTCGAAAATCAGCCGGTCGCCGACCTTCTCGCCCGAACGGGAATCCCGGATCCAGGTGTTCGTCGCGCAGAGCTTGCCGTCGATGAAGGCCATCATGACGCGCGCGTCGCCGTCGCCGCGCGCCCACGCGCCCAGTCGCGGGTCGCCTGCCGCCGCGCCGTCGCCGGCGATGAGCGCGACGACTGCAATTCCGCTCGCCCGCACGAAGCCGCGACGCGAAACGCCGTTCGTGTTGCCGCCGGCCACGACCGCCTCAACCCTGCGGCGGCGGCGCGACGCACCCGCCGATCGTGCGGATCGACCGGAAATCGTCGAGGTCGAGTTCGGCGACGCCAGCGAGCGCGGCCCGTCCGAGCGCGGGCTGGGCCTCGCGGACGATTTCCTCGAGGCGCTCGGTCACGGCGACACGGTCCAACATCGTATCGTACTCCGCTTTGAGACACGCGGCGCGGTCGCATGTCGTTCGATTGCGATCCAATCGATAGTTCTTCCCGCTGAATCCTCGGTGAAACGGAGCGCGGCGATTGGCGGCGTGTGCGCAATGTCTCGTTGACCAAGGCGCCAGCGCCTCCCCGATTCATCCGGCAAAACGAGGGATGACGGAAGGGCGCAGCCAGGCTGCGCGGCGATCGAAACCGGCCGACGGCCGGTCCGAATCGAACCCCGCGGGAGACGAACGGCCGACACCATCACTGCCGGGATCAGCCGGCTTACTGTCGCAGGAGAGCCGACCGGCTAGCCGCTCGAAGCGTTCGACCCGCGCGCCGATCGCGGGCCGGCGCGCTGCGCCGCCGATGCGGCCCGGCTAGGCCGGCGTCGATCCCGCAGACGATGTCGGTGCGAAGCCGCCATTGTTCGACTGGGTGAGGTGGAAGTCGACATGGTAGCTCAGCAGCGCCTGCCGCGAGACCTCGTCGCCGTTCGAGCGGCGCGCGATCAAGGCATCGAGGAAATCGATGTTCGCCTGGATGATGTCGTACGGCTCGTCGCTGGCGACGCTTTCGCGCGACACCACGATAGCGCGCGCGGGCGACAAGAGATCGGGGATGAGTACCCCCTTCTGGCGGATGGCGGCGACCGGCCCTCGCCGGCCTCAGTCCTGTCGAAGGCGCGCGACCAGCGCCCCGATCGCGTGGATCGTGCGGAAATTGTCGGGGTGGAGATCGGCGTCGGGAATCGCGATGTCGAAGGCCGCCTCGACCGAGAGCATGAGCTTGACCATGGCCATCGAATTGAGGCCGGAATCGTAGAGATCGGAATCGGCGCCCGCCGCGGCGAGACCGGCCTGATCGGGAGCGGCCTGGCGAACGAGTTCCGAAATCCGGCTCGTCATGTCGATGCGGTCCAACATCGTCTCGGCTCCCTGCGCGGCGCCGGCGCGGCCCGGCCGGCTTTTCCCTCGAATCCGACGCTTTGGATAAACCCTCCCGGCTAATTTTCGGTGAACCGGGACGCGTTCGAAACGCCGGGCGGGCGCGACGTTTCATTAACCAGCGGGCAAGCGCGTTCTCGATTTCCGCCGAAAAATCGGCGATTGCTTCAGGGGCGCGCGCCGACCGGCAGATCCGTCGGCGACGACGATCCGCGGAATCGGGCGCCGCCATGGTAAACGCCCGCCGTCGCGGCGATCGGGGTTCGGCGCGCCGCGCAATCGAGAGGCAGGGCTCATGTCCGCCACAATCAGCCGGCTTCCCATCGCCGCCGCGCCGGTCGCGCGGGCCGGGGCGCCGAGCCTGCGCGCGCGCGCCGCCGCCTGCGCCGAAATCGCCGCCCGCGCCGCCGACGCCGTCGATTCCGAGGCGCGCTTTCCCGGCGAGGCGATCGGCGCGCTGCGCGAAGCCAGGCTGCTCGGCATACTCATACCCGAAGCGCTCGGCGGCGAGGGCGCCGGCGTAGCCGAGGTCGTCGACGTCTGCTACGCGCTCGGCGCCGCCTGCGCCTCGAGCGCGATGATCTACGCGATGCATCAGATCAAGGTCGCCTGCCTCGTGCGCCACGGCGGCGGCGCCCCCTGGCAGCAAGGCCTGCAGCGGCGGATCGCCGAGCGGCAGCTGTTGATGGCGTCCTCGACGACGGAAGGCGCCAACGGCGGCAATCTGCGCGCGAGCGCGGCGGCGGTCCAGACGCGCGGCGCCCGCATCGCGCTGGAGCGCGACGCCTCGGTGATATCCTATGGCGAATTCGCCGACGGAATCGTGACGACCGCGCGCCGCGCGGATTCCGCCGCCGCCTCCGACCAGGTCCTCCTGGCGTTGCTGAAGGACGACTATACGCTCGAGCGCACCCAGTCCTGGGACACGCTGGGGATGCGCGGAACCTGCAGCGCCGGGTTCATCCTGCGCGCGCAGGGCGGGGCGGAACAGGTCCTGCCCGAGCCTTACGAGCGCATCCACGGCCAGACGATGATGCCGGTCGCGCATCTCCTGTGGAGCGCGGTCTGGAGCGGCATCGCCGCCGGCGCCGCCGAGCGCGCGCGCCGGTTCGCGCGCAAGGCCGCCCGCGCCGCGCAAGGCACGCCGCCGCCCGCCGCCGCGCAACTCACGCGCGCGCGCCTGTCGCTGGAGACGCTGCGCGGCGCGGTGCAGGCCGCCGCGCGCAAGTTCGAGCGGCATGCCGCCGATCCGCGCAGCCTGTCGGCGATCGACGTGCAGGTCGCGATGAATCTGCTGAAGGTCGAAGCGTCCGAACTGGCGGTCGCGGTGGTGATGGGCGCGACCCGCGCCTGCGGCCTGGCTGGCTATCGCAACGACGGCGAATTCGCGATGGGCCGCTATGTCAGGGACATTCTGTCGGCGCCGATCATGATCAACAACGACCGTATTCTCGCCGACACCCAGGCGGCGGCGATGATGACTGAGATTCCCGCCTTCCTTTCCGACCACTGAGCTCGGAGCCCGCACATGACGGTGGCGCAACGATCGCTCGGCGAGCCCCGGGCCACGCCCGAGGCGCTGTTCGAGGCCCTGTTCCGGCCGCTCGGCGTCGACGGCGTCTATGCGCGCGGCGGGGCCTACGAGGCGGCGGTCGAGGCGCTCGGCGGCTTCATCTCGCGCCATCGCGAGCCCGGCGCCGAAATCCTCCGCTTTCCCCCGGTGGTCCCGCGCGCGCTGATCGAGAAGTCCGGCTATCTCGGCAGCTTTCCCCATCTGCTCGGCTGCGTGTGCGGGCTCGGCGGCGACGAAGCGGCGATCGGGGCCGCGGTCGGCCGGTTCGAGTCCGGCCGGGACTGGACGGGATCGCTGGCGGCCGACGATCTCGTCCTCGCCCCCGCCGCCTGCTATCCCGTCTATCCGATCGCCGCCGCCGCCGGCCTGGTCCCCGCCCGCGGGTCGGTCTTCGACGTCGCCTGCGACTGCTTCCGCCGCGAACCGTCGCGGGCGATCGACCGGCTGCAGTCGTTCCGCATGCGCGAATTCGTCTTCATCGGCGCGCCCGCTGCGGCGCGCGGATTCCGCGACCGCTGGATGGCGCGCGCGGCCGGCATGGCCGACGCGCTCGGCCTCGTTCACCGCCTCGCGCCGGCGAGCGATCCGTTCTTCGGCCGCGGCGGCGTCATCCTCGGCAAGGCGCAGGCGCAGCAGGCGCTGAAGTTCGAACTGCTGGTTCCCGTGCGCTCGGCCGGGCAGCCGACGGCGTGCATGAGCTTCAACCGCCATCGCGATCATTTCGGCGCGACCTGGGGGATCCGCGACGCCGACGGCGGCATCGCCCATACCGCCTGCGTCGCCTTCGGCCTCGATCGGCTCGCGCTCGCGCTGTTCGCCGCCCATGGCGTCGAGGCCGCGCGCTGGCCGGCGGCGGTCAGGGCGACGCTCGGACTCTGACGCGCTCACGCGGATGCCCCGGCGTCGATCGTCATCACGGCGCCGGTGATGTTGCGGCCGGTCTCGCCGATGAGATGGACGGCCATCGCCGCGACGTCCTCGGCCTCCGCGAACCGGCGCAGCGCGCTGCGCGCCGCGATGCGGGCGCGTTGCGCCTCGTCGAGCCCGCCGGTCATCCGGGTGTCCACGAATCCAGGGGCGAGCGCGTTGACGGTGATTCCGGACGGCCCCACCTCGCGCGCCAGCGACCTGGTGAAACCGACCATCGCGGCCTTGCTCGCGCCATAGACGGAGAGGGCGCTGTAGCCGGTCGAAGCGACGACCGAGGCGAGGTTGACGATCCGGCCGCGACCCTGCGCCATCATGCCGCGCACGACATGCTTGGTCAGCACGATCGGCGACAGCGTATTGAGCCGCAGCAGCGCCTCGATGTCGGCGGTCGGCATGGTCGCCAGCAGGCCCGCCGTGCCGATCCCGGCATTGTTGACGAGCCCGTAGAGCGGGCCGACCTCGCGGCGCAGCGCGAGGGTGAATTCGGGAATGGCGTCGATCGCGCCGAGGTCGAACGCGGCGAAGCGCAGCGCGCCGCCGGCGGTCTCGATCGCGGCTTCGAGCTCGGCGCTCTGCCGCCGCGCGACCGCGACGACATGGTAGCCCGCGGCGGCGAGTCTAATCGCGATCGCCAGCCCTATCCCGCGGCTCGCGCCGGTGACGATCACATTATCCATGGCGGGCCAGCTTTCCGCCCGCGGTGACGGCGAGCGCGGGGACGAAGCGGATCAGCGCCGGCGCCTTGAACGGCGCCAGGCGGTCGGCGCACAGGGCGAGAATTTCCGATCGCAGTTCCGGGTATTCCGCGACCCCCTCGGCGAGCACGATCTCCGCGGCGACCACCGCGCCGGTGATCGGATTGCGCCGCCCCGCCACCAGGCTGGCGCGCACGGCCGGATGCAGGTTGATCGTCGCCTCGACCTCCTCCGGGCTCACCTTGGCGCCGCCGACATTGATGATGCCGCCGCGCCGGCCGACGAACCGGCAACGCCCCTCGCCTTCCGCGATCAGGTCGCCGGTGTCGACGAAGCCGTCGGCGTCGCGCAGCGGCGGCGCGCCGGCGCCGAGATAGCGCAGCGCCGTGCGCGCCGAGCGGATGCGCAGCGCGCCATCGACGATATCGAGCGCCACGCCGCCTCCGGCCTCGCCGAGCAGGCTCGCGGGAAAGCCGGGGCGGCCGTCGCCGATCTCGAACGCGACGCCCGCTTCGGTCGAGGCGAAGGCGTGCGCCACGCGCGCGCGGGGGTAGAGCGCCGCCAGCGCGTCGAGCAGCGCCGCATCGGCGATTTCGCCGGAGAGCCGCACGTAGGCCGGATCGATCCGGCGCGCCGCCGCGCTCATCAGCACCAGTCGCCAGTGCGTCGGCGTGCCGGAAATATGGGTGACCCCGGCGCGACCGGCGCGCCCGAGGAAATCGTCGACGCTCTCGCCGGCGGCGCGAAGGGTCAGCGAGCCGCGGCCGGCGAGCGCGCGCAGGAAAATCTGCAGGCCGCCGTAGCGGCGGATGTCGTAGAACGTCGCCCAATGCTTCACCGGCGCGTCCGCGGCCTCGGGCGCGATCGCGCCGGTCAGCGTCGCCAGCGTATGGACGACCATCTTGGGATCGCCGCTGGTCCCGGAGGTCGTCAGCACCCACTCGGTCGCGATCCGCCGGGCCGGCGCCGCGCGCGGCGTCAGCGCGAGCCGGCATGGCGCCAGCAGCGCGAGGCCGGTCCCGGCCGGCGGCGGCGCATCGCCGTCATGGACGAGCGCGTCGGCCTCGGCGTCGCGGATCACTGCGGCCAGATGGCGCGGCTCGAGGTCGGGCGGGCACAGCACGATCCGGCGCGCCCGGCCGTCGAGGTCGATCAGCGCGGCGGCGGTCTTCAGCTGGTCGCCCGCCATCAGCACGACCGAGGCGCCCGCGAGCGCGCCGAGCGCCTCGCCGAGGCTGGTCGCCTCGACGAGATCGTCGAGCGCGAGCGCGCCGGCCGCGGTCGCGATCCGACGGCCGGCGGCGCGCCCGAGCCAGTCGCTCAGCGCGGGCGGGTCAGGCAGGTCGGCGACCGCCGC
>JBEKZS010000111.1:0-29269 GCA_049509635.1 Roseiarcus sp.
CAGGGCGGAAAACCGCCGGATGAGGGCGGCCGCCGCGGCGGGTCGTCACCGCCGCGCGACGCCGTCGCGCTCCCCGCCGGCGCCGGTCGGGCGCCGCGCGACCTCGGCGAAGAACTTGGCGAGCTCCTCGCGGAACAGGCCGCCGACGATCGCCGGATCGGATCGCGACTCGATCGGCAGCCGGTCGGCGTGGGCGCCGATCCGCTCGAACATGTCGGCGAGAAAGGCGTGGCGGTTGCGCGCGGAATCGGCGAGGTCGCGCAGGATCTCGCGCAATACATAGCGATTCGCCAGGGCGATCGCCTCGGTCCGCCGCACCGACTCGGCGAGCTGTTCGACGGTCGCCGCGTGTGGCTCCTCCTCCATGGCGCGCCCTCCCTCGATCCGCGCTCTCTCAGAACGTCTTGCCGGCGAGCATTTCGAGATGCTCGGCGATCGGCCCGAGCGCGAGCGCCGGAAAATAGGTCAGCAGTCCGACGATGACGATGACGCCGACCAGCAGACCGACGAACAGCGGGCCATGCGTGGGGAACGTGCCGGCGGAGGGCGCGGCGCGCGTCTTGGCCGCGAACGAGCCGGCGAGCGCGAGCACGGGGACGCCGTGCAGGAACCGTCCGGCGAGCATGGCGATGCCGGTCGAGCCGTTGAACCAGGGCGTGTTCGCGTTGAGGCCGGCGAACGCCGAGCCATTGTCCGAGGCGGTCGCGGCATAGGCGTAGACGATCTCGGTCAGGCCGTGCGGGCCGGAATTGCCGAGGCTGTCGAGCGCGAATCTCGCCATTGCGGCGACCATGGCGAAGCCGAGGATGAAAAGGGGCGTGACCAGGATAGCATAGATCACCAGCTTCATCTCGCGAACCTCGATCTTGTTGCCGAGATATTCGGGCGTGCGGCCGACCATCAGCCCGGCGATGAAGACGCCGATGATCGCGATCAGCAGCATGTCGTAGAGGCCGGTTCCGACGCCGCCGGGCGTGACGCAGCCGATCAGCAGGAAGAACAGGGCCGCGCCGCCGCCGGCCGGCGTCATGGAATCGTAGGTCGCGTTGGCGGCGCCCGTGCCGGTGCCGGTGGTCGCCGCCGCGAACAGGGCCGACTGCGCCTGGCCGAAGCGCAGGTCCTTGCCCTCGAGATTGCCGAGCGCAGGATCGACGCCGAGCCCGGTCAGGAGCGGATTGCCGGAGGCCTCGGCGTGGTAGAGCGCCGCGAGCCCGAGCAGAACGAACACGCCCATCACGCAGAGCAGCGCGCGGCCCTGGCGCTGGTCGCCGACCATGCGCCCGAACGCGAACACCAGCCCGACCGGGACGACGAGCATCGACCAGGCCTGCAGCATGTTCGACCAGACGTTCGGATTCTCGAACGGATGCGCGGAATTGGCGTTGAAAAAGCCGCCGCCGTTGCTGCCGATCAGCTTGATCGCCTCCTGGCTGGCGACCGGGCCGAGCGAAATCGATTGCCGGGCGCCCTCCAGCGTCGTCGCCTCGACCGAGCCCTGCAGCGTCTGCGGAACGCCCAGCGCGACGAAGGCGAGCGCGACCAGGATCGCCAGCGGCGGGAACACGTAGAGCGCGGCGCGCGTCAGATCGACCCAGAAATTGCCGATGGTCTTCACGCCGCCGCGGGCCATGCCGCGGATGACCGCGATCGCGAGCGCGGTCGCGACCGCCGAGTCGAGGAAGTTGTTCGCGGTGAGCCCGAGCATCTGGGTCAGAAGGCTCATCGTCGTCTCGCCGCCATAGGCCTGCCAGTTGGCGTTGGTGATGAAGCTGACCGCGGTATTGAAGGCGAGGTCGGGCGGCACGGCGGCGAAATGCCCGGGATTCAGGGGCAGGACGTCCTGCAGCCGCAACAGCGCGTAGAGCAGGACGAAGCAGCCGCCGGCGAAGGCGAGCATGCACAGCGCATAGGTCAGCCAGTCCTGCTCGACCGCGGGATCCACGCCGGCGAGCCGGTACAGGACGCGCTCGACCGGCCGCAGGACGGGCGACAGGACCGTGCGCCTGTCTTCGAACAGGTCGGCGAGGAAGCGCCCGAGCGGATGGCCGGCCGCGAGCACGAGCGCCAGCGTGAGGACGATCGGGAGCCAGCCCGCGAGCGTCATCGCCCCAGCCTCTGCGGCCTGATCGCGGCTCTGCGCTCATGACGCAAGCCGATCGCCGCTGTCGAACCGGATCGATCCGATTCTGCGCGTCGCGGCCCGCGCGACCCGACGGCCGCCGCGATCGCGATCGCGCGGGTCTCGAGGTCCGGCGGGCGGTTCGCCGGCTCCGGGGCGCGCGTCGCCCAAATCGACGTCGCCTTCATTTCCGGGCGCCGCCGCACAGGCGGGCGCCCTTGCCCGGGATCGGGCAATCCTCCGCAGCGACGGGGCTTGGCTGGGCCGTCCCTGCGCAGCTTGCTCCGCCGCGGCCGAGGGTCGTGCAGCGGACGCCCGGCGCCGGTGGCGGATTTGCGATCATCAACCAGCCGAAGAACAGCACGGCGGCGGTCGCCAGGCACAGGATCGCCAGGACGATCTGGGCGACTTCGCGCAGCGTCGGGCGCCGGGCGCCCGGTCCGAGCGCCGCTCTGGCGCCGACGCGCGCGCCGAGCGTGGTTGCGGGCACGGCGAACTCCAGCTTGTTGAACATCCCGGTCATGTCCCATTGCTAGCGCCCGAGCCCGCAAGAGCGCCATTCCGAATGTCGCCCGCCCACATAAGGAATTCGTAAGGGCGCCGGGGGCTATTGCGGCTGCGAGAGGCGCACCGCGCCCGACGCGCCCTGATCGGCGCCGCCTCCGGCGCCGTGCTTCGCGCCGGCTGCGCCCAGGAACCCGATCTGGCGCAGGAAGCGATCGACCTGCGGCTTCCACGAGCCGATGTCGGCGATGTATTTGTGGCCATCTTCGCCATAGGGCGGGGCGGCCAGGAAGGTCGCGCGGCCGCCCGCCCCGGTGAACGCGGCGAACATCTTGCGGGCGAGCGCCGGCCCGAAGAAATGGTCGTTCTGGCTGTAGATCCACAGCTCGGGCGCACGGCTCGCCGCGCCGTAGCGGCCCGCCGCGCCGACGAGCTGGTCCTCGCCGCAGACCTCGTCGGGGCCGCTGGAGCCGCGGCCGCCGGCAAAACTGACGACGCCGCGCACGCCGCCGGAAGTCGCGGCGGCGACCGACGCCCAGCCGCCGGCCGAAACGCCCATCAGCACGATGCGCGAGCCGTCGACGCCGGGCTGCGCGGCGGCGACGGCGCGTGCGGCGTCGAGGTCGCGCGCGCTGGCGAGCCCGGCGCGGTAATAGTCGGGATGGTCGCAGCCGCCGTAGCCTTCCGCCCATTCGCCATTGCCGCCATAGCCGCGCCGGATCGGCACCGCGACCGCGACGCCGCTCGCCGCATAGGCCTCGGCCTGGGCCCGCATCGTGCCGGCGCCGAAGCCGGCGCGGTCGCGCGGGCTGCGCGGACTGCCGTGGCTGAGGATGATCAGGGGGAACGGACCCGCGCCGTCCGGCCGGTAGAGATAGACGTCGATGCTGGTCCCCTCGACTTCGGCGGTCAGCGTCGAACGCTCGAACGCGCTCGCGCCGCAGGCGGCCTGGGCGAGCAACAAGGCGACGAGCGCCGCAAGCCAAGCTTTCACGGTCGATCCCCTCATCCTCGCCGGCCCCGCGTCGCCGGGCTCGACTTCTTCTTGGCGCCCGCCCGCTTGGCGCCCGACTTCTTGGCCGCGGCGGCCTTGGCTTTCGTGCCGATCTTCTTCTTCACCCGCGCCTTCTTCGGCCGCGCGGCGGCGATCGCCTCGGGCTCCGGCCCGCGCCCGTAGCTCTTGAACCGCTCGACCGTGCGCATGATCTCGTCGTCGGACAGGACGACCGGCCGGCCGGCGACCAGCGCGAGATAGTACATTTTCGCCAGGGTCTCGAGTTCGCCCGTGCGCCACATCGCCTCCGGCAGGGTCGCGCCGGTCGCGATCATGCCGTGATTGCCGAGCAGGACGCCGTTGCGCCCCTCGAGCCCTGCGACGGCGAGATCCGACAATTCCTTGGTTCCGTAGGGCGCGTAGGGCGTGCATCGCACGGTCGGACCGCCGAACGCCGCGATCATGTAATGGGCCGCCGGGATCGGCTTGTGCAGCATCGCCAGCGCGGTCGCGTAGGTCGCGTGGCAATGGACGATCGCGCCGACGTCGGCGCGCGCGCGCATGATGTCGAGATGGAATCGCCATTCGCTCGAGGGCTTGTAGCGGCCCGACCAGGCGCCGTATTCGCCGCCGAGCGGCATCGAGGCGAGCATTTCGGGCCGCATCAGGTGGTAGGGAATCGCGCTCGGCGTGATCAGCATCGCCTCGCCGAGCCGCGCCGAAATATTGCCCGAGGTGCCCTGGTTGAGGCCGAGGGCGTTCAGCGTGCGGCACTGGGCGATGATCGCGGCGCGCAGGTCCTTTTCCTTCATCGGCTTCTTTTCTGTTCTGGGCGCCCGTCGCGGCGAATCCTAGGCCTGTTTGCGCCCCCGGGGTATCATGTTTGAGCGCGTTGAGGAATTTCTGTCACATTTTCTTCACAAATGATTTCCGCGTGGAGAATCGGGCGCCGGCGCGTCGGCTTTGACCGCGCCGCGGCGCCTTCTATGCTATGCGGCGTCGGGCCGAATGCGAGGGGAGCCGCGTGACCGAGACCTCGACCAACGTCGCGTTCTTTTCGGGCCTGCTGCAGACGGTCGCCGACCGCGGGCGCGCGCTGGTCCGCTATCGCCGCGCCGCGCCCGCGAGCGTCGAGCGCGTGGTGGCGAGCGCGGGCAAGCTGCTGACCGGGCGCGGCGAGGCCTCGGGCATGGCGCTCGCCGCCGCGATCCTCGCCGACTATTCCGCGCTGGGCCCCGCGCAGCGGCTCGAATTCCTCGCGACCGCGGCGTCCCGGTTCGGCCCCGACCTCGACGCCCTCGCGGAGGCCGCGCGGGCGTTTCTCGCCGATCCCGACGATCGCACGGCCGCCGCGCTGCGGGAGAAGGCCGAGCCGCGCCGCCAGGAACTGCTGCGCCGGCTCAATCACGCGCCCGGCGCCACGCTCGCGCTGGTGCGCATGCGCGAGGACATGATCGAGGCTTCGCAGGGCAATCCGGCGCTCGCCGCGCTCGACGCCGATTTCGTCCACCTGTTCGCCTCCTGGTTCAACCGGGGATTCCTCGTGCTGCGCCGGATCGACTGGACGACGCCCGCCAACATCCTCGACAAGATCATCCGCTACGAGGCGGTCCATGCGATCCACGGCTGGGACGATCTGCGCCGTCGGCTCGAGCCGCCCGACCGCCGCCTCTACGGATTCTTCCATCCGGCGCTCGGCGACGAACCGCTGATCTTCGTCGAGGTCGCGCTGACCGATTCGATCCCCGCGGCGATCGCGCCTCTGCTGGCGCCCGACCGGGTCGAACTCGCGCCGCACAGCGCGACGACGGCGGTGTTCTATTCGATCTCGAACGCGCAGCGCGGCCTTTCGCGCGTCAGCTTCGGCAACTTCCTCATCAAGCAGGTGGTCGAGGAGCTGAAGCGCGAATGGCCGCGCCTGACCAATTTCGTCACGCTGTCGCCGGTCCCCGGCTTCGCCGCCTGGCTCGCGCGCGAGGGCGCGGATGGCGCGTCCTCCGCCATTTCGGCGCCGGCGCGGCGCGCGCTGGCGCTGCTCGACAGGCCGAACTGGTGGACCAAGGCCGCCGCGCGCGCCGCGCTGGAGCGCGTCCTGGTTCCGCTCGCGGCGCATTACTTTCTCGTCGCGCGCACCCCCTCGGGGCGGATCGTCGATCCCGTCGCGCGGTTCCATCTCGGCAATGGCGCGCGGCTCGAGCGGATCGATCCGTTCGGCGATCTATCGCAGACCGCCCTGGGGCAGTCGCACGGCCTGATGGTCAACTATCTCTACGATCTCGACGAAATCGAGGAGAACCACGAGGCCTTCGCCAACAAGAACGAGGTCGTCGCGTCCCAGGCGGTGCGCAAGCTCGCGCGCGCCCGACTGCGCGAGAGCGCGCAGGATTCGCCCGCGAGCCGGAGCGCCGAATCCTGATGTCGGGCAATCTCTACGATCTCATCCGCGCCCGCGCGCCGGCGGCCGAAAAAATCGCGATCGAGGCGCAGGACGGGCTTTCGCTGTCCTACGGGGATCTGTTCGCGCGCGCGGGATGCGCGGCCAATGCGCTGGTCGCGCTCGGCGTCGCGCCCGGCGACCGCGTCGCCGCGCAGCTCGACAAGTCGCCCGACATGATCGTGCTGATGCTCGCCTGCCTGCGCGCCGGCGCCGCGCTGCTGCCGCTCAACCCCGCCTATACGCTCGCCGAACTCGAATATTTCCTCGCCGACGCGAGGCCGGCGCTGGTCCTGTGCCGGCCGGAGAGCCTCGAGGCGGTGCGCGCGCTGGCGGCCCGGCTCGGGGCGCCCGCGGTCGAGAGCCTCGGCGCGCGCCGGGACGGCAGCTTCGGCGAGCGCCTCGGCGAATCCGCTGTCATGTTCGAGACGGTTGCGCGCGCCGGGTCCGATCTCGCCGCCATCCTCTACACCTCGGGGACGACCGGGCGCTCCAAGGGCGCGATGCTGACCCATGACAATCTCGGCTCCAACGCGCTCGCGCTGATCGAGGTCTGGCGCTTCACCAGCGCCGACGTGCTGATCCACGCGCTGCCGGTGTTCCACACCCATGGGCTGTTCGTGGCCACCAACGTCGCGCTGCTGAGCGGGGCGACGATGATCTTCCAGCCGCGGTTCGACGCCGACGCGATCGTCGCGGCGCTGCCGCGCGCGACCAGCCTGATGGGCGTGCCGACCTTCTACGTCCGCCTCGTCGACCATCCCGGCGTCACCCGCGAATCCACCGCCCACATGCGCCTGTTCGTCTCGGGCTCGGCGCCGCTGCTCGCCGAGACCCACGCGGCCTGGCGCGCGAAGACCGGCCATGCGATCCTCGAGCGCTACGGCATGACCGAGACCAGCATGATCGCGTCGAACCCCTATGACGGCGAGCGTCGCGCCGGAACGGTCGGGTTCGCTCTGCCCGGCGTCAGCCTCCGCATCGCCGAGCCCGAGACGGGGCGCCCCCTGCCGGACGGCGAGATCGGCGTCATCGAGGTCAAGGGGCCGAACGTGTTCTCGGGCTATTGGCTGATGCCCGGGAAGACGGCCGAGGAATTCCGGCCCGACGGCCATTTCATCACCGGCGATCTCGCGCGCATCGACGAGCGCGGCTATGTCCAGATCGTCGGTCGCGCCAAGGATCTCATCATTTCGGGCGGCTTCAACGTCTATCCGGTCGAGGTCGAGGCGGAGATCGACGCGCTCGACGGGGTGAGCGAGAGCGCCGTGATCGGCCTGCCGCATCCCGACTTCGGCGAGGGCGTCACCGCCGTCGTCGTGCCCGAGTCGAACGCGATCCTCTCCGAGGCCGCAGTGCTCGCGGCGCTCGAGCGGCGGCTCGCGCGCTACAAGCTGCCCAAGCGGGTGTTCTTCAAGACGGCGTTGCCGCGCAACGCGATGGGCAAGGTGCAGAAGAAGGCGCTGCGCGACGAGTTGGAAGGGCTCTACGCGCGCTAGCCGCCCGGTGGGAGAGCGGTTGCCCGACCATTTGTCGCTCGACCACCAAAAAACGGTCGACGGCCGCTCGCGCCACGCTTCGGCAATCGGGTTGCGGCCCAAGCGGCCCGCCGCGCCCGGCCCCTGGTCGCGACTGGCGCCGTCCGCTCTCCCGGTCTAGGCTCCGCGGACCCGGCCCCGAACGGGGCGATCGCAGGACGAGGCCGCCGATGGGATCGCCACTCTCCGACGATCGGAACGCCGACCAGGCCGCCTACTGGAACGGGCCGGGCGGACGCCAGTGGACGGACCGGCAGGAGCTTCAGGACGCCGTGCTGGCCCCGGCTTCCCAAGCGCTGTTCGAGCGGGCGGCGATCGCGCCGGGCGAGCGGATCCTCGACATCGGCTGCGGCTGCGGCGCGACGACGCTCGAGGCGGCGCGGCGCGCCGGACCGGACGGGGCGGCGTTGGGTCTCGATCTGTCCGAGGAGATGCTCGCGCGCGCACGCGCCCGGACGCCGGCCGGCGCGCCGGCGAGCTTCGTCGCCGGCGACGCCACGATCTATCCGTTCCCGCCGGGGTGGGCCGATCTCCTCATGTCGCGCTTCGGCGTGATGTTCTTCGCCGACCCCGCGGCCGCGTTCGCCAACATGCGCGCAGGCCTGCGCCCTGGCGGACGCGTCGCCTTGGCGTGCTGGCGCGAGCCGCGCCTGAATCCCTGGCTGATGGCGCCGCTCCGGGAGGCCTGCAAGTTCGCGCCGCGCCTGCCCGAACTGGGCCCGGAAGCTCCCGGGCCGTTCGCGTTCGCGAGTCGGGAGCGGGTCGAGCGCGTGCTGGGCGAGGCGGGATTTTCGGAATTCGCCGCGCATCCCGTCGATCTGACCCTCGACATCGCGGTCGGCCGCGGCCTGGACGCCGCGGTCGAAGGCGCCCTGGCGATCGGACCGGCGAGCCGCGCGCTGGAAGACCAGCCGGCGGAGGCCCGCGCGGCCGCGGCCGCCGCGATCCGCGCCGCGCTGGCGCCGTTCCAGCGGGGCGGGCGCGTTCCGCTCGGCGCCGCGATCTGGATCGTCACCGCCGTCAATCGCTGAGCGGCGCCCCCTGGCGGCCGCCCGCGGCGAATTCGGCGAAGGCCTGGCTGAAATCGGGATGCCAGCGCGACAGGGCCGGCCGGTTCAGGATCACGTCCTGCGCCGCCCAGAGGATTCGGCGCTCGTCGAGCGCGCGGGTCACGTCGTTGTCGGGACACAGGATGTAGAAGTCGCCGGCCGCCATCGCCGGCAGCATGAAGTCGATCACCTGCTCGGGCGTCCAGGCCGCCGCGGGCTTCTGCGCGACATGGACCCTGGTGAAGCCGGTGAAGGTGAAGCCGGGGATCAGCAAATGCGCGGTGACCGCGCAGCCCTCGATGTTGCGCAGCTCGTGGGCGAGCGCCTCGGCGACGACCTTGACCCCGGCTTTCGAAACATTGTAGGCGGTCTCGCCCGGCGGGCAGGTGATGCCCTGTTTCGAGCCGGTGCAGACGATCGCGCCGGGCGTCCCTTGCGCGATCATCGCCGGCGCGAATATCTGGACGCCGTGGACGACGCCCCACAGGTTGACGTCGAGAATCGCCCGCCAGCGCGCCGGATCGCCCAGCAGGGCGCCGCCGCCCTCGACGCCGGCGTTGTTCATCAGGAACGCAACCGCGCCGAACGCCTCGTAGGCGCGATCCTTCAGGCGCTGCACGTGCTCGCGCCGGCTGACGTCGGCGACCACCGCGATGACGTCGCCCGGCCGCCCGGCGCGGCGCGCGATCTCGGCCTCGGCGCGCGCGAGCGCGGCGGCGTCGACGTCGGCGAGGCAGAGCTTCATGCCGAGTTCGGCGAGCTTGCCGGCGGCGGCGAGGCCGATGCCGCTGGCGGCGCCGGTGACCACCGCGGCGCGGCCGGCGGCGAGGGCGGGATGGAGCGACATTTCGGACCTTTCTCCAGGCGCGGGATCGGGCGGTCTCGGACGAGCGCGCGATCATGCCGACAATGGCCGATTCGTGTAAAGCCGGCATTAACCGTCTTCGCTCGAACCGCGCCGTATTTGGCCTTTTGTAAGGGATTGAAGCTCAAATTCCGCCGTGATTTCGTAAAGTCCGTGAAAGCATGGTGTGCGCTTGACTTACCAGCATTTGGATAAGAAAAATCCCGGCGCGGATAACTCGATCGAACACCTCGGCCACATCCTTTCGGTCCGCGGATCGGAGGCCCAGGTCGGCCTGCCGAGTCCGTCGCGCAACGACGAGGCGCGCGCCACCGTCGGCAAGTTTCTCGCCATCCGCGCCGGCAAGCGCCGATTGATCGGGATGGTCACCGAAGTCTCGGTCAACAGCGCCGACGGCGTGCATGACGCCGACAGCGTCTACGGCCATCGCTACGGCGCCGTCGCGCGGATCGATCTCATGGGCGAAATCCGGCGCGACGAGGCGGGCGTCGAAAGCTTTCGGCGCGGCGTGACCGAATATCCGGCGATCGGCGACACCGCCGCGCTGATCGGCAAGGACGAACTGAGGCTGATCTACAAGGCCTCGAGCGCGAACGCGATCAACATCGGCCATCTCCATCAGGACGAATCGATTCCGGCGTTCATCGACGTCGACAATCTCCTCAGCAAGCATTTCGCCATCCTCGGCTCGACCGGCGTCGGCAAGTCGAGCGGCGTGGCGGTGATTCTGGGCGAAATCCTCTACGCGCGGCCCAACCTGCGCATCTTCATGCTCGACGGCCACAACGAATACGGACGCTGCTTCGGCGCCCGCGCCAACGTGATGAACCCCGGCAACCTCAAACTGCCGTTCTGGCTGTTCAATTTCGACGAGATCGTCGACGTCATCTACACCGGCCGCCCCGCCGTCGAGGACGAGATCGCGATCCTCGCCGAGCTCATCCCCTACGCCAAGGGCATGTACCTCCAGCACAAGCTCCCGGTCTCGGCCGACCGGATGGCGCTGCGCAAGGTCGACGCCAAGAACGCGGGCTACACGGTGGACACGCCGGTGCCCTATCTGCTGCAGGATCTGATCGGGCTGATCGACGAGCGGATGGGCAAGCTCGAGAACCGCTCCTCGCGGATGAACTACCATCGCCTGATCACCCGGATCGAGACGATCAGGAACGATCCGCGCTACGCCTTCATGTTCGAGAACGCGAACGTCGGCGGCGACACGATGCCGGAGCTGCTGACCCAGCTGTTCAGGCTGGTGCCGAACGGCAAGCCGATCACGATCATGCAGCTGGCGGGACTGCCCGTGGAAGTGGTCGACGCGGTCGTCTGCGCGCTCTGCCGGCTCGCGTTCGACTTCGGCATGTGGAGCGACGGCGCGATCCCGCTGCTGTTCGTTTGCGAGGAAGCGCACCGCTTCGCCTCCGCCGACCCTTCGACCGGCTTCGCCCCGGCGCGCCGCGCGCTGCTGCGCATCGCCAAGGAGGGCCGGAAATACGGCGTGTTTCTCGGACTGGTCACCCAACGGCCGGCGGAACTCGATCCCACCATCATCTCGCAATGCAGCACGCTGTTCGCGATGCGCATGGCCAACGACCTCGATCAGGCGCTGCTGCGCTCGGCCGTTTCGGACGCGGCGGCCAATCTGCTCGCCTTCGTGCCCTCGCTGGCGACGCGCGAGGTGGTCGGCTTCGGCGAAGGCGTCCCGATGCCCGCCCGCATGACCTTCAAGACCCTGCCCGCGCGTCTGCTGCCGATGAGCGAAGCGGTCGGCCGGTCGGCCTCGAACATCGACGCCGCGTCGGGCACGGCGTTCATCAGGAGCGTGATCGAACGTTGGCGCGGCGCGGCGCTCGGCTACAAGCCGCGGCAGGAGGAATTCCCGGCCGACGCGGAGCCGGTCGGATTCAAGGAGGTCCCGGTTCCCGGCGTCCGGCTGGACCAGCTGCGCACGCAGATTCTCAGGCGCTGACGGCGGGCGACTGTCGGCGGCGGGGCCGGGCGGGCGAAACGCGCGGATCGCAGGCTCGCCGTCCCGGTCGAACGGACGCGGCGGCCGGCAATTGGATGAAGGCGAAATACAGCAGATGACCGATTCGCACGACGAAGACGAGAGCGTGAGGCAGGAGGCGGGCGACGGCCCGCTGCTGGTCGAGGACATCGTTCGCGTCCTGCCGGTCGGCTTCTCCATCACTTACGCCGACGGCGCGCCGCTCTACGCCAACGACGCCGCGATCGAGCATGGCGCGGATCGCTGGGGGAAGGCCGAACTCGCGCAGAGCCCCGGTCCGTCGACCGTCTCGGAATGCGCCACGCGCCACCAGACCGCCGCCGACGGCCGCACCATCGAGATCACCCGCCGCGCCCTGTACGTCCGCGGCATCCGCTACCACGTGACGACTTCGACCGACGTGACCGAACGCGTGCGCCTGGAAGACGACCTGTTTCGCCGCGCCTATTTCGACGGCCTGACCGAGCTGCCCAACCGCAGCCTGTTCGAGAACGGAGTCCGGGATCTGATCGAGGGGGCCCCTGAGGAGACGAAATTCGCGCTGGCCTTCATCGACATCGACAATTTCAAGCACATCAACGACTATTACGGCCATTCGGTCGGCGACGGCCTGCTGGTGAAGATCGCCCATCGCATCGGCGGACTCATTCGCGCCTCGGATCTGCTGGCGCGCGTCGGCGGCGACGAGTTCGTGCTGCTGATCAGCCCGATCGGCTCGCTCGAGCGGCTGAACGCCGACGTCGAGCGGCTCTCCGAGCGGCTCAAGGAGCCCTTCTTCATCGACGGGCACGAAATCTTCAGCTCGGCCTCGATCGGCGTCAGCCTGTTCCCGATGCACGGCCGCGATCATCAGGCGCTACGCGCCAACGCCGATACGGCGATGTATCGCATCAAGGGCGCGTCGAAGGGCGGGGTGAACTTCTTCGAGCCGGGACTGGGCGACAAGGCGGCCGAGCGCGCCAAGGTCGACCAGAGGCTGAGACTGGCGATCCGCGACCGCCGGCTGTGCTGCGCCTTCCAGCCCAAGGTCGACTTCCGATCCGATGCGGTCGTCGGCCTCGAGGTCCTGTTGCGCTGGCGCGACGAGGAGGGCGTCATCCAGGCGCCCGGCGAATTCGTCAACCTCGCGGTCCAACTCGGGTTGATGGACGACATCACGCGCCTCGTTCTGGCGCAGACGGTCGAGGCGATCGACAAGATCGACGAGGCGTTCGGCGCGAACACCTCGATCAGCATCAATGTGGCGGCCAAGCAGGCGGCGGACATCCGCTTCATGACTTCGCTCGTCGAAGGCTTCGCCGCCACCGGCTTTCCCGAGCGGTTCATGGTCGAACTGACCGAGGAGGCGTTTCTCGCCAAGGGGGTGTTCCAGTCGCAGGTCCTCCCGTTGTTGCGCGAGATCGGCGCGAAGGTGTCGATCGACGATTTCGGCGTCGGCTATTCCTCGCTGTCCGCGCTGGCCGACATCACCGCCGACGAGATCAAGGTCGACCGGTCCTTCATCACCCAGATCCATGCGCGGCCGAGGAGCCAGAGCGTGCTGAAGGCGATCGAGTCGCTCGGCGCCGGGCTCGGGATGAGCGTCATCGTCGAGGGCGTCGAGACCTTCGAGGAACTCGCCTATCTCGAGGCGGCGACGCGCATCCGGCTCGCCCAAGGCTTTTATTTCGCCCGCCCGATGTCGTTCGACGAGATCCCGCTCGGCAACACCGGCCGATACGAACTGCGCCACAACGCCGGCGCGCGCGAACTGGTCGCGATTCGCGCGCCCCAGCTGCGTCCGGCGCGCCGCTTCGATGGTCGGGGTCTCTGAACGCGGTTCAGGCGTCCGGCGCCGCGGGTCCGGCCGGTTCAGGCGCGAACGACCCGCCGCGCCATCTCCTGCAGCTTGCCGAGGATCTGCGCCGGCCGGTAGGGCTTGCCGAAGAAGGCGCTCTCGGCGGGCAGATCCGGCTCGCGCAGGCTGAGCTTGCCGGAGGCGACGATGATGCGCATGGGCGGCCACCGGCGGCGCGCGGCGTGGGCGAGCGTCAACCCGTCCATCGAGCCCGGGATGTCCACGTCGGTGAACAGGATCCCGATGTCCCGATGCGCTTCGAGCAGCCGCAGCGCCTCGTCGGAATCGGACGCCTCGTAGGCCTCGAAGCCCGCGTCCTTGACGAGGTCGACCGCGTCCAGGCGGATGATCTCCTCGTCCTCGACGACGAGAACCGCGGGCGGGCCGGAGAAAGGGGGCTGTTTCATGGACTTATAACCGGGGGGGATCGCGAAGGTTCATAATAATCGGCCGCCTTCGGCCGCCAGGCGCCGGTACGGTTTACGCTCTCTTGATTGTTTCGTGGTGGATTCCCCATCGAGCCCACCAACCAGGAACGCCGATGGACGGTCTGGAGCGAATTCGAACGAGTTCGCGCTCGGGCGTCGGGATCGGCGTCAGGGCGCAATTGTCGCTGGTCGTCCTGATCGCGATCCTTCCGCTGCTCGCGCTGCTGTTGTTCGGCGCGATCGAGAACCGTCGGATGATTCTCGAATCCGCCGCCACCCATGCGCTGGATCTCGCCCGCTTCGGCGCCCAGCGGCAGGACGACGGCTTCCTGGCCGCCCGCGCCGTGCTGTCCGCGCTCCGCAGCGTTCCGCGGGCGACGCTGACCAATCCGGACGATTGCCACGCCGCCCTGGCGGGGATCGGCGCGGACCACCCGCAGTTCGACTCCCTCGGCCTCGTCGATTCCGGCGGCGTGATCTACTGCCTCAGCACGCCCGCGGAACCGCGGCCCTTTGGCGACGCCGAGCTGCTCGCCGCCGCGCGGGCCGGCGACCGCGCGAGCGTCGTCGTCGGCAAATACAGCGCCGGCTCGGCCGCCGGGGGCCGGACGCCGGAGCCCCTTTCATCGCCTTTGTCGGCGTCGACCTCGACTGGGCGGCGCGGCATGCCTGGGACTTCGAACGACCGGCGGATGCGACCCTGTCGCTCATCGACGCCCGCCGCGCGACGATTCTGGCGCGGTCTTCGGGTCAGGCCGGATCTGTCGGGACCTCCGTGGCGGGGTCGCCGCTCGCGGCGGCGATGATGGCCCATCCGGATGGCGGCGCGGCCGAAACCCTCGACCTCGACGGGAAGCCCGGCATCTTCGGCTTCGCGCCGCTGATCGCCGACGGCGGCCGCGGGTTGATCGTCGCAGTCGGCCTGCCGCGCGCCGACATCCTGGCGGGCGCCGACCGGCAGCTGACGATCGCGGTGACCCTTGCGCTGGCGACCGCCGTACTGGCGGCCGCAGCGGCCTGGCTGTTCGCCGATTGCACGCAATTCCGGGCGATCCGTTCGCTCGTGGCGGCCGCCAACCGGATCGGCGCGGGCGATCTGCGCGGGCGGGCCGCGCTGGGCCGCTGGCAGGCCGCCGAGTTCCGCGCGCTGAGCGCGGCGCTCGGCGACATGGCGGGGGCGATCGAGCGCGCCCAGGCGCGCCTGGCGGCGAAGGAGCGCCTGCTGCGCCTGCTCGCCGACAATTCGACCGATCTCATCATGCTGCTCGGGCCGGACGGGCGCCGGGTCTACGCATCCCCCGCCTGCCGAACGCTGCTCGGATTCGAGCCGGAGGAAATGGTGGGGATGCGCACCGCCGAGGCGATGCATCCCGAGGACGGCCGCGCCGGCGACGACCCGAACGCCGCGGTCGGCGAGGCGCCGGCGACCTTCGTCTATCGCATGCGCCGCAAGGATGGCGGCTATGTCTGGGTCGAAAGCATTTCTCGGACGATCCGGCAGGAGGACGGGCAGACCGCCCGGCTCGTCGTCGTTCGCGACATCGACAAGCGCGTCGCGGCCGAGCAGCGCCTGAAGGAGAGCGAATCGCGCTACCGCTACCTGACCGAGCACGGCGCCGACGCGGTGATCCAGTACGACCTCGATCTCGCGCGCCAGTATGTCTCGCCGGCCTGCCGCGACATCCTCGGCTACGGGCCGGAGGAAATGCTCGGGGTCAAGCCGCTCGGCCTGGTGCATCCCGACGACGTCGACCACGTGGTGCAGACCTTCCAGTCGGTGCTGAGCGGGCGCGCCGAGCGGGCCGTCGCCGTCAACCGCATGCGCCGCCGCGACGGCGTCTGGATCTGGATCGAAGGGCACCTGCGCATCCTGCGCGATCCGCGGACCGGCGCGCCGGCCGGCGTCATCGTCTCGATGCGCGACGTCACCGTCCGCAAGGAGGCCGAGGACAAGCTCGCCGAGGCCAACCGGCGCCTCGAAATGCTCGCGGGGCAGGACGGTCTGACCGGCCTCGCCAATCGCCGCATCTTCGACGTGGCGCTGCGCCGGGAGCATCGGCGCGCGATCGAGGAGCGCTCGCCGCTCGCCATGATCATGATCGACGTCGATCGCTTCAAGGCGTTCAACGACCGCTTCGGCCATCCGGCGGGCGACGCGTGCCTGCGCCGGGTCGCCCGGGCGATCGAGAGCGCCTCGCCCTGGCTGGGCGATCTGGTCGCCCGCTATGGCGGCGAGGAATTCGCGGCGCTGCTGCCCGACACCGACGAGGCGGGCGCCGCCGTCGTGGCCGAGCGCATTCGCCTCGCCGTCCTTGCGCTCGCCATCGAACACGAGGCCGGGCCGGCGCGCGTGGTGACGGTCAGCGCCGGCGTCGCCGCGCTCGAGCCCGGCGATTCAGACGGTTCGGTCGAGGCGCTGGTGCTCCTCGCCGACCGGGCGCTCTATTGCGCCAAGCGCGGCGGGCGCGATCAGGTCGCCCGCGCCTCGGGGGAGCCGCTCGACAAGTCCGACGCCGCGTGATCCGACGAAGTCCCGGCGGGCCGCATCCCACGCGACGCCGGTCGGCCGCGCTCGTTCGACCGCGGCCGTGCGATCGCGCAGGGCCTCGGGTTCGCGCGGCCGCCGCCCGATGCGGATCGAGAACAGGCGCCCGGCGATCGCGCCGCCGAGGCCGTCGGTGACCCGCGCCGGCAGGCAATTGGCCAACGCGGCGATCGCCTCGGCGACGAAGGCGCGCTGCGCGGCGGGATCGCCGAGCAGCGTCGAATGGGTGATCCGGGGCTGGCCGAGCAGCGATCCGTCGCGCCGCAGCGAGAACAACACCGTGATCTCCGAGCCGGGGCTCGCGGCCGGCGACCCGACGCAGACCGAGAGGTCGCGCCGAAGATCGCCCAGCGTGCCGGCGGGCGCGTCCTGCGCCGCCGCGGGGGCGATCGGCCGAACGGCCGCCAGGGCGAGGGCGGCCGCGATCCAGGCTTTGCGCAACGGGCTCTCCCATGCCGACGGTCGGCTGAGCCCGGAGATAGGCCGTTCCGGCGCCGCCGGCAAATCCGCGCGCCTCGCGCGCCGCCGGCGTCGGCCGCCCAATGGGACGGACGGTCGCGGCGATCCCGTGCCGAGCTTCGCGCCGCTGCAGGCGTCGAGGCCGGTTCAGCCCGGCCGCCCGTCTCCCGTCACCAGCGCGGCGAGCACCAGATCGATCCCGGTCGGCTTGAGCCGGAACACGCCGGAATAGGGCTGGCTGAATTCGAGGATGAGGAACATCGCGCTCGCCACCGCGATCGCGCCGAGCGCCTCGGCGACGACGGTGATCGGCGTGAAATTGGCGAGCAGGCCGAAGCCGTAGAACAGCAGCGCGGACCAGCTCAGCACCACGATCAGCAGCAGTTCGGGCACCGGATTGGCGAGCTGGCGCGACATCAATATCTGCGTCTGCATGATCGACGACCATAGCGCCTTCATCGTGCCGAGAAGTTCGCGCTGCGCGTCGGTCGCCGGCGCGAGCGCGCCGAAGAAGCCGCTCATCGCCAGCATGTCCGCACGCGACTGGGCGTAGGTGAAAGCCTTGGGGATATGGTCGGCGCCGCCGAAGAACCGGTCGCGCGCGCGCAGCGTCTCCTCCTTCAGCAGCACGCGGCCGGGCGTCGCCTCCGGACCATATTGCTCGAAGCTGAAGTCGAGTTGGAGCACCGAGGGCCCGAGCGCCTGCGCCTCGGACTGCTGGGTCGCGAACACGCCGTAGCTCGCCCAGATCAGCAGCCCGAGGACCAGCGCGAGCAGCAGCGTGACGAGGCCGACGACGGAGCCGATCGCGCCGCGCGAATCCGTCAGATACTGGGCGGGAAGCGCCCATTGGGTCATCAGCCCCGCCATTCCGGCGACGAAGGTCATGGCCGCGACGAGCGCGGTGCGGTTTATCGAATGCATCCCAGGGGTATCCTTCCACGGTCCTCGCGCCGCGGGGTCCGGCCGGCAAGGCCGCAAGGGCGCAGGTTCGGCCCCCCGGCGCGCCCGATCGCGCGGTCGAGAGTGCCGCAAGCCGCGGCGGCCGTCCAGCCTGCCCGGACGGGCGGCGCCGGGACGGGGAGCGGGCCGGCGGCATGCTTCTTCGCGGGCCGGGGCGCGATTGCCAGTCGGGCGAAGCTTATTGAACCGCCGGGCGACGCAAAGGACGGGAGCTTCGCGCGGGATGAGCGCCGGATTGGACCTTTCGTCGCTGAAAAACGCGATCGCCCGGCTCGACGAGGCGATCGATCCTCGCCGCCTGCCTGCCGCCGACGGCCCGAGCGTTCGTGTTCGGGTCGCGCGCGACGGGCCGGGCGCGGCGCACGTCCGACCTCGATCTCGCGATCGATCTCGGGCGCTCGCTGACCCGCCGCGAAAGCCTCGACCTCGCGGAGGGCTTCGACGAGTCGGATATTCCCTATCGGGTGGACATCGTCGACCTCCACGCGGCGAGCGACGGATTCAAGGCGATCGTCGAGCGGGACAAGGTCGCGCTTCCCAGGGATCCGTGAGCGATGCGGCGCCTCGCCGCGCGCCCGGCGCAATCCGGCCGCATGGCGCGCTGGTCGCGGCCGCGATGGCT
The DNA here is from genome assembly GCA_049509635.1 of Roseiarcus sp. Lineage (GTDB taxonomy): Bacteria > Pseudomonadota > Alphaproteobacteria > Rhizobiales > Beijerinckiaceae > Roseiarcus. The sequence continues at coordinate 18,366 of JBEKZS010000111.1, forward strand.
CAACAAATGTCGGCGCGCTTAACCGGATGTAAGACTTTCCGCAACATGCTCATCGTGCATTTTTCATCGGGATCCCGCCGTCCAACGGCACGCGATCGCGCACAATGGATTACCAGACTTGATTCATAAATCGGGATTAGCTCAATAATAATAGGGCATTATCATGGACAAAGATCTTGTTTTCAGAAAAATTAAGACGCGATGAGCGAGGAAAATATTGTGCCTGTCACGACACTGCCCTTGCGACCAATGCTGTCTTTCACCGATCCAGCAGAAGAAATTGACTTCGTTCGATACTACAATAATTATTATTATCACTACGCCCAAGTCAGCCTCGCCATGGGCCTTGTACTGATATTCGGCGATTTCCTCGCTGATTTTCTCGCCTTCCCGAACGCATCAGAGAACAACTATCGCGTCGAACTCTGCATCCCGCTCCTCTTGCTAGGACTGGCATGTTCGTTCAGTCCGTCCGTCCGAAAGCACTGGCAGCCCGCCATGGCCGCATACATTGCCCTGATCGCGTTCAGCTTGTTCTGGGTGCTGGTCGTCATCGACCGGCAGGGCGGAATGGGGATCAGGTCCTGGGTCGGGATACTCAACTTCGTCTTTCTCGAGTTTTATTGCTTCGTCATACTGGGCGTGCAATTCAATTACGCCTTCGTTTCCGGCGCGATCATTCTTCTCGCGTTCGAGTCCATATTGGCGCTCGTATTCGGCCCGGACTGGAGGATGTTCGGATATTGGTCGTACCACGTCGTCACTTCGTTCGTCCTCGCGGTCGTGATCGGGTGGTGGCGCGAGTTCGTCTTGCGCAAGGACTTTTCCGCGAAAACGGCGCTCGAGGCCGCGCGGCGGAACGCCGAACGCCTGACGCGGGTCAAGAGCGATTTCCTGGCGACGATGAGCCATGAAATCCGCTCGCCGCTCAGCGGCCTCCTCGGGGTCATCGATCTTCTGCGTGAATCCAGGCTGGCGCCGGAACAGCTCCAGATGGCGCGCATCGCGCACGATTCCGCGACTTCGCTGCTGGCGGTGCTCAACGACATCCTCAACTTCTCGAAAGTCGAGGCCGCCGCTCTCTCGATCGCCCCCGAGCCGGTCGGCCTTCGCAACCTGCTCGGCGCGGTCGCGGAGCCGCACAAGCTGCAGGCGGCGCGCAAGGGCGTCGAGTTGATGGTGCGCTTCGATCCCGAGATGCCCGATTGCGTTTCCGTCGATCCGCTTCGACTGCGGCAGATCGTCAACAACCTGCTTTCGAACGCGGTCAAGTTCACGTTCGCCGGCAGGATTCATTTGAACGTCGAGAGGGACCCGACGGAGTCGATCGCCCGGATGAGATTCACCGTGCGTGACAGCGGCATCGGCATGACCGAGGCGGTGCTGGACCGACTGTTCGAGCCGTTCGTCCAGGCCGACGCGTCAACGACGCGCGACTTCGGCGGCACCGGGCTCGGGCTCAGCATTTCCTCCCGACTGGCTCAGTTGTTGGGGGGAACCCTGGAGGCGACCAGCGTTCTTGGCCAGGGAAGCGTTTTCGTCCTGCGCCTGCCGCTTCGGCCGGCTGAGGCGGCCGACATCGCCGAAGAGAGGGACGCCGAGCCCGAACCCGTCGTCATGGCCGAGGGTTTGAAGTTGCTCGTGGTCGACGACGACGCCTCGATCCGCTGGCTCACCATGCGGCAACTCGAACGCCTCGGGGTAAGCGCGGAGGCGGCCGAAAACGGCGAGACGGCGCTGCAAATGCTTCGTGCGAGCCAATTCGACCTCGTGTTGACGGACTGCCACATGGCCAGGATGGACGGGATCGCCCTGACACGGGCGATCCGCGCCGACCCCGATCCGCGTCTGCGGGGCTTGCCGATCGTCGGCTTGACCGCCGACGTGACCGAGCGCCAGCGCGAGCGCGCCCTCCAGGCGGGAATGGTCGAGGTGGCGATCAAGCCGCTGAGCCGCTGGCAATTGTCGCATCTTCTGGCCCGCTGTCTGCCGTCGGGCTCGGCGAGCAAGCCATTGGAGTCGTCGACGCCGGCCCGCCAGCCGGTCGCGTTCGACGAGGAATCCTGCAAGGACGCATTCGCGCGGGACGATCCCAGGGGAGCGCCAGCGTTGTCTGACCGGTAAAGGCTCGGAAACAGCGCCGCGGCCCGCAGCTCTGGATCGCCGGGCGAAGGGGGTGGCCGCGAGGCCGGCTTCGTTTCCAAGTCAATGGCCAGCGCCGCTCGTCTTCGCCGAGCGGCCATCGTTCCGTCCGCGCGCTCACCCCACCTCCCGCTCGGCCCCGTACTGCTCGTCGCTGACCTTCTCCAGCCAGTCGACCGCCTTGCCGTCGAGCTTCTCGGCGATCGCGACATGGGTCATCGCGCAATGCGGCGCGGCGCCGTGCCAGTGCTTCTCGCCCGGCGCGAACCAGACGATGTCGCCCGGCCGGATCGCCTCGATCGGGCCGCCCTCGCGCTGGGCGCGGCCGAGGCCGGCGATGACCAGCAGCGTCTGGCCGAGCGGATGGGTGTGCCAGGCGGTCCGCGCGCCCGGCTCGAACGTGACCGTCGCGCCGCCGACGCGGGCCTCGCCCTTGCCGCTGAACGGGGCGTCGATCCTCACCGTGCCGGTGAACCAAGCCTCCGGCCCCCGCGCCGAAGGCTGCGCGCCGCTGCGAATGATGTCCATCGTCGTCTCCTCGCCTCAGCCGGCGCGCGGAGCGGCCGGCCATCGCGCAAACTTAAGAGCTGCGCCCGCCGGCGATTAGCGGCTAAGAACGGCAAGCAGCGATATCGGGAGTTCATCAATGCGCCGCGAGGAGCTGGTCGATCTCAACGCCTTTCTCGCGGTCGCCGAGGCGGAGAGCTTCACCCGCGCCGCCGCCAGGCTCGGAACCTCGCAGTCGGCGCTGAGCTATACGATGCGGCGGCTGGAAGGGCGGCTCGGGGTTCGCCTGCTGACCCGCACGACCCGGCGCGTCGCGCCGACCGCCGCGGGCGAGCGGCTGCTGAAGACGCTCGGGCCGGCGCTGGAGGGCATAGCCGCCGAACTCGCCGCGCTCGGCGAGTTGCGCGACCGGCCGGCCGGCGCGATCCGCATCGCCGCGTCCGAACATGCGGCGCACAGCGTCATCTGGCCGGTTCTGGAAAAACTGCTGCCGGACTATCCCGACATCCAGGTCGAACTCGCCATCGAACCGGGGCTGACCGACATCGTCGGCGAGCGCTTCGACGCCGGGGTCCGGATCGGCGAGCTGGTCGCCAAGGACATGGTCGCGGTCCGGATCGGGCCGGATCTGCGGATGGCGGTGGTCGGCGCGCCCGCCTATTTCGCCGCGCGGCCGAAGCCGCGCACGCCGCGGGACCTTTCCGAACACCGCTGCATCAACCTGCGCCTGCCGACCGCCGGCGGCTTCTACGCCTGGGAGCTGGAGAGGGGCGGGCGCGCGCTGCGGGTGCGCGTGGAAGGCCAGCTGGCGTTCAACGACCCGCCGATGACCATTCGCGCCGCGACCGCCGGTTTCGGCCTCGCCTGCGTGCTCGAGGATCAGGTCGAGGCCCTGGTCGCCGACGGCCGGCTGATCCGGGTGCTGGAGGGCTGGTGCCCGCCGTTCCCGGGCTATCACCTTTATTATCCGAGCCGACGCCAGCCCTCGGCGGCGTTCGCGCTGCTGGTCGACGCGCTGCGCCGCCGGGGCTGAGCGGCGGCGCGCGCGGGCTCGCCGGCCGGGCGATTCGCCGGCTTTCATCGCGACAATACTCCGGCTGGAGCGCTGCGAATCGCCGCCCGCGCCGCGACCGGCCTTGTCCGGGCGGCCCCCGGCCGCGTAAGCTGACGCCGTCATGCGAGAGGAGCGTCGCGTGGAGGAGTTCTCGTCGGATGGCGTGCGGATCGCCTATCTCGACGCGCCGGCGGCGGGGCTGGACCGCGCAGCGCCGATCCTGCTGATCCACGGTTTCGCCTCGAGCGCGCGGATCAACTGGATCGATCCGCGCTGGGTCGAGACGCTGACCCGCGCCGGCCGGCGGACGATCGCGTTCGACAATCGCGGCCATGGCGCCAGCGAGAAGCTCTACGCGCCCGAGGCCTATCATGCCTCGGCGATGGCGGCCGACGCGCGCAATCTGCTCGATCATCTGGGCGTCGCGCGCGCCGACGTCATGGGCTATTCGATGGGCGCCCGGATCGGCGCCCATCTGGCGCTCGACCAGCCAGGGCGCGTGCGCGCGCTGATCCTCGGCGGTCTCGGCGACCATCTCGTCGACGGCGTCGGCCTGCCGCTCGGGATCGCCGATGCGATGGAGGCCGCCTCGCTCGCCGATCTCGTCGATCCCATGCAGCGCATGTTCCGCGCCTTCGCCGACCGCAACCGCGGCGATCTGGCCGCCCTGGCCGCCTGCATCCGCGGATCGCGCCAGAGCCTGACGCGGGCGCAGGTCGGGCGGATCGAATGCCCGACGCTGGTCGCGGTCGGGACGAGGGACGAAGTCGCCGGCGACCCCGGGGTCCTGGCGGCTTTGTTCCCGCGCGGCGAGGCGCTGGCGATCCCGGACCGCGACCATAACCTGGCGGTCGGCGACAGGGTGTTCAAGGCGGGCGCGCTCGCCTTCCTCGACGGGCTCGACGGGCGCCGGGAGCGCCCGAACGAATAGGCCGAAGACGGCGTGCGCAGGCTCCGGCGCCCGGGGCCGGCGTCGGCGCCGAGAAAGGGAATGCGGCGCTGATCCTCCTGGCCCTGTTCTTCGCCGCGCTCTGGGCGGGCGCGCAGAACGCGCTCGCCGGCGGCGGGTCGTTCGTGACCCTGCCGGCGCTGATCCTGACCGGCATGGACGCGCGCGCCGCCAACATCACCTCCACGGTCGCGCTGTTCCCCGCCCAGCTCGTCACCGGCTATACCGGGCGGGCGGGCGCCGCCGGCCTGCCCGACCTGTCGTTCCGGGCGCTGGTCGCCATCAGCCTCGCCGGCGGGGCGGTCGGCGCCGCGATCCTGCTCGCCACGCCGTCCGACTTCTTCGCCCGGCTCGTGCCCTGGCTGGTGCTGTTCGCGACCGCCCTGTTCGCCTGGGGCAGCTTCTTGCGCCGGCCGCCGGCGCCCGGCGAGGCGGCGCCTTCGCGCCGGATCGCCGCGCTCGGGCAATTCCTGATCTCGGCCTACGGCGGCTATTTCGGCGGCGGGATCGGCTTTCTCATGCTGGCCGCGCTCGGCATGGCCGGGCAGGGCGTGCGCAGCGCCGGCGCGACCAAGAACGTGCTCGCCGGCGTGATGAACGCCTCGGCGGTCGCGATTTTCGTGTTCTCGCCCGACGTCCACTGGCGCGAGGTCGCGATCACCGCGGCGGGCGCCTCGCTCGGCGGCTGGGCCGGCGCGCTGGCGCTGCGGCGGGTGAACGAGCGGGCGCTGCGGATCGGAGTGGTCGCGATCGGCGTCGCGCTGACGGTCGGGCTGTTCCTGCACGCGCCCTGAAGGGCGCGCGGCCGCGCCATTCTCCGGCGGCCCGTCATGTGCTATGATCTGGCTTCAGGTCCCGAGGGGAGCATTCCATGGCGCTCAGTCCGGTCGCCCATCTGGTCGGCGTCGGCCGCAACGATCCGCTGTTCGCGCGCATCCGCGCCGAGGCGGACGAGGCGGCGCGCCGCGAGCCCGAGCTCGCCGCATTTCTGCTGACGAATGTGTTGAACCACGACACGATGGAATCGGCCGTGATCCATCGCGTCGCCGCCCGGCTCGACCATGCCGACGTGCCGGGCGAGATGATCCGCCAGGTCTATGGCGAGGTCGTCGCGCGCGATCCTTCGATCGGCGAGGCGTTCCGCGCCGACATACTCGCGGTCGCCGACCGCGACCCCGCGTGCCTGCGGCTGATGGAGCCGCTGCTGTATTTCAAGGGCTTCCACGCGCTGCAGAGCTATCGTCTCGCTCATGCGCTGCTGCGCTCCGGGCGGCGCGACTTCGCGCTCTATCTGCAGAGCCGGGCGTCGGCGGCGTTCGACGTCGACATCAATCCGGGGGCGCGGATCGGCAGGGGAATCTTCCTCGACCATGCCTCCGGCCTGGTCGTCGGCGAGACCAGCGTGATCGAGGACGACGTCTCGATCATGCAGGGCGTGACCCTCGGCGGCACCGGCAAGGAGACCGGCGACCGGCATCCGAAAATCCGCCGCGGCGTCCTCATCGGCTCGGGCGCCAAGGTGCTCGGCAACATCGAAGTCGGCTATTGCTCGCGGGTCGCCTCGGGGTCGGTCGTGCTGTCGCCGGTGCCCAACAACAAGACGGTCGCCGGCGTGCCGGCGCGCATCGTCGGCGAGGCGGGCTGCGCCGAGCCGGCGCGCAGCATGAACCAGATCATCGCGGAGAAACTGATCGAGCGCTGAGGCCCGTTCGGGCGCTTGCGGGGCCCGGCCTTTCATGGCAAAGGCTCGCCCCGCAATTGCCGGGTGCGAGGGGCTTCGACGATGGAAAAGGCCGAAATTCAGAAATTGCAGGCCTACCTGCGCCGCAGCTTCGGCGCGCCGACCCTGAAGGTTGTGCCCAGTTCGAAGACGGAGGACGCCGCCGACGTCCAGTTCGGCGAGCGCAAGATCGGCCTCATCGTCGTCGACGACGAGGACGGCGACCGCTCGTTTTCGTTCGAGATGAAAATCCCGGTCGAGCGTCACGTCCTGCAGGACTACCTGCGCCGGCTGTTCGAGAACGATCATCTGACGGTCGCCTCGCGGCTCAAGAAGACCGATTCGGTCGAACTCAACAACGGCCCCGACTTTCTCGGCGTCGTTTCGGCCGACGACCCCAAGGGCAAGTCCTATACGCTGCAGATGGCCATCCTCGACATCGATCTCGAGGACATGTGAGCGCAGCGGGCGTTCGGATCGGCGCGCCGGGGCATCCGCGCCGGCGGGCGCACGCTTGGCGGCTCAGCGCCGTCCCGCCGCGATGAGGCCGCGCGCGCCGTCGTTCAGCGTGCGCCATTCCGACAGCAGCGCCGCCGGGAACCGCAGTTCGACGTCGAGACCGTCGACGCGGAAGTCGTAGGCGCAGGCGTTCGGCGTCGTGCGCGCGGGATCGGGGCGCCCGCAACGCGCGGCAAAAGCGCGTCCCTCGGGCGCGACGAAATACAATTCCTGGCCCTCGAACGGGCTGCCCGCCTGAAAGCCCGCCGCCTCCAGTCCGCCGGGGTGGCTCCAGCGGTCCGCTTCGAGGAACCGGGCGTAGAGCTTGGCCGGGCGATCCGCCGGATCCAGACTCGAATCGGCGGCTCGGATGTCGATGAACACCAGCTTCTGGTAGCGCTCGGCGAGGTCGGCGCCGGCGTCGATGTCGGAATTGTCGCCGGCCGGCGTGAAATCGGGAAAGAACGCGGCGAGGTCGAGCCGTTCGAGCCGGCCGCCGCCGCGCGACTGGGGACGGAAATAGCCTGCGGGCAGGGTGAAGCGCGCCGACCCGACGATCGCCGTGCGGGTCGCCGGCGCGCCGCCGCCGCCGGGATTGAGCGCGATCAACGCCGCCATCCCGCCGGCCGCGAGCGCCGCCACGGCGAGGCAGAGCGCGACGAGCCGCCAGGACATGAGAACCGCCTAGCGCATCCATGGCAGCCGATCAAGCCGGCCGCTGCGGCCAGATCGCCCCAGGCGCGCCGCGGGCGCGGGCGCGAATTGGCGGCGCGCACCGCGGCGCGCCGACAGGGGCTTGACTCCGTCGGCCGCCGGGAGGGAAGGGGAGGCGCGAGGAGGCCCAGGCCATGACCATCTATGCGCTCGGCGGCGTCGGCCCGGCATTGCCGGCGGCGGGACGCTTCTGGATCGCGCCCAACGCGAGCGTCATCGGCAATGTGACGCTCGGCGAGGATTGCGGAATCTGGTTCGGAGCGGTGCTGCGCGGCGATAACGAACCCATCGTTCTGGGCGCCCGCACCAACGTCCAGGAGGGATCGACGCTGCATACCGACATCGGGTTTCCGCTCGAAATCGGCGCGGACTGCACGATCGGCCACAATGCGATCCTGCACGGCTGCTCAATCGGACCGGGTTCGCTGGTCGGCATGGGCGCGATCCTGCTCAACGGCGCGCGGATCGGCGCGGGCTGCCTGGTCGGCGCCGGCGCGCTGGTGACCGAGGGCAAGGCGTTTCCCGATCGCTCGCTGATCGTCGGTTCGCCCGCCAGGGCGGTTCGCACGCTCGACGACGCCGCGGTGCTCCTGCTGGCTTGGTCGGCCGCCCATTATGTCGAGACCTGGCGCCGCTTCGCCGCCGGGCTGACGCCGATCGGCTGAAATGAAGAGGCCGGCCTTTGGGGGGAAAAAGGCCGGCCTCAGGACGAAGCAGGGTGGGGGGCGATCCCGCTTCGTAGTTGCGTTACGGTCTGGCGCGTGGGCCTTCGCCGATCGGTCGGCGGCCATCGCGCCGCCGAAACTGACGCCCGCCGCGAGGCCGGAGCGGGAAAATCCGCGCCGTCTCGACCGTGGACATCAACTGCCGATGATCATGGCGCCGGCCCTTTTCGATTGCGCGAAGCAAAACCCTCAAATTTGAACGATCGCGATCTGGGGTTTTCGCCGCCGGCGGGATGGGCGGCGCCCGCCGGCGCCCCAGCCGCCCAAGGGGACGGAGAAAAACCCTTCGTGTCCCGCGGCTCGGGCGCTGGCGGCGGCTGCGCGCCTGAGTAGTTTCCGCAATTGACCTCGGCCGCTCGCCGGAGGACATCTCCGCCGCGTAGAATCGTGGAATCATCGAGCCGCTCGGCTCCGTTTGTCGTGATCAAGCCAGCAGGCTGCCTCAAAATGGTCAACGCCGGGGCCGAGCGCGTTTTCGGCCGTTCGAGAATCGAAGTCCGCGGCGAGGGCCTGAAGACGCTGGCGTCCGGAGGAATCGGCGACCGCGCATTCAGGCCGCGCCGGGAGCTTCTTCGCCGCGAGCGCGCGCGGGTCGCGACCGCGGTCGCGACCCGCGCCGCCGGGGCGTCGAAGGGCGGGTCATGACGGCGAAGCGGATCATCGTGGTCGAGGACGAGCGCATCGTCGCGATCCATCTGGAGGAGCAGCTGAAACATCTGGGCTACGACGTCGTCGCCGTTGTCTCGTCGGGCGAGCAGGCGCTGGCCAGGACCGTGGAGCTGGCGCCCGACCTCGTCCTGATGGATATCCACATCCCGGGCGAATTCGATGGGATTGAGACCTCCGCCAGAATCCCGGCGGCCCTGGGGATCCCGGTCGTCTACGTCACCGGCGATTCCGACGAGGCCACGCTCGAGCGCGCGCGTGCGACCGGGCCCTATGGCTTCCTGGTCAAGCCCGTTTCCGGCAAGGATCTGCACATCGCCATCCAGACGGCGCTCGAGCGCCGTCGGGTCCACGAGGCGGTGAGGAAGTCCCAGCGCGACCTCGCGGAGTCGAACCGCCGGTTGCGGCGGAAGATCGCCGAGGGCGCGCTGGCCGAACGCGAATTGCGGATGACGAACCGTCAGCTGACGCAGGCGCTCGACGAGCGCGCCGGAGCGGAGCGGGCGCTGGCCCGCCGCGAGGCGGAATTCCGCGCCGGTTTCGAAGGCTCGCTCGTCGGCAAGGCGCTGGTCGAACCGCGTACCGGCCGCTATCTGCGGGTCAACCGCGCCTTGGCGCGGATGCTCGGCTACGAGCCGCACGAGATCGTCGGGCGCACCGGCGCGGAATTCACCTGGCCCGAGGATTGCGAGTCCGGCCTCGAGGGCTACGCGCGGCTCCTTGCGGGCGAGGCCGGCCCCGATGTCGAAGTCAAGCGCTACATGCGGCGCGACGGCGCGCCGTTCTGGGTGCGCGTTTCGGCGGCGCTGGCGCGCGTCGCCGAGCGCGAAGATCCGGCGCTCGTCGTGGCGACGATCGAGGACATCGACGCCAGTCGCAAGGCCGAGGCGGCGCTGCTGACCGCCAAGCAGGACCTCGAACGGCTCGTCGAGGAGCGCACCCGCGCATTGGGCCAGCGCGACCTCCTGCTGCGCGAGGTCCACCATCGGGTCAACGACAACCTGCAGATCGTCGACGGCCTGCTGGCCATGCAGGCGCGCAAGACCGACGACCTCGGGGCCAGGCAGGGCCTGCTCGGCCTGCGCGGCCGGGTCTACGCGCTTGGGCTGGTCCATCGCCGGCTGCTGGAATCGCGCGATCTGCGCACATTGGACGTCGGCCCGTTCCTGCACGAACTTTCGAAGAACGTCCTGGAGCGCGACGGAGCCGATTCCGTCAGGCTTTCGGTCGAAGCCTGCGCCCTGACCGTCGGCCTCGATTTCGCGCTGCCGTTCGGCCTGCTGGCGACCGAACTGCTGACCAATTCGCTGATGCCTGGCGGTTCGGACGGGACCGGCCATGTCGCCGTGGCGCTGCGCACCGACGAGACGGGCAAGCTGATCCTCACCGTGTCCGGCGACGGGCCCGGCCGCGAGGCGGGCGCCGGCGTCGGCGGCGTCGTCAGCGCCCTGATCGGCGAACTCGAGGGCGAGATGATCGTGGAGGACCATAACGGGCTGCGGACGGAAATCCGGGTGGCCATGCCGGCGCCGACATGAGCGCGCTTCGCGAATGCGTGCTGGTCGTCGACGACCAGGCGCTGATCGCCGACCTCTGGTGCTGCCTGCTCGAAGACATGGGCTTCGAGGTCTGCGGCACCGCGCCGACCGGTCCGGCGGCGATTGCGATGGCCGAGAAGCACCGGCCGCGGGTGATCATCATGGACGTGCGGCTGCGCGGCGACATGGACGGCATCGACGCCGCGCTCGCCATCCACGAATCGCTCGATTCCAAGGTGATCTTCATCACCGGATCGCGCGAGCCGGCGACGATCGCGCGGATTCAGCGCGACAACCCGACCGCCGTGCTGTTCAAGCCGGTCTCCAGCCGGCAGTTCCAGTCCGCGGTGCGCGACGCCTTTCAGGCCCAGTGAGGTCCGGCTGCGGCGAG
>JBEKZS010000112.1:0-14756 GCA_049509635.1 Roseiarcus sp.
GCGTCGAGCGTCGCGCTCAACAGGCCGAGGCTCGATTGCGCGTCGTTCTTGGCGGTGCGCTCCATCGCCAGCAGGTTGGTCAGCTCCTCGATCTGGCGATTGAGCTTGGCCATCGCCGTATCCTTGCCGCTCACCTCGCGCGACAGGAAGAATTGCGCGAGCATGAACACCGAAAGCAGGAAGATCATGACGAGCAGCATCGTCGACAGGGCGTCGACGAAGCCCGGCCAGTAGTTGACGCTCTCGATCCGCCGCCCGCGCGCTAGCGCCATTCCTGCTCTCCTTCACCGCGCCGTCAGCGGGTTTCATGTTCCTTGGCGAGCCGCTCGAGCAGCTTGCGCAGCTCCTCCTGCTGCGAGGCCTGCGCCTCGACCCAGTCGCGGATGAGCTGCTGCTCCTGGCGCATATGGCCGACGAGGCCCTGGATGCCCTCGGCGAGATTGGCGAGCGCGGCCGCGCTCTTGCGCTGGTCGAGCGCCTCGGGGCCGACCTTGTCGGGGAGGATCTCCATCATCGGGCTGGGCGTAGTCTCGGCGTGGCTGGCGAGGAAATCCTCGAGCTCGGTGTAGAAACGGTTCTGCGCCTGGCCGGCCTGCAGGTCGAGGAAGCCGAGGATCAGCGACCCGGCGAGGCCGAACAGCGACGACGTAAAGGAAATGCTCATGCCGCTGATCGGCGCGGCGAGGCCGCTCTTGAGATCGTCGAACATCACGCTGGCGTCCGAACCGGTCTGCATCGAATTGATGACGGTGCTGATCGAATGCACGGTCTCGAGCAGGCCCCAGAAGGTGCCGAGCAGGCCGAGGAAGACGAGCAGCCCGATGAGGTAGCGGTTGAGTTCGCGCCCCTCGTCGAGCCGCGTTCCGACCGAATCGAGGATCGCGCGCGACGTCACGGTCGACAGGCCGCGCGCGCCGGCGCCGGCGTTGATCAGCGTCGCCATCGGGCCTAGCAACCGGGGATCGCGCTTGGGCGGCTGGATCTGCGGCGAACTCAGGGAATTGACCCAGCGGATTTCGCGAAACAGCCGGATGATCTGTCGAAACGTAAAAACGGCGCCGATCAGCAGCACGCCGATGATGAGCCCGTTGAGGTAAGGATTGGCGCTGAAGGCGGCGGCGATCTCGCGATGCAGGATCAGCGCGACGAAGCCGGCCAGCACAAGAAAGCACGCCATGCCGACGAGAAACACGTTCGGCGACGAGAGTGGCTTCACTTCCGAATTGACCGCCATGCCGCCTCAGCTATCGAGCGAATGAGAGCTTTTGAAGGTTGTTCTAGCAGATGCGGGGGGGAGGACGCCAAGCGCATTCGGGCGCGGGGCGCGCGCCGTGCGGCCGTCGGCGAACCGCGCCGACCTCGCCGCCCCGGTTCGCGCGCCCCGCCCAACGCGGCGCTCCGAATGCAGACGGATCGCGCCGGCTCGGCCGAGGTAATGATTTGTAAAGCATAACAAATGATTGGAAGGTGGGACCGGCCGTCGGGGCAATCCTGCGGGAATGCCCGGCCGCTCGGACATCGCGATCGACGACAGCGCCGATGGCGCTTTCCCGGGTCCGTTTAGCGCGCCTCGGCGAGCAGCGCCAGCAATTGCCGGTGCATGACCTCGTTGCCGCAGCAGATCGAGCCGGTCTCCAGGAAGTTCTCCTCGCCGTCGGCGCCGCTGACATAGCCGCCGGCCTCGCGGATCAGCAGGGCCCCGGCCGCTATGTCCCAGGAACGGAGGCCGCGCTCCCAGAACGCGTCGAACCGGCCGGCGGCGACGCTGGCCAGATCGAGCGCCGCGCAACCCATGCGCCTGACGTTGACGACGCGCGCCATCACCGCCGCGAGCTCGGCCTTGAATCGCGGGTGCTGCTCGGCCTTGCCGAGATGGGGCACGCCGCAACCGATCAGCGCCTGCGACAATTCGCGGCGCGCGGCGACGCGCAGGCGCCGGTTGTCGCCGAACGCGCCCTGGCCCTTTTCCGTGACATACATCGCGTCGTCGGCGGGATTGTAGATGACGCCGGCGACGATGTGCCCTTCGCGCTCCAGCGCGATCGAAATCGCGAAGATCGGGATCGCGTGGAGGAAATTGGTCGTCGCGTCGAGCGGGTCGATGTGCCAGATGTGGCTCTTGTCGGCGCCCTCGACCGCGCCGCCCTCCTCCATGATGAAGCCGTAGCCCGGCCGCGCGCGCGAAAGCTCCTCGAACAGGGTCTTCTCGGCGCGCTGGTCGGCGAGGCTGACGAAGTCGCCGGGGCCCTTCATCGAGACCTGGAGATTGCCGATCTCGCCGAAGTCGCGCTTCAGCCCGCGCCCCGCCTTGATCGCCGCAGCGGTCATCACAGTCATCAGGGCGGAGCGGATCATGGCGTGTCCTGCGCATCCTCGGGCGTCGCGGGGCGGGGCGGGACGCTGGTCTGCCCGCCGCGCGCGCAGGGGTCAAGGATTGATTCCCGGCGCGCCGGACCCGGGCGGCGCTCCCGCGGCCTTGCGGGTCAGCGCCTTCAGCATCGCCGCCATATGCGCGCTCGTCGACGCCGCTTCGGCGCCGATGCCGTGGCGCTTGGCCAGCCAGGCCGGATCATCATGGGAAATCCAGACCTGTCCCGCCGGGTCGCGCCAGGCCAGGACCCTGAGCGGCAAATCGATCCCGATCGTCTGCCGCGCCTGCATCAGCGGCGTCCCAGCCCGGGGATTGCCGAATATCAGGACTTCGGTCGGCTCCAGGCTCTCGCCGACCGCAGCCGCCCCCGCCGCGTGGTCGATCCTGGCGAAAATGATGGCCCCGCTTGCACGCGCGGCCGCTTCGAGTCTATCCATCGTCTCCTTCGCCCCGAAGCTGCTGGGAATCGAGATCAGCCCTTCAACGGTCATGGCGCTTCCTCCCCAGAGCGGCTCCGTCCGGAGCGTCGCGGCGCCCAGCATCCACGGCTCTGGCGGGCCGGTCAACGATGGCCGGCGAGCGCGCGTGGTTCGCTTCTGTCTCGGCGTGTCCCACCACGGAGCCTCGGATGCAGTCTGACCTCGAAATCGCCCAGGCGGCCAGGCTCGCGCCGATCGGCGAGGTCGCCGCGCGGCTCGCCATTCCGGAGGCCGCGCTCTACCCCTATGGGCGCGCGATCGCCAAACTCGAATTCGACTTCATCGAGAGCCTGCGCGACAGGCCGGAGGGCAGGCTCGTCCTGGTCACCGCGATCAATCCGACGCCGGCCGGCGAGGGCAAGACGACGACGACGATCGGTCTCGGCGACGCGCTCGCGCGGATCGGCAAGCGCGCGATGATCTGCCTGCGCGAGCCCTCGCTCGGGCCGGTGTTCGGCCGCAAGGGCGGCGCCAACGGCGGCGGCTACGCCCAGGTCGTGCCGATGGACCAGATCAACCTGCATTTCACCGGCGATTTTCACGCCATCACCGCCGCCAACAACCTGCTCGCGGCGATGATCGACAATCACATCTACTGGGGCAACGCGCTCGACATCGATCCCCGGCGCATCGTCTGGCGCCGCGCGCTCGACATGAACGACCGCGCCCTGCGCGAGACCGTCGTCTCGCTCGGAGGCGTCGCCAACGGCTTTCCGCGCGAGGACGGTTTCGACATCACGGTCGCTTCCGAAGTGATGGCGGTGTTCTGCCTCGCGCGCGACTTCGCCGATCTCGAAGCGCGGCTCGGCCGGATGATCGTCGGCTACGACCGGGCCAAGCGCCCGATCACCGCCGCCGACCTGAAGGCGGCGGGGGCGATGACCGTACTGCTGAAGGACGCGTTGCGGCCCAACCTCGTCCAGACGCTGGAGGGCAATCCGGCCTTCGTCCACGGCGGCCCGTTCGCCAATATCGCGCACGGCTGCAATTCGGTCGTGGCGACCGCCGCTGGACTGAAGCTCGCCGATTACGTCGTCACCGAAGCAGGCTTCGGCGCGGATCTCGGCGCCGAGAAATTCTTCGACATCAAGTGCCGCATCGCCGGCCTGACGCCCGCCGCCTGCGTCGTCGTGGCGACCGTTCGTGCGCTGAAATTCAACGGCGGGGCCGACCGGACGCAGCTCGGGGTGGAGAATCTGGCGGCGCTGGCGGCCGGCCTGCCCAATCTCGAGCGCCATGTCGCCAATGTCGGCAAGTTCGGCGTCCCGGTCGTCGTCGCCGTCAACCGCTTCGATTCGGACACGGCGGCCGAGCACGAGCTCATCAAGGCCTCCGTGCGCGAGAAATTCGGCGTCGAGGCGATCGTCTGCGATCACTGGGCGCGCGGCTCGGCGGGCGCGGAGGCGCTGGCGCGGCGGGTGGTGGCCCTGGCGGAGCAGCCGGCCGGAGGGTTCCGGGCGCTCTACGAGGATTCCATGCCGTTGTGGGAGAAGGTCCGCGCGATCGCGACCCGGATCTACGGCGCCGCCGGCCTCACGGCCGACGCGGCGGTCAGGCGGGAGTTCGGCCGGCTCGAAGAGGCGGGCTACGGGACGCTGCCGGTCTGCATCGCCAAGACGCAATATTCTTTTTCCGCCGATCCCACCCTGCTCGGCGCGCCCAGCGGGCATGTCGCCCCGATCCGGAGCGTGCAGCTGCGCGCCGGCGCCGGCTTCGTCGTCGTGCTGCTCGGCGACATCCTGACCATGCCCGGGCTGCCGAGGACGCCCGCCGCAGAGGCGATCGGGATTCGCGACGGCGCGGTCGTCGGCCTGTTCTGACCGGCGGAACGGGGCTTTCGGCGGCCCGGCGCCGCCTCGCATCGGCGCGGCGAAATGTCTATAGTCGCCCCGGCCGGCGCTTCAGGGAGCGCCGCGATTATTGAGAAATGCTGCTCGATGGCATGCGCTGAATGACTGTCCGGACGGGGTTCGTTCACGCCAAGAGCGTGACCGTAATGGCGCACGACATCGTCACGACGCCGCTCGCGATCGTCCTGACGCTCTATCTGCGCTATCCCGCCAACGCGCCGATTCAGGTCGCGGCGCTCGAATGGATCGTCCCGCTGTTCACGCTCTATGCGGGCTGCGCCTATCGCTATTTCCGGCTCTACGAGTCGAAATGGCGCTTCGCCTCGCTGCCCGACCTGTTCAACATTTTTCGGGTTTCCAGCCTGCTCGCGATCTCCCTGCTGGCGCTGGACTTCGGCCTGCGGGCGCGCGGCGTGGTCCCCGATTTCACGTTCGGCGAGAAGGCGTGCTTCGTCTACTGGGTGCTGCAGATGGCGATGCTCGGAGGGCCGCGGATCGCCTATCGTTACCTTCGCTACCGCCAGGCGCGCCGGACCGGCCGTCGCGAGCGCGCCCCGGCGATCCTCGTGCTCGGACGCAGCACGGAAGCCGAAATCGCGTTGCGCGCGATCGAGGAGGGCATGCGCCGCCGCTTCGTCGCGCGCGGCGTGCTGTCGCCGCGCGCCTCGGATCGCGGCGCGACGATCCGCGGCGTTCCGGTGCTGGGGGGCTATGACGAACTCGAGCGCATCATCACCGTGGCGACCGAGGAGGGCAATCCGATCGCGCGGCTGATCTTCGCGCCGAGCGAATATGCCTCGGGCGCGGAATCCGAACGCGTCGTGGCGACCGCCAAGCGTCTCGGCGTGGCGCTTTCGCGGCTGCAGGCGGTCGAATTCGGCGGGTCGGCGCTGGCGCCGATCGAGATCGAGGATCTGCTGTTCCGGCCGAGCGTCGAATCCGATCCGCTCCGGCTCGCCGCCTTCGTCGAGTCGCGGCGCGTCGTCGTGACCGGCGGCGGCGGCTCGATCGGCTCGGAAATCTGCGCGCGCGTCGCCGCGCTCGGCGCTTCCGAACTGCTGATCATCGACAATTCCGAGCCCGCCCTGTTCGCGATCAGCGAGAAGCTCGCGGCGCTCAACGCGCCGACGCGGCTGCGCGCGGCGGTCGCCGATGTGCGCGACCGTCCGCGGCTGATGACGCTGTTCCAGCAGTTCGGGCCCGACATCGTGTTCCACGCCGCGGCGCTCAAGCAGCTGCCGCAGCTCGAACTCGACTGGGCCGAAGGGATCAAGACGAACATATTCGGATCGGTCAACGTCGTCGACGCGACGGCGGCGGTCGGCGCCGCCGGCGTCCTGATCTCGACCGACAAGGCGGTCGATCCGGTCTCCGTGCTCGGCGCGACCAAGCGCCTCTCGGAAATGTACGCGCAGCTCGTCGACGGCGAGCGCGCCGCGCGCGGCGGCAGTCCCCGCCTGATCTCGGTCCGCTTCGGCAATGTCCTCGGTTCGGTCGGCTCGGTCGTGCCGAAATTCAAGGCGCAGATCGAACGCGGCGGGCCGGTCACCGTGACCCATCCCGAGATGGTGCGCTATTTCATGACGGTGCGAGAGGCGGTCGATCTCGTGATTTCCGCAGCCGCGCACGGGGCCGCGGCGGCCGGCGCCGGCGCCGCGCGCGCCTCGGTCTACGTGCTCAAGATGGGCCAGCCCGCGCGCATCCTCGATCTCGCGGAAAAGATGATCCGGCTCGCCGGCTACGAACCGCGCGTCGACATCGACATCGTCTTCACCGGCACGCGGCGCGGCGAGCGGCTCAACGAAATCCTGTTTTCGGGCAACGAACCCGTCATCGACATCGGCGTCGACGGGGTCACCGCCGCGCAGACCGCGCCTGTCGATCGCGCCTCGATGGCGCGCTGGCTCGCCGAGCTGGCGGGCGCGGTCGAACGCGGCGACCGCGCCGCGTCGGAGCGCATGTTCGGCGAGGCGATCCTGAACTACCGTGGCGGCGCGGCCGCTTCGGTGACCGATCTGGCGGCGCGGCGCGCTTCGCTCGGCGCCTCCGGCGGCTGAGCGGAAATTTGTGGTTCTCGCCGCCTGGAGCGACGCGGGGCGGCGAAGGCGCGGGCCGGGCGGGCGCGCCCATGAAGCCGAGCCGAGCCGATACGCGGCCGATCCGAAGGAGGCGCAGACATGCGCATCGAGGCCGCGATCAGGCGCGGCCGGTCCGTCGCGACCAGACCTCGAAATAATTCTTCCTGTAAATCAGAATTCATGCTACGTTCTGTTGGTGGGGAGTCGATCTGCAGGCGCCCTCTCCCTCGACGTCGAAGCGCCGTCCGAGGCGATCTCGCGGTCGCCGAGGTTCGGTGGTTGCGCCGTTCGCCTCGTTGTAACGCTTGCCGCCGCCGGGGCCGCGGGGTCGCAAAATGCTTCCGCGTCCTCGCAAGCCCTTGAAATCCGAACAGAAACATCATGAAATTCGGAAATAAAGGAGTTTCCCAAGAGCTTCCAAAGGCTTCCAAAAGCTTCCGCCGGCTCCTGGCACGGGCGACGCGGAGCGATGGCGGCCCGATCGCGGCGACGGGCTGCGCCGCGCCATCGGCCGGGCGGACGTTTCGATCTCGCATGCCCAGGCCCGGCGTCGCGGCCTTGAGCGGCGCCGCCCGTCCTTCTAAGGTTGCGGCTGGCCGAATCGGGCGGCTCCGGAATCGGCGATGACCGTTTGCAGCATGACCGGTTTTGCGCGCGCGGCGGGCGCGCGCGAGCCGTGGCGCTGGGTCGTCGAGCTCAAGACCGTCAACGCGAAGGGGCTCGACCTGCGGCTGCGCGTCCCGCCCGCCTTCGAGCGCATCGAGGCCGAGGCGCGCGCCAGGCTGGGGCGGGCGCTGGCGCGCGGGACCTGCTTTCTCAGCCTCAATGTGCAGCGCGAGGGGTTCACGGCGCAGGCGCGCGTCAACAGGCAGGCCATGGCGGCGATCCTCGCGGCGGTCGCCGAGGCCGCCGAGGGGAGCGGGCTCGCGCCGCCGACGCTCGACGGCCTGCTCGCGATCCGCGGCGTCGTCGAAATCGTCGAGACGGGCGACGAGGAGCCCGTGCTCGCCGCCGCATGCGCGGGCGCCCTGGCGAGCCTCGACGAGGCGCTCGCGGCGCTGGTAGAGGCCCGGCGCGCGGAAGGCGCCACGCTCGCCGCGATCCTCGGCGAGCGGCTCGCTGCGATCGGCGCCCTCGTCCAGGCCGCGGACGAAAGCCCGGCGCGGCACCCCGAAGCGATCCGGGCGCGGCTCGCGCAGTCGATCGCCGCGTTGCTCGAGGCGGGCCGCGGCTTCGACGAGAACCGCCTCCATCAGGAGGCGGTGATCATCGCGGCCAAGGCCGACATTCGCGAGGAGCTGGATCGGCTGAAGACCCATGCCGGCGCCGCGCGCGCGCTGATCGAGGGCGGCGGCGCGGTCGGCCGGCGTCTCGATTTTCTCGCGCAGGAGCTCGGCCGCGAGGCCAATACCCTGTGCGCCAAGGCCAATGATTCGACGCTGACGGCGATCGGGCTTGATCTGCGCGTGCAAATCGAGCAATTGCGCGAACAGGTGCAGAATATCGAATGAGCGAATCGATGGCGATGCGGCGGCGCGGCCTGATGTTGATTCTGTCCTCGCCGTCGGGCGCCGGCAAGACGACGCTGACGCGGATGCTGCTTCAGGACAAGGCGCTCGACCTGACGCTCTCGGTATCGGTCACCACCCGCGCGCGCCGGTCGAGCGAGGCGGACGGCATCCATTATCACTTCATCGGGGATCGCCAGTTCGACGCGATGCGGCAGGCCGGGGATCTCCTGGAGTCCGCCGACGTCCACGGCCATCGCTACGGGACTCCACGAGCGCCGGTCGAGGCGGTGCTGGCGCAGGGACGCGACATGCTGTTCGACATCGATTGGCAGGGGGCCCAGCAGGTCCGCAAGGCCATGGGCCCCGACGTCGTCTCGATCTTCATTCTGCCGCCGTCGCTGGCCGAATTGCGCGCGCGTCTCGACCGCAGGGCGGAGGATACGGCCGCCGCGATCGCGGCGCGGCTCGAGAACGCGCGCCGGGAAATCGAGCGCTGGCGCCAATACGACTACGTGCTGGTCAATGACGACCTGCAGCGCGCCTTCGGCCAGGTTCTCTCGATCATCGCCGCCGAGCGCCTGCGCGAGCCGCGCGTGGCCGCCGGGGTCGAGGAATTCGTCACCCGCCTGCTGGAAGGGTGACGCGCCCGGCGCCCGGACGGCTCAGCCCCAGGATCAGACAGGCGAGCACGACCGGAACCAGCGAAACGCCCCAGTGACCCATGACCGCCATGACGGCGCCGACGGTCCAGACGATCGCCAGAACGTGTTCGATGAGGCCGACGATCTTCGACTGAGCGTGGCGGCGCAGCATCAGGCCGCGCCGCGCCGGCGCCTGGCGCCAGAGGTTCAGCAGCGCCGTCGAAACTCCGGCGCCGGCGGCGAACAGGGCGGCGCACAGGCCGCCCCACGGCGAAAACCAGGCGAGCGCGGCAACCGGCGCGGCAAGCAGCAGCGCAATCGGCGCCAGGATCGCCTGCAGCTTGTGGCGCTCGATCTGGGCCGCGGCGATCGGCGCGGCGCGCAAAAGGTCCGGCGCGTCTTCGCCCGACAGGGCGAGCCAGGCGAGCGAGCCGGCGAGCTGCGCGCCGACGACGACGATGAGCGGCGTGAAGGCGACGCCGGGCGCGCTCGTCGACCCGCCGTTGCGCCACAGCACGAGGCTGATCGGCAGCATGTAGACGATCTGCATGAACATCTGCGAGATCAGCCAGGGATCGCGCAGCACGATGCGACGCTCCTTGGAGCGCAGGGTCGCGCCAAGGCTCGCGCGGAACGCATGCGCCTTTCCCTCGCGCCGGGTCGCCGCCGGCGCGCCTGTGGAGATGACCGCGGCGGCGGCGAAACGCTGGCCGAGGCTGAACGCGCTGGCGGCGAAGACTGCGACTGAAACGAGCGTCCATAGCACCAGCGCCACGCAGTCGCCGGTCGCGGCGCGGGCGGGCAGGGCCGCGGCGGCGCGCCAGTCGAGCCATCCCGAGGCGACGGGTCGCAGCATCGCCGCGGCGAGCGCTGCATGCACCGCCGCCGGCAGCATGGCGTAGATCTGGACGCCGAGCACGAACGAGGCGCCGACGAACGTGGCGGCGATCTGCGCGACGAGGCGCGCGCGCCGCGGCCCGGCGATAACGAAAAACGCCAGCGCGAGCACGATTCCGACGCCCGTGCCGAACAGGCCGCAGTCGACCAGTGCGGGATACAGGGCGAGCCAGTGGATGTGGCCGTTGAAGACATTCACGTCGGCGAGCGGCAACAGCAGGATCGCGAACCATGCGATGGCGTTGGCGGCGATCGCAATCGCTCGCGCGCCGAGGATCGCCCGCGCCGAAAGCGGCGAGGCGAACAGCATTTCGAGATCGCCGTGCGCATAGAGGGCGCGCGTGGTCGCGGTCATCGCCTGCGCGACGATGCCCGGCAGGATGAACAGCACGCCGAATTCCAGATAGCGCGACAGCACCGTGTCGTCGGCGAGCAAGCCGTCGGGTCCCTCGTGGCGAAGCCCCCACCAGAAGCCGACGTGAATCGCCAGCGCCGTGACCGCGAGCAGGATCGCCTTGCCGCGCGTGAGGCCGCCGATCGCCGCGTCGAAGGCGCGCCAGCTCTGGCGCAGGTCGTGCGCGGCCAGCCAACCGAAGGAGCCGGGCCGGAGCTTCACGCGGCGCGCCCTTCCTGGCCGATGAGGTCGAGGAAGATCGCCTCGAGGCTCGCATTATCGTCGCCGCCGGCGCCGCGCAGCTGGTCGAGCGTGCCTTCGGCGATCAGACGGCCGTGCTGGATGACGCCGATGCGGTCGGCGAGGCGTTCGGCGACTTCGAGAATGTGGGTCGTCAGGATGATGGTCGCGCCCTGCCTCACGCGCGCGACGAGCAGATCCTTGACCTGGCGGGCGATGGCGGCGTCGAGCCCGGTCAGCGGCTCGTCGAGCATCAGCAGCCGCGGCTCGTGGACGAGCGCGCCGGCCAGTGCGACCTTCTGCTTCATCCCGCGCGAGAAGCCCTCGCAGCGCTCGCGCCGGTGCTCCCACAGCCCAAGCGTCTCGAGGAGTTCGTCGGCGAGCTTCTGCGCGCGCCGCGGCTCGACGCCCCACAGGCCGGCGACGAATTCGAGATATTCGAGCGGATCGAGCTTGTCGTAGAGCATCGGCTCGTCGGGCAGCCAGGCGATCATGCGCTTGGCTTCGATCGGGGAGCGCCGCGCGTCGACCCCGAACACGGCGATTTCGCCGCTGTCGGCCGGCAGGAGGCCTGCGACCATACGCAGCGTCGTCGTCTTTCCCGCACCGTTCTGGCCGAGCAGCGCGTAGAGTTCGCCGGCGCGCACGGTGAGATCGAGCCCGTCGACGGCGGTCTTCACGAATTTTTTACGTAGATTGCGCAGGACCAGAGCGGGCGGTCCGGCATGGTTATCGACTTCATTCATGAGCGCCTGGCCTTTCGCGCTTCACGCTAACCGTCGGCCGTTGCCGCCCCGTTAACGGGCCCGGCGCAGGTCCCCGGCCGCCCGCGCCAGCGCGACGAAGCCTTCGACGTCGATCTCCTCGGCGCGCCGCGTCGGCTCGAGGCCGGCGGCGTCGAGCAGGACGCCCGCATCGACGCCGATCGTCGCAGCGAAGCCTCTGAGCGCCTGGCGCAACATCTTGCGGCGCTGGCCGAAGGCGGCCTGGGTCGCGGCGGTCAGCAGCCCGAGATCGCAGGGGGCGGCTGCTGAGCGCGGGATCAGTTCGACGAGGCTGGAGGTCACCTTCGGCGGCGGGGAAAACGCGGCGGCGGGCACGTCGAACAGAATCCGCGTCCGGCAACGCCAGCCCGCGAGCACCGCCAGCCTGCCGTAGTCGGCGCGCTCCGCAGGGGTCGCGACGATCCGCAACGCGACCTCGCGCTGGAACATCAGGGTCAGCCGATCGAACAACGGCGGCCAGGTCTCGGACTCCAGCCAGCGCGCGAGCAGCGGCGTGCCGATGTTGTACGGCAGGTTGGCGCAGATGCGCAGGGGGAGCCCTCCGGCCGACGCAGCGAGCGCGGCGAGGTCGAGCGCCAGGGCGTCGCCGGCGACGATATCCAGCCGGCCCGGCCAGCGCGCCGATATTTCGGAGAGCGCGGCAAGGCAGCGCGGGTCGCGCTCGACGGCGATCACCTTCGCCGCGCCTTCGCCGAGCAACGCCCGCGTCAGGCCGCCCGGGCCTGCGCCGATCTCGAGTACGGCGACTCCCGCGAGCGGGCCGGCGGCGCGGGCGATGCGGCCGGTCAGGTTAAGGTCGAACAGGAAGTTCTGGCCGAGCGATTTCCTCGGTTCGAGCCCGTGGGCCGCGACGACCTCGCGCAGCGGCGGTAGGCCGTCCCGGGCGAGGGTCACGCCGCGGTCAGGCGGGCGGCGAGGCGCGCGGCCTCGATCAGACTGGCGGGATTGGCGAGCCCCTTGCCCGCGATGTCGAAGGCGGTTCCGTGATCCGGCGAGGTCCGCACGAACGGCAGGCCGAGCGTGACGTTGACGCCGGTGTCGAATGCGAGCGTCTTGATCGGGATCAGGCCCTGGTCGTGATACATCGCGAGGGCGACGTCGTAACGCGCGCGCGCCGCCTCGTGGAACATCGTGTCGGCGGGATGGGGACCGCTGACGTCGAGCCCCCCGGCGCGCAGCTCGGCCACGGCGGGGACGATCGTGTCGATTTCCTCCCGTCCTAGCGCGCCACCCTCGCCCGCGTGCGGATTGAGGCCGGCGACGGCGAGGCGGGGACGCGCGACGCCGAACAGGCGTGCCATGTCCGCCGCGACGATTCGGGCGGTCGAGACGATCAGTGTCCGGGTCATGGCGGCGGGAACGGCGGCGAGCGGGATGTGGATCGTCACCGGCACGACGCACAGCGCCCGCGACCACAGCATCATCACCGGCTGGGCGGCGACGCCCCATTGGCGCGCGAGGTCGCCGAGAAATTCGGTTTGGCCAGGGAATGCGAAACCCGCCGCGTAGAGGATGTGCTTGGCGATCGGATTGGTGATGACCGCCCGCGCCGCGCCCGAGCGGACAAAGCCGACTGCCCGTTCGATCGATTCGACCGTCCCCGCGGCGAAGGCGGCGTCCGGCCGCCCGGGGGTGGCGTCGGCGGAACACGAAAGCGCGACGACCGGCAGCGCGCGGTCGAAAGGCTCTGCGGCCCGATCGGGCTCCACGACCGCAATCGGGACGTCGAGACCGAGCCGGCGCGCGAGGGCGTCCAGAGCGGCGGCGTCGGCGACCACGAAGAACGGCGCGCCGATGTCCGCGCGACGCAGCCAGGCGCGCAGCGCGAGTTCGGGGCCGATGCCGGCGGGCTCGCCAATCGTCATCGCCAGCGGTTTGGTCATGGCGGGGTCCAATGCGCCAATAATCGAAACAAAGCGCCTCTCCGGGCGGCCGAGCGCGCGGCCGTCGGCCGGCTACGGTTGCGGTGCGCCGCCGAGCAGTCCCGACACATCGGTGCTCGCCTTGACTTCGCCGAGGGTGCGCAACGTCAGCTGGACGAGAATGGTCTGGTCGCGTGTGGTCGGCGTCAGCGCAACGGGCTGACTGTACGAACTGGAATAGTCGACTTTCAGCGTCGTGCACTCGTCGTTGTAGCCGAAGCCGACCCCGAAGCTCGTCGGGTCGAGGTACGGGGTGTGCTCGCCAGGAACATCGTAGAGGTGCCGCGACATGTCGAGGATCAGCGACCCATGGATGTTCCAATGGTCTAGGAACGAATATTGCGCGCTCGTGATGACGCCTTCCCTCTTGTAGAGCCAGCCCAATTCTGGCTGGGCGTCGTAGCGCGCATAGTCGACGCTGGTCGTCAGACCCTTCCAGTTGAGCGAGGTGATTGCGTCGAGACGCGTCAGGCCGAAGGTCGTCTGGTCGAATTGCTGCTTCGATGCGAACGACAGCGGACTGGCGGTGAACGGCGAGAAGGACTCCGCGGCGACGTAATTCGAGAACTTCTTGTCGAGCCCGGATTCGAGCCCGGTGTTGGCGGCGTCGGCGGTCGCGAAGGAATTGTTGCCGAACAGCTGGACGGATTCGCCGCCGACGACGCTGGCGCGTCCGCCGTTGGCGAAATCGGCCGTGTATTGGAGTCCGTAATTTGCCCGGCCGCCGCCCTCGATGCGGTCGTATCCCGAATATTTGTTCCATTCGAACAGGTTGGTGTCATCGAATACAAGACTCTGCGCGTCCTCGTTGGGCTGGAGCTTGGGAAGATATTCATTGGGGCGGATGATGATCTGGGCTATTGGTTCGATCACTTGCCGCCCGAGCGCGGAATTCGAAACGAAGGGATAGCGGTATTCGAGCCCGACCCCCGGCATGCCGCGCATCGTCGTCTCGCTTTGCTGTCCGGCGAAGAAAGCGGGCTGCATTGCATTGCTGATCGAATCCGTAATCGCGCCATTGACGAAGGTGTAGGTCTGGCTGGCGTCGAGCTGGGTCGTTTCGCCGTCGAGGCGCGCGAACACGAACGGCGTCCATTGTTCGCCGATGGGATCGGTGAATTTGCGCTGCCACGACAGCTGCAGCGATGCCCGCGAATAGTCGCCCCCGATGCCGCGCAGGATGCATTTGCCTGGCGTATACTGCGGGGTTCCGGTCGGGGTTTCGCAGACGTTGTAGAGGCTGTAGGCCTTGTCGAGCGTCTGGGCGCCGACGTTCTGGAACAAGGCGCCGGCGCGGGTGAGGCTCGTCACGTTGGTGTCGATCGTCAGCTGGCCGCCGAGGCCGTAGCTGCGATCGGCCGGCAGGTTGATCATCTTGTTGTAGTCGAGCACCGCCGCCAGCGGCTGCTGCTGTTCGAAGTCGTATTCGGTCAGGCCTTCGAAGCGGTAGCCGTTCAGATCGAAGAACCCGTTGTCGCCCTGACCGCGCAGGTAGACATTCGAGACGACGTCCTGGAAGTAATAATTGGTGAGGTCGGTCGCCTTGATCTTGTAATCGTTATAGTAGAATTTATCGGACAGGAACGTG
>JBEKZS010000113.1:0-14493 GCA_049509635.1 Roseiarcus sp.
ACTGGCCGGAATCGCCAAGAGCTTCGGCGCCCAGGGGGTGCTCGGGCCCTGGGCGGCCGCCCATGGCCTGAAGATCATCATCGCCACCCCGGGCATCGTGCTGGCGACCGTGTTCATCACCTTTCCGGTCGTCGCGCGCGAGTTGATCCCGCTGATGCAGAGCCAGGGGACGGCCGAGGAGGAGGCCGCGCTGACGCTGGGCGCGAGCGGCCTCAAGACCATCCTGACGGTGACCCTGCCCAACATCCGGTGGGCGCTGCTCTACGGAGTCCTGCTGTGCAACGCCCGCGCGATGGGCGAATTCGGCGCCGTCTCCGTGGTTTCCGGCCATATCCGAGGCCTCACCAATACGATCCCGCTGCAGGTGGAGATTCTCTACAATGAATATAACATCGCCTCCGCCTTCGCCCTCGCTTCGCTCCTCGCGCTTCTGGCCGTGGTCACCCTCGGCCTCAAGTCGATCCTCGAGTGGCGTCACGGCGACGCGCTGGCCGCGCGGCATCGCCGCTGATCCCGCCGGCCGCGCGGCGGGCCACCCCGAGGCCGCGGCCGCCGGGCTGCGCATCGAACTGGCCGGAATCGCCAAGAGCTTCGGCGCCCAGCCGATCCTGCGCGGCGTCGATCTGACGATCGCGCCGGGAGAACTGATCGCGCTGCTCGGACCGTCCGGCTCTGGCAAGACGACGCTGCTGCGAATCGTCGCCGGACTCGAGGCCGCAGACGGCGGCCGGCTGTGGTTCGGCGCGCAGGACGCCGCCAAGCTGCGCGTGCAGGACCGCCGGATCGGCTTCGTGTTCCAGTCCTATGCGCTGTTCCGGCACATGACGGTCTTCGACAATGTCGCCTACGGCCTGCAAGTGCGCTCGCGCGGCGCGCGGCCGCCGCGGCCGGAAATCGCGCGCCGGGTGCGCGACCTCCTCGATCTCATGCAGCTCGAGGGCCTCGAGGCCCGCCATCCCGCGCAGCTGTCGGGCGGCCAGCGCCAGCGCGTCGCGCTCGCGCGCGCGCTCGCGATCGAGCCGCAGGCGCTGCTGCTCGACGAGCCGTTCGGGGCGCTCGACGCCAAGGTCCGCAAGGATCTGCGTCGCTGGCTGCGCGAAATCCACCAGCGGACCGGCGTGACGACGGTGTTCGTCACCCATGACCAGGCGGAGGCGATGGAACTTGCCGACCGCGTCGCGATCCTCAACGCCGGCCGCATCGAACAGGTGGGAAAGCCCGACGAAATCTCCGCCCGGCCGTCGACGCCGTTCGTCCGGGAGTTTCTCGCCTGACCGCCGGACCTCGGCGCCCGCGGCTCAGTAGAGCCCGCCGGTTCCGCTCATCTGGCGCTCGAGATCCGGCGGCACCGGCAGGACGTGCGGCGCGTCGGAATCGGTGTAGGAATCGGGCGGCGCGGTGCCCGGCTTGAACGCCTCCAGGATCGAGCCCGCCCCGCTCGAGCGGGCGCCGCTATGGGCGTCGACCGAGATCAGCTTGATGCCGGGGGGGACCCGGAACGGCGTGTCCGGCTGGTCCTTCAGGGCGAGCTTCATGAAGTCGCGGAAGATTGGCGCGGTGTAGAGCGCGGCCTGCGCGGAATCGCCGAGCGAGCGCGGGTGGTCGTAGCCCATGAACACGCCGAAGGCGAGGTCGGGGGAATAGCCGACGAACCAGAGATCCTTGGCCTCGTTGGTGGTGCCGGTCTTGCCCGCCAGATGCTTGCCGACCTCCTTGATCGCAATCCCGGTGCCGCGCTGGATGACGCCTTCCATGATCGAGGTGATCTGGTAGGCGGTCAGGGGATCGATGACCTGCTCGCGGGTGTCGATCAGCTTGGGCTCCTCCTGGTTGTCCCAATGGGTCGCGTCGCAATTCTGGCAGATCCGCTCGTCGTGCTTGTAGATCGTATTGCCCCAGCGGTCCTGGATGCGGTCGATCAGCGTCGACTTGATCTTCCTGCCGCCGTTGGCGAACATCGAATAGGCGGTCACCATCCGCAGCACCGTCGTCTCGCCGGCGCCCAGCGACATCGACAGATAGGGCGGCAGGTCGTCGTAGACGCCGAACCTCTTGGCGTATTCGACGATCAGCGGCATGCCGATGTCGCGCGCCAGCCGCACGGTCATCTGGTTGATCGAATGCTCGACGCCGAACCGCAGCGTGTGCGGTCCGCCCGACTTGCCCTCGAAATTCTGCGGCGACCACATTTCGCCGTTGCCCTGGTCGACCTCGATCGGCTCGTCGAGGACGATCGAGGACGGCGTGTAGCCATTGTCGAGCGCGGTCGCATAGACGAACGGCTTGAACGAGGAGCCCGGCTGACGCTTGGCCTGGGTCGCGCGGTTGAACTCGGACTGATCGTAGGAAAATCCGCCGACCATCGCGAACACGCGGCCGGTGAAGGGATCCATGGCGACGCAGGCGCCCGACACTTCCGGAATCTGGCGCAGGCGGAATTCGCCGTTGCGCCCCACGACCGGCTCGACATAGACGACGTCGCCGGGCTTCATCAGCGCGCGCGGCTTCTTGCCGGTCCACTTGGTCCCGTCGGCGGTGATCGAGCCGGTCTGCCGGTCCTGCCCGACCGCCCCCGAGGGGTCGTGGTCCGGCTGCAGCCCGATCCGGGCGGAAATGTCGTTGGCGTCGAGCACGACCGCCAGCCGCCAGGGCTTCACGTCGCCGAGCTGCGGAATGTCGGCGAGCGCGACGCCCCAGTCCTGGCCGAGGTCGATCGACTTGACCGTGCCGTGCCAGCCATGCGCCTCGTCGTAGCGCACCAAGCCGTCGACGAGCGCCTTGCGCGCCATCAGCTGGATCTTGGGGTCGAGCGTCGTGCGAACGGACAGGCCGCCCTCGTAGAGCTTCTGCTCGCCGTAGCGTTCGAGCAGTTCGCGCCGCACCTCCTCGGCGAAGAAGCCTGCGGCGATCGAATTGGGGGTCAGGACGCGCGGACTGACGGTCAGCGGTTCGGCGCGCGCGTTCTGCGCCTCGGCCTGGGTGATGTAGCCGTCTTCCGCCATGCGGCCGATGACGTAGTTGCGCCGATCGACGGCGCGATCGTGGTTGCGGAACGGATTGAGTTCGCTCGGCTCCTTGGGCAGCGCGGCGAGATAGGCGACCTCGGCGATCGTCAGTTCGTGGACCGACTTGTCGAAATAGTTCAGCGCCGCCGCGGCGACGCCGTAATTGCTGAGGCCGAGGTAGATCTCGTTGAGATACAGTTCGAGAATCTTCTCCTTCGAATAGGCCGATTCGATGCGCATGCTCAGCAGGATTTCGCGGATCTTGCGATCGACCGTGCGCTCGTTGTTGAGCAGGAAATTCTTGGCGACCTGCTGGGTGATCGTGGAGGCGCCCTGGACGTGCTTGGAGCCCTGCAGGAAGACATAGCCCGCGCGGAGGATTCCCTCGGGATCGAAGCCGCGGTGGGTGTAGAAGTTCTTGTCCTCGGCGGAGATGAATGCGTCCTTCACCAGCGGCGGAATCGCCGAGGACGGCAGGTATAGCCGGCGCTCGTGCGAATATTCGGCGAGCAGGCTGCCGTCGCCGGCGTGCACGCGCGTCATGACCGGCGGCTCGTAATTCTGCAGCTGGCTGTAGTCGGGCAGGTCCTGCTGATACTTCCAGACGATCGCCCCGATGACCCCCGCGCCGATGACGAAGACGATCGCGCCGGTCGCGAAAACGAAACCTATGAAACGGGCGATTCGCCGCATTTGCCGATCAAATCCTTTTGTTCAGAGTCGCCGCTCTCGGGGCGGAGCGGCGCCGCACTCCTAAGACAGAAGCACGAGAGGATCAATTTGTGTTGCGAGCAGGGCGGATTTGCGCCGGCGCGCGGCCACGGTCGGCCAAGGCGGGCGCGCTGCGCCCCGGTGACATATTTGCCACTTTGCCACGCGCGGCGGCCGGCTACGGGCCCCCTTCGGCGGGCGCGGCGACGGCGGCCTCAGGCGTTGCGCTCGCCGCCGTCCGGCTGACGGCGCGACCCGAATCGGCGCGGGCGACGAAGAAGCGGTCGACGGCGCTCACGAGCGAGGCCTCGGCCCGCGCGCGCCAGTCGGGCGAATTCAGCGATTTCACGTCCTGCGGGCTCGAGAGATAGCCGAGCTCCAGCAGGACGGAGGGAAAGTCGGGCGCCTTCAGCACGACGAAGCCGGCCGAACGCTCGGGATTGCGGTTGAGCCGCCCGACGCCGCGCCATTCCTCGACGACGCCGCGCGAGAATATATGGGCATAGGCGCGCGTCTCGCGCCGCTTGAGGTCGAACAGGATGTCGGCGACGCCCTCCGCCTCCTGCTTCTGCTCGACGCCGGCCGCCTTGTCGGCGGCGTTCTCGCGCTCG
Source organism: Roseiarcus sp. (assembly GCA_049509635.1). Taxonomy (GTDB): domain Bacteria; phylum Pseudomonadota; class Alphaproteobacteria; order Rhizobiales; family Beijerinckiaceae; genus Roseiarcus. Next base: position 4,328 of record JBEKZS010000113.1, read on the forward strand.
GCGATCCGCGCCGCCTCGGCATCGGAAGCGCGGTCCGCCACGGTGTAGACGGTGGCGCCGGATACATCCGCGGCAGCCTGCAGCGTGTCGGCGTGAATCGAGATCAGCAGCGCCGCATCGGCGTCGCGCGCGACCTTCACGCGATCGTCGAGCGAGACGAATTCGTCGCCATTGCGGGTCATCACGACGCGGTAGCGCCCGGTCGCCTCCAGCTTTTGTCCGAACTCGCTGGCGAAGGCGTAGACCAGGGTCTTCTCCACGGCGCCGCCGGGGCCGATCGCGCCGCTGTCGACTCCGCCGTGGCCCGGGTCGAGAACGATCGTGGGCCGCCCCACGGCCAGCGGGGCGGCGGCCGCCAGCGGAGCGGCGACGGCCGGCGCGGGCGCGGCGGCGCGCTCGCTCTGGGTCGCGGCCTGCCGGAACGACGCGGCGTCGCAGGGCGTCAGCTCGATCTGCAGGCGGGCGGGGGATGCGCCCCTGGCGATCGGCTGGGCGGCGATCCGGGTCACCCGGGCGGGCGCGGCGAGATCGATGACGATCCGCGACTTGCCGGGCCCGAACAGACCGAATCGAAACGACTTCACGATTCCCCCGAGGGCGCGGCCCTGGACCGCCCGGCCGACCGCCGGGTCGAGCTGGAAATTGACTTCCGGGACATCGATGACGATGCGATCGGGATCGACCATCGCGGTCGCGCGCGCCTCGACCGGCGCGGAAAGATCGAAAGTCAGCGTCGCGGCGGCGCCCTCGTCGACCAGCCGCGCGTCGACCGCGACCGGCGGCAGCGATGCGCCGAGGGTCGGCGCCCAGGACGCGAGCGCCAGGCCCAAGCCTGCGGCGAGCGCAACGGCCCGCCGAGGACGCACCGACGTCCGCTCCTCGCCCGCCCTCCTCCGTCTTTCCGCTTTGTCGGCCCACAACGGCATTGGTTCGCCCTGCACCGAGGAATTGCGACGCGCGCACGCTAACGCATAGGGCCTTCGCGGTTAACAAGTTCTGTTTGAGCCCGCTCTCATAGGCCCTCGCGCCCCGACACGCTGTGGCCGTCGCGCAACACACCGGGAAAATCCTTGCCAACTCGCCCGTCAATGCCTATGTCAAGTCTGTTTCGCGTTCGGATCGATTCCGCTCGGCGCCGGTCTTGTCGGTGGTTTTCCGAGCCTGCTGCAGGCGCGGCTCAAAAGCGGCCGTGGCGGGGAGAATCCAAACCAGCGGGCCAACGCCCGTCACTTCGACCGCCTCCCTTTTTTCAAGGGTTTTGCGGTCGAAGATTGGAATGCGGCGCGCGGGGTTCACCCCCTTCGCGCCGTGACCCGAAGCGGGACATCGGCGCGGTTCGCGCCCCTCGATAGGCGACGAGGACCGACTCCGCCGACTTATCAGGTGCGCAATGCTCCAATCACGTTCGCACGGCCGACAAATCGCCCATCACGATGCGCGATCCGGTCTTGGCGTCCGTGACGGGAGCGCCGCGCTCATTGCGCTCGATCTCACGCATCCCAATCACAAGCCATCCCATGCGGGCCCAGCGCGCCGCCAGTCCGGCCGCCCCTCACGGGCGTCCGGAGCCGCGCACGCGCGCCCCGAGAGAGTACGACATGCCCAACAAAATGATCATAGACGCCTCCCACCCCGAAGAGACACGGGTGGTCGTTCTTCGGGGTAACCGGGTCGAGGAATTCGATTTCGAATCCGCCAACAAGAAACCGCTGCGCGGCAACATCTACCTGGCGAAGGTGACGCGCGTGGAGCCCTCGCTCCAGGCCGCGTTCATCGATTATGGCGGGAACCGCCATGGCTTCCTCGCCTTTTCGGAGATCCATCCCGACTATTATCAGATTCCGGTCGCCGACCGGCAGGCCCTGCTCGAAGAAGAGGCGCGGTCGCACCACGAGGAGGACGAGGAGCCGCGCGGCGAACGGCGCAGCAGGCGCCACAAGCGGGCGCGGCCGCAGGAGGCCGAGATGCGCGCCGTCGACGGCGAGCGGATCTCCGAGCCTGCCGAGGCCGAGGAGCGCACGCCCGGTTCGTCCGACGCGGGCGACGAGGGGCGCCCGGCCGCCGCCGAACCGGCGGAATTCAGCGCCGAACCGGATGCGCCGCGCCAAGCGAGCGACCAACCGGCGGGCGAGACCCACGACGACTTCGCGCAGACGCCGAACGATGGCCCGGAGCCTCCGGATTGGGACGCCGGCCAGGCGTCGGCGCTCGCGTTCGAGCCCCTGGCCGAAAATCATCGGGGACCGGCCGGCGCCTTGGCCGACGATGCCTCGCATGCCGAGGCCGAGCTGCAGGGCGCGCCCCACGACGAAGAGGACGAGGACGAAGACGATCACGAAGTGACGACGCTCGATGGCGGCGCCGAGCAGCCCGCTCCGCGGGCGCGCCATGGGCGGGGCGGCGACGACGAGGGCGAGGTCGAGGCGGTCGAGAGCATCGGCGGCGACGCGATGGAGGAGATGCCGCGCCGTCCGCCGCGACTGCGTCGCCAGTACAAGATTCAGGAGGTCATCAAGCGTCGGCAGGTCCTGCTCGTGCAGGTCGTCAAGGAGGAGCGCGGCAACAAGGGCGCCGCGCTGACGACCTATCTCTCGCTCGCAGGCCGCTATTCCGTGCTGATGCCCAATACGGCGCGCGGCGGCGGGATTTCGCGCAAGATCACCAATTCTCTCGACCGCAGCCGCCTGAAGTCGATCGCCCAGGATCTCGAAGTGCCGGAGGGGATGGGCGTGATCCTGCGGACCGCGGGCGCCTCGCGCACCAAGGCCGAGGTGAAGCGGGATTTCGAATATCTCCTGCGGATGTGGGAGACGGTTCGCGAACTCACGCTGTCCTCGAGCGCGCCGACCCTCGTCTATGAGGAGGGATCGCTGATCAAGCGCGCGATCCGCGACCTCTACAACAAGGACGTCGAGGAAATCGTCGTCGCCGGCGAGGACGCCTATCGCGAAGCCAGGGAATTCATGCGCCTCCTGATGCCGAGCCACGTCAAGAACGTCCTGCCGTACCGGGACGTGCAGCCGGTCTTCGCCCGGGTCGGCGTCGAGGCGCAGCTCGACGCGATGTTCTCCAACCAGGTCACGCTGAAGTCCGGCGGCTACATCGTCATCAACCAGACGGAGGCTCTGGTCGCGATCGACGTGAACTCCGGCCGCTCGACCCGCGAGCACAATATCGAGGACACCGCGCTGCGGACGAATCTCGAGGCGGCCGACGAGGTCGCCCGGCAGCTGCGCCTGCGCGATCTGGCCGGCCTCATCGTCGTCGATTTCATCGACATGGAGGAGGGACGCAACAATCGCGCGGTCGAACGGCGGGTCAAGGACGCGCTCAAGAACGATCGCGCGCGCATCCAGGTCGGACGCATCTCGCATTTCGGCCTGCTCGAAATGTCGCGCCAGCGAATCCGCACCGGCGTGCTCGAAGGCTCGACGGTCGTGTGCGCCCATTGCACCGGCGCCGGGGTCGTGCGCTCGACGGCCTCGATCGCCCTCCACGTCCTGCGCGTGCTCGAGGACGCGCTGATCAAGAGCGCCTCGCACAACATGATCGTGCGCACCCGCACCGAGGTCGCGCTCTACATCCTCAACCAGAAGCGCGCCCACCTGCGCGATCTCGAGCGGCGGTTCGGGGTGACCGTCATCCTGGCCGCCGACGACACGCTGACCGGGGTCAACTACCATGCCTTCGAGCGCGGCGAACCGGCGGTCGGGGTCAGAGCCGACGACGCCCCGCCGGAGGCCCCCCGGCTCGACTATGCGATGCCCTCGGACGAGGAGATCGAGGACGAGCTCAGGGCCGACGAGGAATCGGACGCGGAACCCGAGGAAGCAGCGAGCGGCGAATCGCCCGAGGAGGAGGCGCACGGTCAGTCGGCGCGCCAGGCTCCGAGGGGCGAACGGCCCGCGGTCGAGGAAGGCGAGGCGGGCCGCAGGCGGCGGCGTCGACGCCGGCGCCGCGGCGAACGCGGACCCTCGGAGGGGTTCAACCCCGACGCGCCGCAACCGACCGATTCCGGATTGGCGGTCATCGCGGAGATCGGCGGCGATCTGGCGATTCCGGCCTCGGCGCTCGGCGAGCCCCGGGAAGAAGGCGACGCTGGCGATGAAGGGCGAACCCGCGGCGTTCCCGGCCGTGCGCGTCGCGCCCGCGGGCCGCGCCGCGGCGATCGCGGCCGCGGGTCGCGCGCGCCCGGTTTCGAGGCCGGCGAGCAGCCGGCGGGCGAGGCGGTCGAAATTTCGGAAGCCTCGAGCGCCGCCGACGAAGGCGCCGAAGCCGGCGAGCATGCCTGGAGCCAGGTGCGAGAGGCGAGCGTCGATGGAGCCGAGGTCGAGGAAGCGCCGCCCGCGGCAGGGGACGCCGAAGACGGCGCCGAGGTCGCAGCGTCCCTGGCGAGCGCGAGCGCCCCGTCCCGGCAGGCCGAGGTCGAGGATCCCTCCCGACCCAAGCGCTCGGGATGGTGGCGACGGGCGCGCGCCACATTCGCGGGGGAATGATCGCCGAGAGTGGGGGGTTCGCACGAAACCGTGAAGGCCTGACGGCCTTCTTGGCCGCGTGCAATTTGGCCCTTACAACGAAGTGTCGGGGCGTCGCCGCCGAGGCGGCCGGATTGCCCGGCGCAGCGGCGTCAGTCGGGTCAGGGAGAAGGCGATGAAACGGTCGATCGCGTTGATGTTCGCCGCGGCCTTGTCGGGGGCGCTGTGGGCGACCTTTCCGGCCCCCGCCTCCGCCGCCGAGTTCAGCCCCGAACAGAGGGCCGAGATCGGCGCGATCATGAAGGATTACCTCATCAACAATCCCGAGGTGCTGCGCGCGGCGATCGAAGCGCTCGACAAGCACGACAAGCAGGTCGAGGCGGAGGCGCGCCAGAGCGCGGTCGCCGAACAGGCCGCCGCGCTGTTCTCCTCGGCGCATCAGGCCAATGTCGGCAATCCCAAGGGCGACGCGACGCTGGTGGAGTTTTTCGATTACAACTGCCACTACTGCAAAGGCGCCCTGCCCGACATGGTCAAGCTGATGCAGGCCGACCCGAACCTCAAGCTGGTCCTGAAGGATTTCCCGGTCCTCGGTCCGGGCTCGGTCGAGGCGGCCAAGGTCGCGACCGCGGTCCGCAACCAGCTGCACGGCGACCGGTTCTGGCAGTTCCACTACAAGCTGCTCAACAGCCATGGCCCGGTCGGCAAGGCCGAGGCGCTCGCCGTCGCCAAGGAGATGGGCGTCGACATGGAGCGCCTCGCCAAGGACATGGAGAGCCCCGACGTCGCGGCGGGCCTCAACGAGGTCATGCACATGGCGGACGCGCTGCAGATCAACGGCACGCCGACCTTCGTGGTCGGCGACGAAGTCGTCGTCGGCGCCGTCGGCTTCGACCAGCTCAAGCAGAAGCTCGACAGCGTCCACAAATGCGGACACGCCGTCTGCTGATCAAGAAGAACCAGCCTGGAGGCAGGCGGGCCCGTTCATCAGGAACCGGCCGGCCTTTTTGATCGGACGGAGCCCGGCCGCGCATGACAGTGTTGCAAGCGATCGTCATGGCGATTCTGCAGGGCGTCACCGAATTGTTCCCGGTCAGCAGCCTCGGCCACGCGGTCATCCTGCCGCGCCTGCTGCGCTGGGGCGTCGATCAGCGGGCGCCCGACTGGCTCGCCTATCTCGTCGTCATGCATCTGGGCACCGCGATCGCGCTGCTCGCCTATTTCTGGCGCGACTGGATCGCCTTCGCCTCGTCGCTGCTCGGCCGCTCCGCCTCCACGGCCGGCGCCGACAGGCGCATCTTCCTGTTCGTCGTCCTGGCGACGATTCCGGCCGTCGTCGTCGGCTTCGGATTCCGCAAGCTGCTGGGCGAAGCCTTCGCGGCGCCGTGGATCGCCGCGATCTTCCTCGTCGTGAACGGCTTGATCCTGTTCGGCGGCGACAGGGTCGCCGGGCAGGCGACCGGCAGGCTCGAACAACTGAACTGGAAGGGCGCGCTGGCGATCGGGATCGCCCAATGCTTTGCCCTGATCCCCGGAATTTCACGCTCGGGCGCGACGATCGTCGCCGGCGTCGTCGCGGGGCTGGAGCATAAGGAATCGGCGCGGTTCTCGTTCCTGATGGCGCCGCCGATCATGCTGGGGGCGACCGTGGTCGAGGCTCCGAGGCTGTTGCGCGAAGGCGCGACCTTGGGCGGCGCGGCGATCGTTTCGGGAATCGCGGCCGGCATCGTCGCCTATTTCAGCATCGTCGTCCTGATGCGCTATTTCCGCCGGCACGAGTTCGAGGCGCTCAATCCCTTCGCCTATTATTGCTGGGCGGCCGGGATCGCCAGCCTCGCCCTCATCGCCGCGACCTGAGGGCGCGGTCGGCGGCCGGCGGCCGGGCTTGGCCGGGCGTCCGAAACCCCTATATCTGCCGCTGGGCCCGACCGGGCGGCGCCCGGCGGGATGACGACCATGACGATCGAAGCGATGCCCGATCGCCTGACGGCAGGGGAGATGGAGCAGTTGCGCGCCGCGGTCCGTGCGCTCGAGGGCGGCGGCTTCGGGTCGCGGCTCGCCAATCTGCTCGGCCGACAGATCGAGACGGTCGGGCGCGCCCTGCCCGCGCCGGCCCGCGAGCTCGTCGCGCGCGCGACCGAATCGGCCCTTCGCGCCGCCTTGCGCATCGCCCTGCGCACCGTCGACGCCAAGGCCCCGCCGAGGGCCGCGACGGGCATGCACAAGGCGCTGGCGGCGGCGTCGGGCGCCGCCGGCGGGGCGTTCGGTCTGGGCGCCATCGCGATCGAACTGCCGGTTTCCACCACGATCATGCTGCGCTCGATCGCGCAGATCGCGCGCGAGGAGGGCGAGGATCTCTCGCAGCCCGAGGCGGCGCTCGCCTGTGTCGAAGTGTTCGCGCTCGGCGGCCGCAGCGCCGCCGACGCCGCGGTCGACGGCGGCTATTTCGCCGTCCGGACGCTGCTCGCCAAGACCGTCGGCGAGAGCGCGCGCTTCATCATCCAGCGCGGGCTCGCCGACGAGACAGCGCCGATCCTGGTCCGGCTGGTCGCGCAGATCGGCGCCCGTTTCGGGCTGGTCGTCAGTCAGAAAGTCGCCGCCCAGGCGATTCCCTTGCTCGGCGCGGTCGGCGGCGCCGCGGTCAATCTCGCCTTCACCGAGCATTTCCAGACCGTGGCGCGCGGCCATTTCACGGTGCGCCGGCTCGAACGCGCCCATGGCGCGGACGCCGTGCGCTTCGACTACGAACGCCTGCGCAACGAAAGGCCCGCGCGGTCCTGACGGCGACGCCGTCGCGCCTTCACATTCATGTGAAGTTCCGTCGAGCTTGAGACGACGGGGCTTTGGCCCTAGGACTCGATCAATCCTCGTTCGATAAAGCTCGGATTCGAAGGGGCGGCGGCGATATTCCGGCCGCGGGCGGGCTCGCGGTTCTCCCGGGGCCGATCCGGGCGGGGCGACTTCGAGGCTTGCGGGAGAGCCGATCGCATGGGACTTCGCGGGCTCGCGGGCTTTGTCTTGTTGGCGGCGGCCGCGGTGTCGGGCTTTGGCGCCTATGCGCCCGCGAGCGTCGAGAGCTGGTCGCCCGCCGCCGGCGCCTACGCCTGGAAGCTGCATGAATTTCTGCCCGGCGCGGCCGCCGGGCGGGACCGCGCGACGACCGCCGCGCAGCAGCCGGCGACCTCCCTGCCGCCGGCGCGGCCGGTCACCGTCGTGGTCGCAAAGGCCGCGCGCAAGGATCTGCCCTGGCGGATCGACTCCATCGGCACGGTCCAGCCGATCGCGACGGTCTCGTTGCGCTCGCGCGTCGACGCCGCCGTCGACGACGTGCTGGTGGCCGACGGCGCCGCGGTCAAGGCGGGCGACGTCCTGTTCAAGCTCGACTCGCGCCAGGCGGAGGCCCAGCTGAAGGGCGCCAAGGCCCAGCTCGCCAAGGACCAGGCGCAGCTCGACCAGGCGCAACGGGACGTTACCCGCTACACCGATCTGGTCGCCCGATCGGCGACGCCGGTGGTCAATCTCGACACTGCGAGGACCGCCGTGGCGACCAACCAGGCTGCGATTCTCGGCGATTTCGCCGCGATCGACAATCTGCAGGTCCAGCTCGGCTGGTACACGATCGTCGCGCCGATCTCCGGGCGCATCGGCACCGTCGCGATCAAGACCGGCAATATCGTGCGCACCGGCGACAACAGCGCGGCCGGGGCGTTCGCGACGCTGAACCAGATTTCGCCGATCTACGTCTCGTTCTCCGTGACCCAGACCCTGCTCCCGGCGCTGCGCGCCGCCATGACCAGCGGCGCCCCGGTCGTGGCGACGCCGCAGGGCTCGAAGCGGAGCGCGCAAGGCAAGCTCGCGCTGATCGAGAACGCGGTCGACCCCGGCACCGGCACGATCACGGCGCGGGCCGTGTTCGACAACGAGGACGAGACGTTGTGGCCCGGCCAGTTGTGCAATCTGCAGGTGACGCTGCGGGTCGAGCCGGACACCGTCGTCGCGCCGAGGGAGGCGATCCAGATCGGCCAGATCGGCAATTACGTCTTCACGATCGTCAACGGCGCGGCCCATGTCCAGCCGGTCGAAGTGGCGCGCACCCAGAACGGCGAGACCGTGGTGACCAAGGGGCTGGACGGCGGCGAGACCGTCGTCGTCGACGGCGCGCTGCTGCTGGTCGAGGGCGCGAAGGTCGAGATGCGCGAGCCGCAGAAGGGGGCGAGCTGAGTGTCGCTTTCGGCGCTGTGCATCCGCCGCCCGGTCATGACGACGCTGCTGATGGTGTCGTTCATCGTGTTCGGCATGTTCGGCTACCGGCAATTGCCGGTCGCGGCCCTGCCCCGGGTCGATTTTCCGACCGTGGCGGTCTATGCGCAATTGCCGGGCGCCAGCCCCGACACGATGGCGTCCTCGGTCGCGGGGCCGCTGGAGCGCGCCTTCGCCACCATTCCGGGCATGACGATGATGACCTCGTCGTCGAACCTCGGGCGCACCAGCATCGTCATGCAGTTCGATCTCGATCGCAACATCGACGGCGCCTCGCTCGACGTGCAATCCAACATTTCGGCGACCCTGCGCAAGCTGCCGCCGCAATTGCCGGCCCCGCCGAGCTTCCAGAAGCTCAATCCCGCCGACAGCCCGATCCTGTTCATCGGCCTCGTCTCCAAGACGCTGCCGCTGACCCAGGTCGACGACTATGCCGAACTGGTCTTCGCCCAGCAGATATCCCAGCTGACCGGCGTCGCGCAGGTCCAGCTGTTCGGCCAGCAGAAATTCGCGGTGCGCGTCGACGTCGATTCCGACAAGGCGGCGGCGCGCGGCCTGACGCTCGACAACGTCCAGAACGCGGTCGCCGCCGCCAATTCCTCGACGCCGGTCGGCGCCATGCTCGGCGCCCGGCAGAACGTCACCGTGGACGCGACGGGACAGATGCCGCACGCGGCCGAATACGACAATCTCGTCATCGCCTGGCGAAACGGCGCGCCGGTGCGGCTCAGCGAAGTCGCGCGCGTCTATGATTCCGTCGAGAACAACCAGCTCGCCGGCTGGGTCGGCGACACCCGCTCGATCGTGCTGGCGATCTACCGCCAATCCGACGCCAATACGGTCGACGTCGTCGACAACGTGAAGGCAAGGATTCCCTATTACCAGTCGCAGCTGCCGCCGGCGGTCGACGTGAAAATCCTCAACGACCGCTCGGTTTCGATCCGTCAGTCGATCGACGACGTCCAGCGGACGCTGCTTTTGTCGGTCGTGCTGGTGATCGCCGTCATCTTCGTGTTCCTGAAGTCGGCGTCGGCGACGATCATCCCGGCGCTCGCGCTGCCGGTGTCGCTGATCGGCACCTGCGCGTTCATGTACCTGTTCGGCTATTCGATCGACAATATTTCCCTGCTCGCGATCACCCTGTCGGTCGGCTTCGTGGTCGACGACGCCATCGTGATGCTCGAAAACATCACGCGTCACATCGAGAGCGGCATGAAGCCGTTCGAGGCGGCGCTGAAGGGGTCGGGCGAGATCGCGTTCACCATCCTGTCGATCACCTTCTCGCTGGTCGCGGTGTTCATCCCCGTCCTGCTGATGAGCGGCGTCGTCGGGCGCGTCTTTCGCGAATTCGCGGTCACGATCACGGTCGCGATCCTGGTCTCCGGCTTCGTCTCGCTGACGCTGACCCCGATGCTGTGCGCGCGAATCCTC
>JBEKZS010000114.1:0-14353 GCA_049509635.1 Roseiarcus sp.
GCCGGCGTGATCGGCGCGCTCCGGCAATTGCGCGGCGCCGCCGAGGCCGAATTCGACGCGCTGTTCTCCGGCGAGGGTCACGCGCCCCCGCCGCTGACGGCGGCCGAACGGGAGCGGCTCGCGCGCGGCGGTCTCGACGATGCGCCCGCCCATGTGCGCGGCGATTATCCGGAATGGCTGGCGCCGGCCTTCGCGGCGAGCTTCGGCGCCGAGGCCGCCGCCGAGGGCAGGGCGCTCGCCGAGCGCGCGCCGGTCGACCTGCGCGTCAACACGCTGAAGGCCGATCGCGACAGGGCGCAGGCCGCGCTCGCGCATCTGGAACCGGCGCCGACGCCGTTCTCGCCGGTCGGCCTGCGGATCGCGATCACCGCCGAGGGCCGGGGACCGGCGCTCGCCGCCGAACCCGCCTACGTGAAGGGGCTGGTCGAGGTCCAGGACGAAGGCTCGCAGCTCGCCGCATTGTTGTCGGGCGCCGCGCCCGGCGCCCAGGCGCTCGACCTCTGCGCGGGCGGCGGCGGCAAGAGTCTCGCCATGGCGGCGATGATGGCCAATCAGGGCCAGATCTATGCGACCGATCCGGACGGGCGCCGCCTGATGCCGATCTTCGACCGGTTGGAGCGGGCAGGGGCGCGCAACGTCCAGGTGCGCGCGCCCAGGGGCGCGCGGGACATCCTCGGCGACCTCGCCGGGCGGTGCGACCTCGTCTTCGTCGATGCGCCATGCACCGGATCGGGCGCCTGGAGGCGCAATCCCGACGCGAAATGGCGGATGCGGCCCGGCGCGCTGGAGCAAAGGATCAAGGATCAAACGGAAACGCTTGAACAAGCTGCATTATATGTAAAGCCAGGTGGGCGTATCGTCTATGTCACCTGCTCGGTGCTGCGCGCGGAGAACGAGGACCGGGTCGCCGCCTTCCTCGCTGGCCACGCCGATTTCCTGCCGCTCGACGCCGGCCATCAGGCGCGCGCGGCGGGCGTGCCCGGGCTCGCGGCGCAGGCCTCGCGATTCGGCCCGGGATTGCGCCTCAGCCCGCTTCGCACCGCGACCGACGGCTTCTATGTCGCCGCCCTGACCCGCGCGTGAGCGCGCCAGCCATGCGGCGGCTCTGCTTCCCTGCGGCGTCGAATTCTGAAACATTGCCGCCGCGCCCGCGGAGTCTGTGATGGTCGTCCTGGTCGATACGCTGAACAACGATCCGCGCAAGCCTGGCGGTCCCGCGCGCCCGCGCCATCCCGAGAAGGCGCACCGGCCCGATCAGCCGGTCGCCCGCAAGCCCGAATGGATCCGGGTCAAGGCGCCCGGCTCCGAGAAATTCATGGAGACCCGGCGGATCGTTCGCGCAAACGGCCTGGTCACGGTGTGCGAGGAGGCGGGCTGTCCCAACATCGGCGAATGCTGGGAAAAGAAGCACGCGACGTTCATGATCATGGGCGAGACCTGCACGCGCGCCTGCGCCTTCTGCAACGTGCGCACCGGCGTGCCCGGAGCCCTCGACGCGGACGAACCGTCGCGGGTCGCTGAGGCGGTCGCCGCGCTCGGCCTCGCCCATGTGGTGGTGACCTCGGTCGACCGCGACGATCTCGCCGATGGCGGCGCCGCGCATTTCGCGCGCACGATCCTGGCGATCCGGGCGCTTTCGCCCGCCACCACGATCGAGGCGCTGACCCCCGACTTCCTCCGCAGGGACGGCGCCCTGGAGACGGTGATCGCGGCGCGGCCCGACGTCTTCAATCACAATCTTGAAACCGTGCCGTCGAAATATCTCGCGGTGCGTCCGGGCGCCCGCTATTTCCATTCGCTTCGGCTGCTGCAGCGCGCCAAGGAGCTCGACCCGACCCTGTTCACCAAGTCCGGGATCATGGTCGGCCTCGGCGAGGAGCGCGCCGAAGTCCTGCAGGTGATGGACGATCTGCGCACGGCCGAGGTCGACTTCCTGACCATCGGCCAATATCTCCAGCCGACCCGCAAGCATCATCCCGTGGTTCGCTTCTCGACCCCCGAGGAATTCCACTCCCTTGCCGCGATCGGCGCCGCCAAGGGCTTTCTGCTGGTCGCTTCCTCGCCGCTGACCCGCTCGTCGCATCACGCGGGCGAGGATTTCGCGCGGCTGCGCGCCGCGCGCCGCGGCCGCGAAGCGCCCGCTGGCGAGGCCGCCGGCGCTTCTATTGACCCTTGACGGGCGAGGCTATAGGCACTGCCCACCCCCGAACGGGAGCGCGTAGCTCAATAGGTAGAGCATCTGACTTTTAATCAGAGGGTCGTGGGTTCGATTCCCACCGCGCTCACCAGCTCGTCGTCCACGCCGCCGAACCGAGCCAACGGGGCGCGCCTTGGCCGCCGCCGAGCCTGGGAAGGCGCGCGGCCGCGGTCATCGACCCCGTGAATAGAACGTCCTGTCCTCGATCGTCGGGATCGAATCGGGGCCGACGACCGCCGGCGGCTCGACGACCACGACCGGCGTCCCTTCCACATAGGCCGAGCGGCCCTCCGAGAGCTCGCCCGGCGCCGGTCACGACCGCCGCGACGACGTCGAGGGACGCCGGCGCGCGGGAAGAAAAGCTCGAATTGCGCGGGTGATGCTCACGAATCGTTATCCTTGCCGGAGGGGAATTCACCGGAGCGGCTTTAGAAAGATTAAACCCTTCGCTGCTGTAGTGGATTTCGTACGACCGAAGGTCAGCATATGTGGCGAAGAGTCTATGCGTCGCGACAGAGTGGAGCAGTGGGGTTCGCCCGCATCCGGCAGGATGCGGGCAGCAATCTCGCGATCACAGTTGCGTGTCCGTTCCCGGCGCGCGACCCGCGGCCGGGCGTGACCATCGGCTTCGCCCGCCCCGTGCCGACCGCAGATTCCCTCATGCCTCCGGCGCCCCGACCATGATGCGTCCCACCCCGAAGCGACCTCCGAAGAACGCCATCGTTCGCGCCTTTCTGCGCGACCCCGGCGCGACCGCGGCCGTCGAATTCGCGATCGTCTCCTCGCCGATGATCGTTCTCATGCTCGGCCTCCTGCAGATGGGCATCTATTTCATGGCGCAGTCGGCGCTCGACAGCGGCGTTTCGAGCACGGCGGAGACGCAACGGAATTACTTCTACACCGGCACCAGCCCGACCCTGCTCACCGCCGCCCAGTTGAAGACGTCGGTGACCGCCAATTCAGGCGGCCTGCTCAGCAACAATTCGACGGCGGGGGTCGAGATCCAGCCGCTGATCAACCTCGACGGCGCCCTGAAGCCGATCGTCGACGGCACCGTCAACTACGGGTCGCCGGGCTCGGACAGCCAGCCCGGCAGCGTGCTGGTGCTGCGCGCCCAGGCGCAGGTGATGAATTTCGTCCCCGGCCTCAGCGCCCTGGCGATGGTCAAGTCCGCGGCGATCATCCGCCGGGGACAGTACTGAGCCGTGCGCAGCGCGCCCGCCAGATTCTGGAGATCGGAGCGCGCGGCGGCCGCGTCGGAATTCGCGCTGATCCTGCCGCTGATCGTCCTGATGTTCGCCGCGATCGTCGAATTCGGCTCGATATTCCAGGTCTATGCCGCGACCAACCGCGTCGCCACGCAATTTGCGATCGCCTGGGCCGATTGTTCCGACAGCCCCGCCGGGACCTGTCAGAGCGAGCTCAACACCTACAGTTCGTCGTTCACCATCGCCAATATCGCGCCGCAGTTGACGGCCACGAGCCTGACGCTGACCATGTTCGAGGTGACGATGGCGGGGACGACGCCGACGGTGGTCTATTCCTATCCCTCGAGCGCGACGCTGACCGCGGCCCAGACCGCGGCGGCCCAGGCGACCTTCGCCTCCGGACAGACGGGCGTCGTCGTCACCGCCTCCTATGTGCACACGCTGCAATTCTTCAGCTTCTTCATGACGCCGTTCCTCGGCGCGAATCTGAATCCGACCTATACGGTGGTCCAGATCAAATCCTGACTCGCGGCCTCGCGAGGGCGCCGTCGCTTGATCGCATTGTGGCGTTCCCGGCCGGCGGCGACCGCCCCTGATGGCGGCGCGCGGCGCGCCCCGGCCCGGCGCCGGCCGATCGTATGCGGCCAGGATCGGATCAAATTGTCGGCGCCAAGGCTAATCTTAATGCACCGGCATAGGGCCGACTTTCGTTGCGCGGCTTCAGCGAACCGAAAAGATTCGGTGCTTTTCTCGACGGCGAGAGAGAAGAGCAAAACAAATGAACTTGATTGCGCACACCAGGCTGAAGGCCGCTTCGACCTTGACCCGCTTCCGCGGCAACGTCGGCGGCAACGTGGCGATCGTCTTCGCCTTCTCGGTGATCACGATCACGGTCGCGCTCGGCGCCGCCATCGACGTCGCGCGCGCCTATTCGGCGCGCCAGAAGCTCGTCGAGGTCGCCACGCTCGCCTGCCAATACGCGAGCCGGCCGAGCGTCATCCAGACCGACGCCAGCGACTACAGCGGATCGAACGGGCAGGCGGCCTATACGACCGCGGTGACCAACTTCATCACGTCGAGCCTGAAGGCCCAGAACTTTCAGTACACGCAGACAACGGGCACGCCGTTCAGCTCGACGCAGAACGGGCCGGCGAACGTCAGTCTGACCGCCAGCGTCCCGACCACGCTCATGCAGATCGCGCAGATCACGCAGGTGCCGGTGTCCGCCTCGGTCCATTGCTACGACTCGGCCGGCAGCGTCGCCCAGGTCGTGAACTCGCCCGACATCATCGTGGAGAATTTCGACCAGCCGACGCCGCCGTGCAACGGCGTGTGCTACATCAATTCGACCGGCACGCTGGGCGCGCCGGCGTCGCCGACGACGACTTTCCCCGCCGCGCCGGCGTTCACGGGCACCAACGGCAACGGCTGGTACGTGACCGGCTATTGCCTCGAGATCGATGTGACCGGCGACACCGAGGCGACGACGCCGAACGCCCAGCATTCGGCCGAGCTCGATTGCGACAACGGCTCCGGCACCGCCGGCAATTCGGCGATCTCGACCAAAGTCTATCTCGGGGCGGGCAATTACGAGATGCGCTACTATTACGCCGCGCGCGTCGACTATCCCGACTATGACCCCGCCTATATCTGCGGGTCGACGGCCTCCGATGTGTCCTGGGCCAATGACACCAACGCCTCGGGCGGCCCGCAGGCGGTCGCCCTGCGCAACAATCAGCTCGAGGTCTATCTCGACCAAGTCGTCGGCTCGAGCCCGCCGATGCACACGACGATGTTCAGCGGGCAGCAGCTCGCCGGTTCGAACCTGATCGACGTCTGCGTCTACGGCAAGGCGTGGATCCAGCGCAGCGTCCGAATCTTCGTCTCGACTCCCGCCTTCTACTGGCTGACCTTCGCGGCGGACGGCATGAACAACAGCTATGGCGGCGACCTCGACGACATCATCATGTGCCCCGGCACCTGCACCGGCCCGCTTCTCGACAATTTCCCGTCGAGCTGGCTCGCGGCCAACAACGGCGGCGTCAACAAGGTGCTGTTCGAGGATACTTTCGCGAGCCCCGGCCATAGCTACGGAGGCTCTGACTACACCACCAACGGCAACATGTACTACAGCAACGGCACCAGCGGCAGCGCCTCGAGCGGCTGGCCGAACCTGGCGGCGAGCGGCTGGGCGCTGGCGGGCGGGTCGGCCAACGCGCTCCCCTATTGGGACGTCAGTTGTCCCTCCGGCACCCAGTGCATCGAACTCGGCTGGAACGGCAACAGCCTGATCAGCCGGCCGTTCCTGCTCGATCCCGGCTATTACCAGGTCAGTTACAGCTACGTGTCGGAAATCAGTTTCGCCTCGCTGACGTCAGCCTATTGCGGCGCGACGCCGGCGGCCTCCGGCATCGCCTCGCTGTCGCCCCAGAGCGGGGCCGGGACCATCCGCGCCATCGGTGTCACGACCGGCACCCCGTATCCCTATTTCGACACCAACGCGGTCGGGGTGTTCATGTCGCATTCGCAACTGACCAGCACGCCGAACTTCAACAGCACGCTGAACGCGACGCCCACCTATACGAACCTGGACGGTTCGGTGACGACCACGCCGGCCATCGCGCCCAACGCAATCAGCCTGACCAGCTACAACCCGTCGCAGGTCAATCCGCTGCTCGACATGTGCGCCTATGCGGCGACGCCGCAGGCGCGCACGGCCAACATCCTGATCCAGAAGCCCGGCTATTACTGGCTGACCTTCGCCGCGCTCGGCGGCTCCGACGTCTATGGCGGCTGGCTCGACGACATCAAGCTGACCGCGCTCGGCAGCCCCTACATGTCCTCGCCGCCGGCGAACGCGATCGCCATCCCGACGCCGACGCCGTCGACCAGCGGCGTGGTGTCCTTCTCCGGGTTCGAGATCATCGCCGACCCGCTCACCGCGCCGGCCGCCGAGCAATGACCCGGCCGGTTTCGCCGCGCGGGCCAGC
The DNA here is from genome assembly GCA_049509635.1 of Roseiarcus sp. Taxonomy (GTDB): domain Bacteria; phylum Pseudomonadota; class Alphaproteobacteria; order Rhizobiales; family Beijerinckiaceae; genus Roseiarcus. Next base: position 6,396 of record JBEKZS010000114.1, read on the forward strand.
GCCGACCTCGCGCAGCAGCGGGTCGACTTCGGCCGCCGCCTCGCCGCAGACGATTCGGGCGGCCCTCCGCCGGGCGGGCGGCTGAGCGATGCGTCGGGCGTGGGCGCAATTCTGGGCCGCCAAGAGCGCCGCCGCTGCGTCGGAGTTCGCGCTCATCCTGCCGCTCATGATCCTGATGTTCGGGGCGATCGTCGAATTCGGCGCGATCTTCCAGGTCTATGCCGCGACCAACCGCCTCGCGAGCCAATTCGCGATCGCCTGGGCCGACTGTTCGGACAGTCCGATGGGGACGTGCCAGACTGAACTCAACACCTACACGTCGTCGTTCACGATCGCCAACATCGCCCCGCAGCTCACGGCGTCGAACCTGACCCTGACCATGTTCGAGGTGCAGATGGCGGGAACCACCCCGACGATCATCTACGCCTATCCTTCGACCGCGACGCTGACCGCCGCCCAGACGGCGGCCGCCCAGGCCGCCTTCTCCGCGACCCAGACGGGGGTCATCGTGACCGCGTCCTATGTCCACACGCTGCAGTTCTTCAGCGTTCTGATGACGCCGTTCCTCGGCGCGAACCTGAATCCGACCTACACGGTCATTCAGCTCAAATCCTGAAAAAGCGCCCCGGGCGGGGCCTCGACGGCAAGATGGCGCTTCCAGGCGCCCCTCCGCGCGTCCGCCGGCGCAATTTCCCGATAAACAAACGTAAAATTTAACGATCGCGTTCAGGATCGCCACTCCATGTCGCGCGAATCCAGGTTCGCATGCGGTTCGAATATCGTAAATGAATCGTAGATTTGCATCGATGTGATCGACGAGAGGTTCGCGAATGGCTTCCGATCTCGGCAGAAACCCCGCAAATGCTGCATCCACGGCACGATTCCGGCGCGACACTGGCGGAAACGTTGCAATCGTCTTCGCCGTGTCGGTGACCGTGATCACGGTTGCGCTCGGCGGCGCCTTCGATCTCAGTCGCGCGTTTTCCGCCCGGCAGAGGCTCGTGGAGGTCGCCACGCTCGCCTGCCAATACGCCAGCCGGCCGAGCGTCATCCAGACCGACGCCTGGGATTACAGCGGGTCCAATGGCGGGGCCACCTATTCCTCGAAGGTCACCGGCTTCATCGCCTCCAGCCTGCAGGGGCAGAAGTTCCAATACGCCCAGACGACGCCGTCGCCCTTCACCTACATACAGAACGGGCCGGCCAACGTCAGCCTCACCGCCAGCGTGCCGACCACCCTCATGCAGGTCGCTCAGATCATGCAGGTGCCGATTTCGGCGTCGATCCACTGCTACGATTCGCCGTCCAACCTCACCCAGATCGTGAACACTCCCTTCATCGTCCAGGAGACGTTCGCGAATCAGGCGGCCAACTGCGCCAATGGCCCCGGATCGGTCTGCTACGTCAACCAGTCCGGCGCGATCGGGCCGCCCGCCACGCCGTCCGCGACGTTTCCCGGCTCGCCGAGCTACATCGGCGCGACCGGCATCGCCTGGTACGTCACCGGCTATTGCCTCGAAATCGACGCCTCCGGCGTCATCAGCGCCTCGGACCCCGGGGCGAGCCATTCGGCGGAGCTCAATTGCGACGACGGCACCGGCGGCAGCGCCGATCATGGCAATTCGGCGCTCACCACCAAGGTCTATCTCGAGGCCGGCGATTATGAGCTGCGCTACTTCTACCGCTCGCGCGTCGACTATCCCGACTACGACCCCGCCTATATCTGCGGCTCGACCGCGAGCGACGTCTCGTTCGCCAACGACACGAATTCCTCGGGCGCCCCGGTCGCCAACGCTCTCAGGAACAACCAGCTCGAAGCCTATCTCGACGAGGTCACCGGCTCCAGCCCGCCGCTGCATACGACCACCGACGGCACCCAACAACTCGCAGGGTCGAATCTGATCGACATCTGCGTTTATGGCTACAGCTGGCTGGAGCGCAGCGTGCGGGTCGTCGTCTCGACGCCCGCCTATTACTGGCTCACCTTCGCGGCGGACGGCCAGAACGACAGCTTCGGCGGCCAGCTCGACAATATCCGGTTCTGCCAGGGCACGTGCTCCGGCACGATCCAGGACAATTTCCCCACGAACTGGCTGGCGGCGAACAACAGCTGGGTGAACAAGGTCCTGTTCGAGGATACGTTCGAGAGCCCGACCTACTCGGGCAATGTCACCGCCTACGCCAGCAACGCCGGCAACATGAACAACAGCCTGGGCACCAGCGGCTCGGCGTCCAGCGGCTGGCCGGGGCTCGCGGCGAGCGGCTGGGCGACGGCGCCCTACAACGACGTCAACTACAATCTCGCCCCGTTTTCCGTGCAGGGCAGCCAGAGCATCGAGCTCGACGGTTACGTCAACCCTGCGAGCAATTCGTCGATCAACCGGGGCTTCCTGCTGGACCCCGGCTATTACCAGGTGAGCTATTATTACGTTTCCGATGCGATTTTCGCCGGCATGACGAGTCCCGCCTGCACCGCCGCGCCGAGCGCCGCCGCCGCCGCGACCTATGTCGTCTCGGGAACCGCGTCGGCCGTCGTGCGCTTCTCCACGAACTTCTCGTATCTGCTCGGCCAGGACACCAACACGGTCGGCGTGTTCATGTCGCACGGCCAATTGGTCAGCACGCCGATCGGCGGCGGCGCCCTCGGTTCGCAGACCAGCTACAACAATCCGGACGGGACGATTTCGACCAACCCGACGGCGCCGCCGAGCCAGGTCTCCCTGTCGAACTACAACCCCGGCCAGAACAATCCGCTGCTGGACATCTGCGGCTACGCCTCGAGCTGGCAGGCGCGGACGGCCTACATTGAGATCACCAAGCCGGCCTATTACTGGCTCACGATCGCCGCGCTCGGGAGCGCCGACGAAATCGGCGGCGCCATCGACGACGTCAAGCTGACCGCGCTCGGCAGCCTCTACATGACCTCGCCGCCCGCCAATGCGGTGACGATCCCCGTGCCCGGCCCGCAGCCGGGCGTCACCCTCAGTTTCAACGGCTTCGAGATCATCGCCGATCCCCTGACCGCGCCGGCCCCCGAGCAATGACACGCAGGTCGCCGCGCGAGGGCGGCGCGCGAGGGCGGCGGCGGCCGGACCCGCGGCCCATAACCAGGGCAGGGCGGCCCGCCGGCGGTTCCCCGAATTCACGCAAGCCCCGCGCGCAGGCTCCGCTCGCCGAATCGGGGTTGGCGACGGCCGCCGGCCAGATTTGCGATGCATCGGCGCCGCTGCTAAAATGCACCATGATTTTCCCTATTCTCGTTACCATGGCTTAGGGTTTTGGAAAGGAAGCGGGGGCAAAGGTGGTTACTGGATTCACGCGTTCGCGCGCGCGCCCGCCCGGCGTGCGCGGCCCCTCTCGGGGCAGCGGAGCGGGCTGTGCGTACGGGTTCAGAGTGCGTTGTAATGATTGAATTCTGTCGCGTGTTCGGCGCTTCGGCGGCCCGGCGGAGACTTATCGGGACGGCGGCGCTGACCGCGGCGGCGGCGCTCGCCGGGTGCGCGCAACCCCCGCAAGCGCGCCATGCCGGTGGCAATGGCAAGGAATATTTCCCCGAGGCCAGATACGGCCACGCCAGCCCCCGGCTGGTCGCCGACGGCCAGCCGATTCCCCGCGGGGGCGGCCAATATCTGGTCGGCCACGCCTATACGATCGCGGGCCACACCTATCGCCCCGTGGAGAACGATTCCTACGCTGCGGTCGGCAGCGCGTCCTGGTATGGCGACGCGTTCCAGGGCCGGCGAACCGCCAATGGCGAAATCTACGACAAGGAATCGATTTCGGCCGCGCATCCGACGATGCCGCTGCCCAGCTACGCCCGGGTCACCAATCTGGGCAACGGCCGCTCGATCATCGTGCGCGTCAACGACCGCGGCCCGTATCATGGCGGGCGGGTGATGGACGTCTCGTCGCGGGTCGCCGACGCGCTCGATTTCAAGGGCGCCGGGACCGCGCGGGTCAGGGTCGAATATATCGGCCGGGCGGCGATCGAGGGGTCCGACGATTCGCGACTTCTGGCGACGCTGCGCCTCGACGGCGCGCCGGCGGCGCTCGACGGCGTGCCGACGAGCCGGCCGGCGCTGCTGGCGGCCAATCCGGTCGAAGGCCTCGAGAAGGCCTTGACGCCGGCGCCGCGGCCGCAGCCGCCGCCGTCCGACCCCGCGCCGGTCGCGGCCGCCTCGGGTCAGACGATCGCCGAATCGGTGCGGCCGATGCCGGTTCATGCGCCGGCGCCGCCGGCCCGCCCGTTCGATCTCGGCACGATCCCCGATGCCGCGATTCCGGTCCCGCCGGCCAAGACATCGCGATTGGGGCCGGCTCCGAACCGGCTCGAGACGGTGTCGAGCGAAAACGCGCTCTATTTCGCCGACGCCTCGGGCGTGCGGATGTTCATGGACGCGAGGGCGCCGCTCGCGCGCGTGAGCGCGCAGGGCTTCGTTCCCCTGAATCCGAAGCCGTGACGCGCCGGGGGCGCGATCGCCGGCGTTGATTTGTCCTCTTGGCGATGCAAATAGAGGCGAAGTCGCCGGCGAAGCCGCCCGCGCCCGGCGGGAGCCGCCCTTGACGTTGCGCGCCAGGATGAATTGGGTCGCTTTGGCTCTGGCCCTGATCTCGATCCCGGTCCTGGCGCGCGCGCAGACGTTTCAGACCAGCGCGCCGTTCGCGTTGCTGATGGATTACGAGAGCGGCGCGATCCTGTTCGAGAAGAACGCGGACGGCCAGATGGCGCCGGCGTCGACGTCCAAGCTTATGGCGGCCGAAATCGTGTTCCAGGAACTCAAGGAGGGCCGGCTCAAGCTCGATGACCAGTTCGAAGTCTCCGAGAACGCGTGGCGGACCGGGGGCGCGCCCTCCCACGGTTCGGCGATGTTTCTGACCCTCCACAGCAATGTGCGAATCGAGGATCTGCTGCGCGGCCTGGTGATCGAGTCCGGCAACGACGCGGCGATCGCGCTGGCCGAAGGCGTGGCGGGCACGGAGGAGAATTTCGTCGCCCTGATGAACAAGCGCGCCGCCGAGCTCGGGATGACGCGCTCCACATTCGCCAACGCCTGGGGCAGGAGCGACCCGCGCGAGCGCGTGACGCCGCGCGACATGGCGCGGCTGGCGGCGCATATCATCGCCGAATACCCGGGCTATTACCGCTATTTCGGCGAGCGCGAGTTCACCTGGAACAAGATCCGGCAGCTCAACCGCAACCCCCTGTTGACGATGGACATCGGCGCCGACGGCCTCAAGACCGGTGAAATCGCCGAGAGCGGCTTCGGCCTCGTCGGCTCGGCCGTGCAGAACGGGCAGCGCCTGATCGTGGTGGTCAACGGGCTCAAGACCGCGGCCGATCGCGCCGAGGAATCGCGCAAGCTGCTGGACTGGGGCTTCCGCTCGTTCGACGCCAGGACTCTGTTCCAGCCGGGCGACGTCGTGGGACAGGCGCAGGTCTATGGCGGCGCGCTGGGGGAAGTTCCCCTGGTCACCGACAGGACGGTCAAGGTCTTCGCCGCGCGCGGATCGCCGGATCGGCTCTCGGCGAAAATCGTCTATCGGGGCCCGCTCGTCGCGCCGGTCGCCGAAGGCCAGGAGACCGGCCGTCTGGTCATCTGGCGCGGCCAATCGGAAGTGCTCGAGATTCCGCTGAGGACCGGCGCCTCGGTGGCGACCGGCACGCTGACCCAGCGCGCGCTCGACGCGGGAATCGAATGGGCGGGCGGTCTCGTGCGCAAGACCTTCGCGAAGAACTGACGATGATGGCGACGCGCAGGGGCCGGTTCATCACGCTCGAGGGCGGGGAGGGCGCGGGCAAATCGACGCAGGCCCAATTGCTCGGGCGGAACCTGGACTCGCTCGGCATCGCCGCGGTGGTGACGCGCGAACCCGGCGGCTCCCCGCAGGCCGAGGCGTTGCGCGAATTCATCCTGTCGGGGAGGGCGGCGCCGTTCGGCCCCGGCGGCGAGGCGATCCTGTTCAGCGCGGGGCGGATCGACCACATCGACCGCACGATCGCCCCCGCCCTGGCGCGCGGCGACTGGGTCGTCTGCGACCGGTTCGCCGATTCGACGCGCGCCTACCAGGGCGCCGCCGGCAAGGTCGATCCCGCGCTGATCGAAAGCCTCGAGCGCGTCGCCGTCGGCGACTGGAGGCCCGATCTCACGCTGATCCTCGATCTGCCGGCGGACAAGGGCCTGGCGCGGGCGGCGGCGCGGCGCGGCGCTTCGACCCACGCGGACCGGTTCGAACGCGAGGAGGCGGGCTTTCACGAGACCCTGCGGGCGGCGTATCTCGCCATCGCGCGCGCCGAGCCGCGGCGCTGCGCGATCATCGACGCGGACGCGCCGGCGCGCGAGGTCGCCGAGGCGATCTGGGCCTGCGTGCGCGCCCGGCTCGCAGACGCGTTCGAGCGGGAAGGGGCGGCCCGATGAGAGCGCCCGAGACGGCGCCGCCCGAAAGCGACGCCCATCCCGGCGCGCCGCATCCGCGGCTGGCGCAGGGCCTGATCGGCCATCGCGCCGCCGAGGCCGAACTGCTCGACGCCTATCGCGCGCAGAAACTGCCGCACGCCTGGCTGATCGGCGGCCGGGCCGGAATCGGCAAGGCGACGCTCGCCTGGCGCCTGGCCCGCTTCGTCCTCGCCGAGCCCGACCCGACCGCCGGCTCCGTGCGCGCCGCGGTCGATCTCGGCGTCGACGCGCAGGCGCCGGCGGTCCGGCAGGCGATGGCGCTCGCCCACCCCGACCTCGTCGTCCTGCGCCGGAGCTGGAATCCGCAGGCCAAGGCCCTGCGGTCGGAAATCATCGTCGACGACGTGCGGAGCGCGCGGGAGCTGTTTCACAAGTCGGCGGGGGCGGGGGGATGGCGCGTCTGCATCGTCGACAGCGCCGACGACCTCAACCGCGCGGGCGCCAATGCGCTGCTCAAGATGATCGAGGAGCCGCCGCCGCGCTCGCTGTTCCTCATCGTCGCCCACAAGCCCGGGCAGGCGCCGGCGACGATCCGTTCGCGTTGCCGGCGGCTCGCGCTCGCGGCGCTGTCGCCCGCCCAAATCGTCGAGATCGTCGGCGGGCTCGGCGAACCCTGGAGCGCGATCGCGCCCGAGGCGGTCGCGCGCGCGGCCGCGCGCGCCGACGGCTCGGTCCGCGAGACGCTGGAGCGCATCGACCCCGCCATGGCCGAAGTCGGCGCGCTGATCGAGGCGGCGCTGGCGCGATTGCCGGCGGTCGACTTCCCGCTGGTCCACCGGCTCGCCGACGCGGTCGGGGCGCGCGGCGCGGGCGCGGCGTTCGACGGCCTGATGAACGCGCTCTACGACTGGCTCGCCGAACGCGCGCGCACGGCCGGGGACGGGGCCCGGCTTGCGTCGGCTGCCGACTTATGGGACAAGATTCGGGCCGCGACGCGCGAGGCCGAGGTCTATAACCTCGACAGGAAGCTGCATGTCCTGTCCGTCTTCGCGGAGTTTTCCGCCGCCTCGCGCCGTCTGTAAAATCTGCAGCTCCTGGAGCATTTGCGAGCGAAACGGGAACTCCGGGACGAGCATCGATGACCCAGCGCGATCGCTTCTACATCACGACCGCCATCCCCTACGCCAACGGCGCGCCCCATATCGGCCACGCCTATGAGCGGATCGCGACCGACGCGATCGCGCGGTTCAATCGCCTCGACGGCCGCGACGTTCTGTTCGTCACCGGCATGGACGAATATGGCCTGAAGGTGCAGCAGACCGCCGCGCGTGAAGGCCTCACCCCGCAGGCCTTCGTCGACCGCGTCGCGACCGAATTCGAGGCGATGGGCGAGGCGCTGGACGCGCGCGCCGACGACATCGTCCGCACGACGCAGCCGCGCCACGAGCGGGCGTGCCGGGCGATCTGGGAGCGGATGACGGCGCGCGGCGACGTCTATCTGTCGAAATACGCCGGCTGGTATTCGGTGCGCGACGAGGCCTATGTCGACGAGAGCGAACTCAC
>JBEKZS010000115.1:0-14283 GCA_049509635.1 Roseiarcus sp.
CGTGTTCTGGAGCGTCGCGACCACGCTGCCGCCGGCCCCCGATCCGGTCGGGTTGAACCAGAGAGACGTGGCCCCGTTGCTCTGCGTGGTGCTGAAGTAATTGGCGAGCGTCGCCGCGGTGACGGAAACGTTGGCCGCTTGCAGGATGTTGTGGACGGAGAGCGCGTCGCCGGCGGCGAGCGAAAACCCCTGAAATTGCGGGGCGGCGGCGTGGGTCGCCGGATCGACGACCGCGGTCTCCTGGCCCGCGGCGCGGAAGACGAAGGTCGCGCCGGCCTTCGCCTCGACGGCCGTGGCGCTCGGGGTGTAGACGAGCGCGCTGTCGGCGAGCAGCTGCGAGAGCGTCATCGTGACGCCGTTGAGCTGGGCGAACGCCACTCCGGGCAGGCCCGAGCCGGTGGCGTCGACGGAAAGGATCGTATTGCCGCCGACGATCGTGGCGGTGATGTAATTGGCGACGTTCGACAGATTGGCGAGGGCGGTCGTCGGGTTGAGGATCGCGCGAAGCTGCAGGACATCGCCTTGGGTCGCGTTGAAGCCATTGATCTGCTCGGGGCCGATTCCGGGCGCCGGCGCGAGCAGGTTGACCGTCTCCAGCCCGTCCGGCCTCAGGGTGAACGGCGTGTTGAAGCTCGGCGTCAGCGTGACGGCGTCGGGAATGTATTTCATGCCGCCATCGGCCACGAGCTGCGCCACGCTGGTCGAGACGCCTTGCAGAACGGCGAACGGCGTGCCCTGCAGGCCCTGGCCGGTCGGATCGAAGTAGAGGGTCGTGGAGCCGCCCGAGACGGTGCTGGTGATGTAATTGGCGACATCGGAAAGATCGGCGTGGGCGAGCGTGGTCTCGAGGATGTCGTCGATGCCGATGACGTCGCCCTTGGCGGCGTCGAAGCCGACCAGTTGCTGCACGCCGTGCGAGGGGCTCTGCAGGCAGATCGTCTCCATCCCGGCCGCACGATAGGTCAACGTCACATTGGTGCAGCCCATATGCATGATCGGGGTGACCGGGGTCGGGCTGGGCGTGCTGGTCGTCATCGCGTGCTCCACAGTGAGAATGGCCGGAACGCGTCGGCGTCGCCGCGTCCTTGGCAGGTAGTGAGCGTGGGGAACGTTAGCGATAGATTAATCTGGATTCGTAGACATTGGCGTCGCATCGAGTAATCGTATCGGCTGGATGAATCTATGCGTTAGCGCTAACGATTATATTTCAATTCAATTGCCTATACTGTGGTCATGATTCGGGTCTTTTCTGAACGATTCCCGTCGCGGCATATTCTCATCGATGCGCGGGGTCCCCGGATGCACGCCATCGTGCATCGCGCCGATCTCCAGGATCGCGACGGTGAGCGCTTCAAAGCGCTCGCCCTCCGCTCGGCCCCACTCCCGCCGCTCTGGAGGTGCGAGTTCGGTCAATCCGCATGCTGATCGCGCGGCCCGCGCCTTTGCCAAATCGGATGGGGCGAGCCATATGGTGACGAGACTGACGCCCGCGGGAGAAAGCGCCGATGAACCAGACGGGGATATTCAACGCCGCCTGCGGCGCGGAGCGCTTCGGTTTCGAGGGGCTTGCGGGGGTTCACTGGAACCTGCAGGCGCCGCGCCTCTACTGCGAGGCGATCCAGCGCCGGGAGGCCCGAATCGCCGCCGGGGGCGCGCTGGTCGCCGAGACCGGCGACCACACCGGCCGCAGCCCGAAGGACAAGTTCATCGTGCGCGACGCGGCCACCGACCGGACCGTCTGGTGGGACAACAACGGGGCGCTGTCGCCTGAACAGTTCGATCTCCTGCTCGGCGATTTCATCGCCCATGCGAAGGGGATGGAGCTGTTCGCGCAGGATCTCTACGCCGCGGCCGATCCCTCGTCGCGGATCAAGCCGCGCGTCTACACCGAGATGGCCTGGCATTCGCTGTTCATCCGGAATTTGCTGATCCGTCCCGAGACCGGGGAGCTCGCCGCCTATGTGCCGGATCTGACGATCGTCGACCTCCCGTCGTTCCGCGCCGATCCGAAGCGGCACGGCTGTCGGACGGAGACGATCATCGCCTGCGATTTTTCGCGGCGGATCGTGCTGATCGGGGGCACCAGCTACGCAGGCGAGATGAAGAAGGCGGCGTTCACCTACCTCAACTTCAAGTTGCCGGAGTCGGGCGTCATGCCGATGCACTGCTCCGCCAATTCGGGCGGCAGAAACGAGGTTGCGCTGTTCTTCGGCCTTTCCGGGACCGGCAAGACGACTCTGTCGGCCGATCCGACGCGAGTGCTGATCGGCGACGACGAGCATGGTTGGAGCCGGCATGGGATATTCAATTTCGAGGGCGGCTGCTACGCCAAGGCTATCCGGCTCTCGCGAGAGGCGGAGCCGGAAATCTATGCGACGACCGAGCGTTTCGGGACCGTGATGGAGAATGTGACGCTCGATCCGCTGACCTGGGCGCCCGATTTCGACGATTCCTCGACCACTGAAAACACCCGGATCGCCTATCCGCTCGACTTCATCGCCAATGCCTCCCCGACCGGGCGAGACGGCCATCCGCGGAACATCGTGATGCTCACCTGCGACGCGTTCGGGGTGCTGCCGCCGATCGCCAAGCTGGATTCCGCCCAGGCGATCTATCATTTCCTGTCCGGCTACACAGCCAAGGTGGCCGGCGTCGAGAAGGGCGTGATCGAGCCGCAGGCGACTTTTTCGACCTGTTTCGGCGCGCCGTTCATGCCCCGCCATCCCGCGCTGTACGGGACTCTGTTGCGCGATCTCATCGAGAAGCATCACGTCGACTGCTGGCTGGTCAACACCGGCTGGACCGGAGGCAAATACGGGGTGGGCCGCCGCATGCCCATCCGCGTGACCCGGCGGCTGGTCGCCGCCGCGATGGACGGGTCGCTCAACCGGGCCGACTTCCGCTCGGATCCCTATTTCGGCCTCGCCGTCCCGAGTTCCGTGCCCGGCGTCGAACCGCATATCCTGGAGCCGGTGAAGACCTGGGCCAGCAAGGCGGATTTCGCCGAGACCGCCAGGCGGCTGGTCGCGATGTTCCGCGAAAACTTCGCCAAGTTCGAGAGCCACGTCGATGAAGAGGTGCGCGGCGCCGCTCCCACGCCGCGGATCGGCCTCGCCTGAACGACGAGGGCCCGACGGCTGCCCCCCGCTTGCGCGCGCCGCCGAAAAATCCCGGAACGATCGCCGGTCTGCTGCGTTGCGCCTGTCACGGGTTGGTGCGGCCCGTTCGATCGGTCCGAGGCCGGTCGTCTCGGAACGGGCGACAGGCGGCGCGACGAACATGGACGCTTCGGTCCCTATCGGACGGCCGCGCCCGCTCCCCGCAGAGGCGGAACGGCCGATCGCGCTGGCTGCTGCTCCGCGTGGGTGCGGGCGGTTTTCTGCCGCGCGCATCGCCGGCGGCGTGCGTCGTGTGACCGAACGCGGGGCGAGTCGACGTCGCCGCGCCGGTCCACGGTTGTGGGCCGATGGGCGCCGACCCGCGGGAATGATCGCGGCGCGAACGCGCCCGGGCCGCCGGCCCTGCACGCGGGCTCCGTCGATCGGTTGTCAGGACCTTGAACCGTCAAACCGCCGCGCCTTCGCCGGAGGCGATCGGCGCGGCGCCGGCCTGGATTCCCCGGTCTTGGCCGGATTGGATGGCGCCAGATCAAAATGACGCCGGGCAGGAAACTACTGAGCGGTCGGGACCCTTCTCGGTTGTCGGATTGGGCGCTCTCGAGGCGATGGCGCGCCGGAGTCCGCTGGGGATGGCCGACGCTTTCGCTCGATCAGCATCTCGGCCTGCTGACGCTGGTCGTCGCGCTGCCCTTGATCGTGCTGTCGTTCTTCATGGTCGGGCGGCTCGCCGACTCCGAGCGACAGGCGCGACGGGCCTTCCTGGTCGCCGCGGCTCACTCGCTGGCCGACGCCGTGGCAACGGAGCTCGACCGCTATTTCGTCGTTTCGAACGCGCTCGTCCATTCGAAGACGCTGTTGCAGGGCGACCTCGCCGGTTTCGAGCAGACAGCGGCCGAGATGATGAACTCGTTGCCGGACGCCTCGCTGAAGGTCATGACCCCGGACGGCGCGGCGATCATCGACACCTTGGGGCCGGGCGGCGCCTCGCCGCGGGCCGGCGCCGCGTCCGCTCGACTCGATCCGATGCTGACGGCCGGCCCGCCGGTCCTCTCGAACGTCCGGGTCGGTGCGGCCTCGCAACCCCCCTCCGCGAGCGTCGATATCCCGCTGGCGCGCGCAGGCCGGCCGGCCTATGTGATGACGCTGACCTTTTCGCTGCGCCGACTGTCCGAGCTTCTTCAAGGTCAAAAGTATCCGGAAGGCTGGATCGCCGGGATCGTCGACGGCGCCGGGAATTTCGTGGCGCGCGAGCCCGAAGGGACGGGAAAGCCGGGCGTCCGGGCCAGCCCGTCGTTGATCGCCGCCATGGCGGGCGCGCCGGAGGGAATCTCGAACAACGTCTCCCTCGAGGGAGAGCGCGTGATCTCCGCCTTTGCCCGGATCGGCTATGGCTGGACGGTCGGCGTGTCCACCGAAGCGATGGTGCTCGATCAGGCCCTGTCGAGAGATCTCTGGCTTCTCAGTCTCCTTGCCGCCGGCTCGCTGGCGGTCAGCCTTTCACTGTCGGTCCTCGCCAACCGGCGGCTCGCGTTGGGCGTCCAGGTCCTGCAGACCGCGGCCAAGAATATCGGTCGGGGCAAGCCCGTCGCCTACGAGCCGACCGGCGTCCGTGAATTCGACGAGCTTTCGCTCACCTTCGCCGACGCGTCCTCGCTGCTGCACGAACGCGCCGTTCAGCGCCATGCCGCCGAGGTCGCGCGCAGCGCGAGCGAAGAACGATTTCGCCTGCTCGCCGACAGTCTGCCCCAGCTCGTCTGGACCGCGCGGCCCGACGGCAAACTCGACTACACGAACGCGCGCCGCGAGAAATACGGCGAGGCCGGCCCTTTCCGGACCCGATGGGCGGGCGTCGTTCATCCCCAAGATCTCAAAGCGACGGTCGCGGCGTGGCGGAAGGCGATCGATTCCGGAGAGCCATACGAAATGGAGCACCGGCTGATGGTGATCGGCAAGGGGTTCGCTTGGCATTTGAGCCGGGCGAGCCTCCTGCGCGACGCCGCCGGCTGCCCGGTCAAATGGTACGGGACCACGATGGACATCCATGAGCACAAGATGCGTGAAGAGCACATCCGCGTCCTGATGACCGAGGTCAACCATCGCTCCAAGAATCTCCTCGCCGTCACCCAGGCCATCGCGCGTCAGACCGTCGCCTCGAGCGCGAGCGCCGCCGAGTTCGAACAGAAGTTCTCGGGCCGCCTGCTCGGCCTCGCCGCGAGCCAGGATCTGCTGACCCAGGAGCAATGGCGCGGCGTCCGCCTCGACGCGCTGGTTCGGGCGCAGACCCGGCGCCACTTCGACCTCGAGAGCGGCCGCATCATCCTCGTCGGCCCCGAGGCGCTGCTCAATTCGACCGCGACCCAGGCGATCGGCATGGCGCTCCACGAACTCGCGACGAATGCGACGCGCCACGGGGCGTTGTCGAACCCAGCCGGTCGCGTCACGGTCAACTGGCGCATCGAACGGAACGACGTCGAACCGATGCTGGAGATCGAGTGGTCCGAATCCGGCGGGCCGCCCGTCCTGACGCCGCCACGGCGCGGATTCGGCAGCATCGTCATCGAGGGCATGCTGGCGCAACGCCTGAACGCCACCGTGCGCCTGTCGTTCGATCCCGGAGGTCTCGCCTGGCGCCTGCGCGCGCCGCTGAACAATGTCGAGGCGACCGACGACGCCGCGGGCTGATCGGCCGGCGTGGCTGATTTCGCACGCCGGCGACCGCTCGCCGGGAGCTCTGCGATCGCCGCCATTCGATGCAACCTCTTTGCATTTCAGACGTTTGGCCACGCTGGACGCGCGCCGCAGCCGTTCGGCGAGAGAGAGTCCATGTCGCTCGGCGCCGTGCTTCTGATCGTCATCGTGCTGTTGCTGCTTGGCGCATTGCCGACGTGGCCCTACAGTCAGACGTGGGGCTATGCGCCAACGGGCGTGCTTGGACTGGTGCTCATCGCCGTACTGATACTCTTCTTGTTGGGACGGCTGTGACGCCGCCCGCGGAAACCGGCGCTGTCGACGCGCGCCCCCTTCCGGGAGACTTCAATGACAAACAGGACCGATGACCCCGCTTCCGACATCTCCGCCGATCTGGCGAAGCTGCGGACCGATATTGCAAAACTCAGCGATACGATCGCCGGACTGGTTCGGGGTCAGGCGGATTCGGCGGGCGTCGCGGTGAGGGGCGCGGTCGGCGACGCCCGCGAGCAGCTTTCGCAAGCGGCCACCCAGGCCCAGGATCGCGCGCTCGGCGCGGCCGCCGATCTGGAGCGGCGAATCGAGCGAAGTCCCCTGACGGCGGTGTTGATCGCTGCCGGCGTGGGCATGGCGCTGGGCATGCTGAGCAAGTCGCGGGGATGAGCGGCGCCTCGTCGCTGTCGGCGCTGGTCACGGCTTCGCGGCAACGACTGCAACGGCTCCTCGTCTGCCTCGCTCTTGCGCTCGCGGCTGTCGCGTCGGCGGTCGTCGGCTTGGGGTTCGCCACCGCCGCCACGTTCGAGGCGTTGCGCGCGCCATACGGCGCGATCCAGGCGTCGATCTGGATGAGCGCGGGCTACTTCGTCCTGGCGGCCGCCCTTTGCGTCGCGTATCGACTCGCGCGCGGGCGTCGGCGCCCGAAGCCGGTGGCCGTCGCGCGCACTGAAGCGGCGGCGATCGATCCGCTTGTGGCCGCCGGGGCGGCGGGCGGTTCGCAGGCCGCCGCGCTGGCGCTCGGCGCCGAATTCGTCAAGCAATTGACGCCGGTTCAGCTGGCCTTGCTGGCCGCGCTTTCCGGGTTCATCGCGGGGCGCAGGCTGTAGCCGGGCGATCCGGATCGGACCTCGCGCGCGGAATCGGCGAATTCGCCGCCGTGACCGCGTCAGTGTTTGGCGCCCGCGGCTTCGATGCGCTGGGATTTGCGATCGAAGAACAGCGCCTGGCTGATGACCGCCTTGACGGACTCGGCGCTGAACGGCTTGGCGATCAGGAAGGCCGGTTCGGGCGCCCGGCCGGTCAGGAACCGCTCCGGGAACGCGGTGATGAAGATTACCGGCGCCTCCAGCGAACCTAGAATCTCGTTGACGGCCTCGAGGCCCGAACTGCCGTCGGCGAGCTGAATGTCGGCGAGGATCAGCCCGGGATTGCCTTTGACCGCGGCGCGGACGGCCTCGGTATGGGTGCGCGCGATCGTGGTGACCTCATGCCCCAGTTGCTCGACGAGATACTGAAGGTCGAGCGCAATCAGCGGCTCGTCTTCTATGATCAGCACCTTGGCTCGAATCTGGTCCGCGATCCCGCGACCGGCTTCATCGATGAGTTCCTGCGCCTCCGCCTCCGTGCATTGCAGGGTCTGCGCGATCTCGTCGATCCTGAACGATTCGACGGCGCTCAGCAGGAATGCGATCCGGGGCGCGACCGGGATTGCGCCGAGGTTTCGGGTCGCGGCCGCCTCGGCGCCGCCGAGAGTGCGGTCCGGCGCGAGATTCGCCGGAACCGCCTGCCAGGTCTCGAGAAATATCCTGTAGAGCGCGACCCGAGCGGGAAGGTCGGCGTCGAAGAGGCTTTGATCCGCCAGGATGGCCTCGAGCGTCGCCGCGACATAGGCGTCTCCGGACTGCTGCGTTCCCGTCAGCGATCGCGCGAATCGACGGAGAAACGGGATATGCGGCGTGATGGCTGACGAAACCGACATGGACGCCCCTGATTGTGTGTTTTTCGCGACTCCGCGGGACAACGCAGGACCGCAAATTCTGTTCCCCGGAGGCGGAACCTTATTTGCCGCCGGAGGTTCCGTGAGTTCAAGGTGGTGAAATGCGCATTGGCTGCGCCCCGGGCGTTTGTATCACGGGTGGGCCGGAGAGTGGCTGATGGTCGATAAGAAAAAGTCGGGAGCGGCCCCGGGTGTCGTTTCGCCCACGCCGGGCGGTCGCGATGTCAGGCTCGGCGCCGCGGCGAAGGAGCACGGCCGCCTGGCGCAGACGCCCGTC
Organism: Roseiarcus sp.; assembly: GCA_049509635.1. Taxonomy (GTDB): domain Bacteria; phylum Pseudomonadota; class Alphaproteobacteria; order Rhizobiales; family Beijerinckiaceae; genus Roseiarcus. The sequence goes on from JBEKZS010000115.1 coordinate 8,078, forward strand.
CCGGCGGCGCGGGGCGGCGTCGCGCCCGAAAAGCAGAATCCAGCCGAGGTCAAGGACCACATCGGCCGCCAGTTGCGGGCTCTCTACGACGAAGTGGCGAGCCAACCGGTGCCGGATCGATTCATGGAATTGTTGAACCGTCTCGACGTGAAGCGTGGCGACGAATGATGCACGACACGGTCCCTGCCGGAGCGCAGATAAGACTGGACATGGTCGCCGCGATCCCGCGATTGCGGGCGTTCGCCGTTTCCCTGTGCGGGAATCCGGATCGCGCCGACGACCTCGTGCAGGAAACGCTGGCCAAGGCCCTGCTCAACATCAAGTCCTTCAGCGTCGGCACGAATCTGCTGGCCTGGCTGTTCACGATCCTGCGTAACGCCTACTATTCCGAATTCCGGAAACGACGGCGCGAGGTCGCCGACAGCGACGGCAGCCTTTCCGGCACTCTGGTGTCCAAGGCGAACCAGGACGATCACATGGAATTCCTGGATTTCCGCCAGGCCTTGCAGAAATTGTCCCCCGATCAGCGGGAAGCGCTCATCCTGATCGGGGCGTCGGGCCTGTCCTATGAGGAGGCGGCGGACATATGCAAATGCGCCGTGGGAACGATGAAGAGCCGCGTTTCGCGCGCGCGGAGCCGCCTGACCGAACTGCTGCAGTTGGAACCCGTCGCGGACCACCCCGCCGGGCGCCCGCGCGATCCGATCTGAGCGGCCGGCGCCCGGTGCGGCGCGCGGTTACGGAACCCCAAATCATCCGGCCGGGAAAACACGGGAGCTGACGATTGAGCGGCGATAAGAAGCGCGTCGGCGAGGGCAGGCCCTTTCCGCTCGGGACGACCTGGGACGGGACCGGGGCCAATTTCGCGGTTTTTTCCGCGCACGCGACCAAAGTGGAAGTGTGCATTTTCGACGGCGACGGCCAGCGCGAGGTCGAGCGCTTCGAACTGCCCGAATTCACGGACGAGATTCATCACGGACGCATCGCCGAGATCGGACCCGGCGTCTTCTACGGGCTGCGCGTCGACGGGCCCTACGAGCCCGAGGCGGGCCATCGGTTCAATCCCAACAAGCTGCTGTTGGACCCCTACGCGCGGGCGCATGTGGGCGCGTTGACCTGGGATCCGGCCGTGTTCGGCTACGACACCACGGCAAAAACGAAGGACCTCAGTTTCGACGAGCGGGACAGCGCGCCGTTCGTGCCCAAGTCGGTGGTCGTCGATCCCAATTTCGACTGGCGCGGCGAGTCGAGCCGGCGCGTCACGCCCTGGGACCGCACGATCGTGTATGAAACGCACGTCAAGGGCTTCACCGCGCTGCATCCGGAACTGGACGCCCACCTGCGCGGCTCCTATGCCGGGCTCGGCGCCAAGCAGGTCGTGGACTATATCAAGTCGCTGGGGGTCACGACGGTCGAGCTTCTCCCCGTCCACACCTTCCTCAACGACAACCATCTCCTGGAAAAGAAGCTCACCAATTACTGGGGCTACAATTCGATCGGATTCTTCGCCCCTGATCCGCGCTACGCCATGGACGTCCCCAACTCGTTGCGCGAATTCAAGGAAATGATCGCGCGGTTCCACGACGCCGGCCTCGAGGTGATCCTCGACGTCGTCTACAACCATACCGCGGAAGGCAATGAACTCGGCCCGACCCTATCCTTCAAGGGCATCGACAACGTGTCCTACTACCGGCTGATGCCCGACCAGAAGCGCTACTACATCAACGACACGGGAACCGGGAACACGCTCAATCTCAGCCATCCCCGGGTCATCCAGATGGTGACCGACAGCCTGCGCTATTGGGTGACCGAGATGCACGTCGACGGATTCCGCTTCGATCTCGGGACGATCCTGGCGCGCGAACCCGACGGCTTCAACACCGAGAGCGGCTTCCTCAAGGCGGTCGGGCAGGACCCGGCGCTCGCCCGCGTCAAGCTGATCGCCGAGCCCTGGGATTGCGGTCCGGGCGGCTATCAGGTCGGCGGTTTTGCGCCGGGCTGGGCCGAGTGGAACGACACGTTCCGCGACACGGTGCGCGATTTCTGGCGCGGCGAGTCCAACGCCAAGGCGCTGGCGCCGCGGCTGTGCGCGTCGCCCGACAAGTTCAACCATCGCGGCCGCAAGCCTTGGGCGAGCGTCAATTTCGTCACCGCCCATGACGGATTCACCCTCTACGATTGCGTCGCCTACAACGACAAGCACAACGAGGCCAACGGCGAGGACGGCAAGGACGGCAGTTCGTCCAACCGATCCTGGAACTGCGGCGCCGAGGGACCCACGCAAGACCCCGAGGTCAATCGGTTGCGCGAGCGGCAGATGCGCAACATCCTGGCGACTCTGATGTTCGCGCAGGGCACGCCGATGGCGCTGGCCGGCGACGAGTTCGGCCGCACGCAGCGCGGCAACAACAACGCCTATTGCCATGACGATGAGATCAGCTGGGTCGACTGGAGTCTGCGGCGCGAGCACGGCGCCCGCGTCGATTACTTCCGCAAGCTCGTCGCGCTGCGCAACAAATATCCGATCCTGCGGCGGTCGCGCTTCTTCACCGGCGAATCGGACGCGGAGATCGAGGTGCGCGACGTCACCTGGATCAACGCCGACGGCTCGCAGATGTCGCCGGAAGTCTGGGACGACCCGCGCACGCAATGTCTGGGCATGCTGATGGACGGCCGCGCGCAGGCGACCGGCATCCGCAAGCGGGGCGCCGACGCGACGCTGCTGATGCTGTTCAACGCGCATCACGACCTCGTCAAGTTCGCCTTGCCGCCGTGCTGGGAGGGGAGCGGGTGGATCCGGTTGCTCGACACCAACGATCCCGACCTGCCGGCGGCCGAATTCGCCATCGGGGCCGTCTATGACGTCACCCCGCGGTCCCTGCTGCTGTTCGAGCGCAAGCCGGCGCCGGGCGGCTGAATGCCCTGCGGCCGCGCAGCGCGGAACCATATCGCGCGCGATCCGTTGACGCCGGGCAATCGACGGGAGTCCGATATGGAACGCAGGTTCGCGGAAGACGATGGCCGGCGCGCGCGACGCATTCCCCGCCGGTCGCGGTGCGGCGCGCAGGCGGTCGTGGTCGACGCCGGCGATCGCCGGCCGCTGGCCCTCGGGGTGGTGGCCGCCGTATGGTGCGCGCTCGCCCTGATCCTTCACCTGCATTGACGATGAGGCGGACGCCGGCCTCCCGGGCAACCGACGCGCGCGAACGACAGCGCAGGGTGCGGTCATGAGGCCCGTCCACGCAGGCGGCGTCCCCCAGTCGCCGCCGGAGATTCCCCCGGATCGTCCGCCGGCTGCGCCTCCGAGCGAGCCGAGCTATCCCGATCCTCCCTCCCCGCGACCGCGACCCGCCGAGCCGGAATTTCCCGACGCGCCGCCTCCGCAGGAAATTCCCGTCACCGATCCCGGCCCGGCGCCGACGATATCGCCGCCGATCATGGCCCGGGCGGACGTCGTCGCGCTTCGAGGGTGAGGCCCGATGGCGCCGGGGGGCGGCGGCCGACCAACGGGAAATCGCGGTTGCATCCGACGCCCGATCGGGGAAGAATGCGCGCGAGGCCGCACGCGGCCCTTTTCGTCCGGGGGAGCGTCCGATGAAGGTGGCGTCTGCTTGCGTGGTCCTGACCGTCGCCCTCGTGGCCGGCGCGGCTTTCGCGGACGACAAGACGGTGCGAATCGGCGCCCTCAGCGACCAGGCCAGCCTCTACGCCGATGTCGGCGGTCCCGGTTCGACGCTCGCCGCGCAAATGGCGGTCGAGGACAGCGGGCTGACGAACAAGGGCTGGACGATCGACGTCGTCGCCGCCGACCATCAGAACAAGCCGGACGTCGGCGTCGGCATCGCGCGCAAATGGTTCGACGAGGACAGGATCGATGCGATCGTCGACGTGCCGAATTCGGGGGTCGGCCTGGCGGTCGCGGCGGTCGTCAGCGAGAAGAACGGCGTCTACCTGAATTCGGGCGCCGCGACTTCCGACCTCACGGGAAAAGCCTGTACGCCCAACACGATCCACTGGACCTACGACACCTACGCGCTCGCCAACGGAACCGGCAAGGCGGTGGTCAAGGCGGGCGGCGACACCTGGTTCTTCGTGACCGCCGACTACGCCTTCGGCCACGCGCTGCAGCGCGACACGTCCGCGGTCGTCGAGGCCAATGGCGGCAAGATTCTCGACAGCGTCAACGTGCCGCTGAATTCACCCGATTTCTCCTCGTTCCTGCTGCAGGCCCAATCCTCCAAGGCCAAGATCGTCGGCCTCGCCAATGCGGGCGGCGACACGACCAATTCGATCAAGCAGGCGCATGAGTTCGGCATCACGCCCGGCCAGAAGCTCGCCGCGCTGCTGCTGTTCATCACCGACGTCAATTCGCTCGGCCTCGAGGTCGCCCAGGGGCTCCAGTTCACCAGCGCCTTCTACTGGGACATGAACGACGGCACGCGCGCCTTTTCCGATCGGTTCGCCGCGCGGATGAAGAACCACGCCAAGCCGACGATGGTCCAGGCCGGGGTCTACGCCTCGATCATTCATTATCTGAAGGCCCTCGACGCGCTCGGCGGCAATCCGCACGACGGCGCCAGGGTGGTCGCCAAGATGAAGGAGATGCCGACCGACGATCCCTTGTTCGGCAAGGGGAACATCCGCGTCGACGGCCGGACGATCCATCCGGTCTATCTGTTCCAGGTCAAGACGCCGGCGGAATCGAAATATCCCTGGGATTATTTCAAGCTCATCGCGACCATCCCGGCCGACGAGGCGTTCCGCCCGCTCGCCCAGAGCGAGTGTCCGCTCGTCAAGAAATAGTCGCGACCCCGCGCCGGCGTCCGCTGCGGCGACGCCTCTCCCCGCGCGCATTTTCGCGCGGGCGCGCCGGATTCCGACGATCGCCATAGATTTGCCTGCGGGATTTTGTTATTGAAGTTCGGACCCCACGCTGGCGCGGGCGCCGATCCTGATCGGCGATGCGGCGCAGGCGCGAGGTCGCGGACTCGAGGGGCGGCGCCCACGAGTCCGGCGCGACTGAGGGCGTGCGTTCAACCGGAAGCGTTCGTCTCAAGAAAATTCGGGGAGGCCTTCCATGCTGATGCGCAAGATCGTTCACAGCTGTACCAACGTGCATGTCGCCCACGCCGCCGTCGTCTCGATCGGCGGCGATTTTGCGACGGCGTTCGCCGAGGAGGCGGCGCGGCGCGCCATGTCGCCCGGGGTCCTGGCGGCGCAGATGGTCGCCAAATTCTCCGCCTGCGCGGCGGATGAGGACCGGGGCGGCCTCGACGCCGCCGCGCGCGACTCCGATCAACCGATCCTGTCCGGACTCCGTTACATCCTGTCGCGACCGGCGCTGGCCGGCTAGGCGCGCTTGCTCGGCCAGAACGCGTCGGCGAAGTTCCCCAAGGGCGGTTCGGCTCGCCGCGGGATAGGTTCGCCGCTCGGACGCGGCCGTCCGCGCGGCCTACCGGGCTCGTTGAGTCCGCCCGATCCGGCGGACGCGCGCGGCGATTGCGCCGCCGCGCCGGCCCTTCCGGCTGTGCGTGGCGCGGCCGGGCGCTTGTGTCGGTCGTCGGCGCAACCGCGACGCTTGCCCAAACCGCGGCGGTGGATAGTCTCAGCGGAAGCGCTCGCCGAAACCGGGAGTTCGCGCGATGAACATGCATCCCACGACGGCCTTGACCCTGCCCGCGCTGCTCCTGGCGATGGCGCAGTGTCACGCCGGCCCCTGTTCGAAGCAGATCGCGGATACGCAGATTCAGATCGATTCCAGGCTCGACGCGGCGGCTGCGGCGGGGCCGGCCGCCGCCGAGTCGTCAGCCGCGCTTCGACATCGCCAGCCAACGCCGCAGTCGATCGCGACCGCCGAAGAGAAGCTCGGCGACGTTTCCTCGGCGACCGCGCTGACGATCACCCAAACCATGTCGCGCGCCCGCGACGCCGACGCCGCCGGCGACAAGGCCGGCTGCGAACAAGCCCTTCATGACGCGCAACGCGCGCTGGGCGACTAGCCCGCCCGACGGCGGGCCCCGCCTCCGCCCCGACTGAAGGCCCGGGGCGTGGCGAGGACGCGCTCATTTGACGCCGCCCGGCCGCCCCGTGGGCGCCGCGGCGACGGCCGCGGCCGTCGCTTGACTTGCTTCCGGGGCCGCAGCGCGTCGGCTCGCGGTGATCTGCTGACTGCCCAGCATGAGCGCGGCGGAGAGGAGGCAAAAGAT
>JBEKZS010000116.1:0-14076 GCA_049509635.1 Roseiarcus sp.
ATCGCCGCGGTCGTCGCAGGCTGGCTCGCGCCGGACTCGGGCGAGCGCGTCTTCGACGCGCACAGCCGCGACGGCCGGCCGATCGCGCCCGGCGACATCATGATCCTCGTGCGATCGCGCGGGCCCTTCTTCGAGGCGATGATCCGCGCGCTGAAAGCGGCGAACGTCAAGGCGGCGGGCGCCGACCGGCTCGCGCTCGGCGAGCACATCGCAACGATGGACCTCATCGCGGCGGGGCGCGCCTGCCTGCTTCCCGAGGATGACCTCACGCTGGCCTGCCTCTTGAAGTCGCCGCTGGTCGGCCTCGATGACGACGCGCTGATCGCGCTGGCGCCGAAGCGGGAGGGCTCGCTCGCGCAGGCGCTCGCCGCCGCGGCCGAGCCGCGCCTCGTCGAGGCGCACCGGCGGCTGGAGATCTGGCGCGACCGGGCGCGTCGTCTGTCCCCGTTCGCCTTCTACGCCCGCCTGCTCGGGCAGGACGGCGGCCGGCGCGCGATCCTGGCGCGGCTCGGGCCCGAGGCGGGCGATGCGATCGATGAATTCCTCTCGCTCGCGCTCGCCTTCGAGCAGAGCGCCGCCCCCTCGCTGCTGGCGTTTCTCGACGAGATCGAGCGCAGCGACGTCACTGTCAAACGCGACATGGAGGCGAGCGGCGACAGCGTCCGCGTCATGACGATCCACGCCGCCAAGGGGCTCGAGGCGCCGATCGTCTTCCTCGCCGACACCTGCGGCGCCCCGAGCGGCCGGCACGATCCCAGGCTGTTTGCGCTCGACGCCGCCCGACCCGGCGCGCCGTCGCTGATCGCCTGGTCGCCGCGCGAGGCGAGCGATCCCGCCGCGGTGGCCGCGGCGCGCGCGGCCGCCCGCGAGGCGGCGGCGGGCGAGCACCGGCGCCTGCTCTATGTCGCGATGACGCGCGCCGCCGAGCGGCTCGTCATCGCCGGCTTCCACGGCGCCCGCGGCCGGGCGCGCGATTGCTGGTACGACATGGCCTGCGCCGGGCTCGACGCCGCGATGCAGGATTGCCCCGCGCCCTGGACCGGCGGCGGGACCGTCCGCAGGCTCGGCGAGCCCTGGCGGGCGGCGGCGGCCGGCCCCCGCGACGCCGCGATCGTCGCGCGGCCCGCCGCGCCGGCATGGCTGCGGGCCGCGGCGAGCGCAGAGCGCGCGCCGGCGCCGCTGAACCCCTCGCGCGTCGCCGGCTGGTCGCTCGCGGGCGCCGGCGCCGCGCAGGCGAACCGGCTCGAGGCGGGTCGCCTCAGCCACGCGCTGCTGCAATATCTGCCGGCGATCGCAAGCGACCGGCGGCGCGAGGCGGGGCGGCGCTTTCTCGCCAGCCGCGGCGCCGCGCTCGACGAAGCCGCGCGCGAGGCCCTTCTCGCGCGCGTTCTGGCCGTCGTCGACGACGCGCGGCTCGCCGCCCTGTTCGGCGTCAATTCGCGCGCGGAGGTTGCGATCGCCGGCGCGCTCGCGCGGCCGGGGCGGCCGCCGGCGCCGTTCGCCGGGCGCATCGACCGCATTGCGATCGGCGACGACGCCATCCTGATCGCCGACTTCAAGAGCGGCGCGCCACGCGGCGCGGCGCCGCCCGATTCTTACCTCGCCCAACTCGCGCTCTACCGCGCCGCGCTGGCGCCGCTCTATCCGGGCCGGCCGCTGCGGGCGTTCCTGATCTGGCTCGACGGGCCCGAAATCGAGGAGGCCGCGCCCGACGCGCTCGAAGCCGCGATCGCCAGGCTGCTGTCGCCCGAGCTTCTGTCGCCCAAGCTTTTGTCGCCCAAGCTTTTGTCGCCAATGTGAAATTTGCAATCGTCGAGATTTCGGTTCATTCTCGGACGGTCCAGACGGCGCGGATGCGGCCTGCCTTGATGCGGTCGCATTTGGCGGGGATTGCTAGTTCATGTCGATCAGAGTTCAGCGTCTCGACTCGCACCGATGCGCGCAGGGAGGATTCCTGCGGACGCTGCCGGGCGGATCCAAGGGCCGGGCTTCGCGGGGTCCGCTTCGCGCGACGCTGAAGAGTTTCGTGATCGCCTCCGCGCTGACCCTGTCGGCGGCCGCGCAGGCGGTGGGGCCCCAGCAGCCGGTCGTCGCGCAGCCGGCGCAGGAGCCGCGCGAGCCGCCGGATCCGCCAGCCGCGACCGAGGTCCCGCCGCCCCCCGCGGAACACCCGTCGAAGCACCGGCGCTTCGGGATGGTGCGCTATGACAAGCCGGTCTATCGCAACGGCGTTCGGGTGCTCTGGCACGGCGCCTGGCGCGAGGAGCCGGACGGGCGCGGCGAGGCCGCCAATCCCGCTCCGGCGCGGCCGGGCGCGCCAGCGGCGGGCCGGGAGCTTATGGTGCTGGCCGACGGCGCGGACGCCTCGGCGACCCGGATGGCCGGCGAACTCGCGAGCGCCCTGCAGGGCGCCGGCCTCCGCGCGAAGCCGATCGCCGGGAAGACTTCGCCGGCCGCGCTCGACAAGGCCGTCAGCGGCGATCTCGCCGATCTCGCGATCGCGCCGATGGACGCGCTCGGCGATTCCGCGGGCGGCCCGGCGCTGGCGGACGGCGACTGGCGCGCCCGCGCGCCGTACGTTCTGCGGCTCGCGAGCGAACCGGTGGTGATCATTGCGCCACGCGCGATCGGCGACATCCAGCAATTGAGCGGCCGCAAGGTCAATGTCGCGGCGGCGGACGGCGCCACGGCGGCGAGCGCCGCGATCGTGTTTTCCCGGCTCGCGATTGCGCCGACGCTGACCAACGAACCGCTGCCGGACGCGCTCGCGCATCTGGCGCGCGGCGAGATCGACGCGATCTTCACGGTCGGCGCCCTCGATTCCAGGGCGGTGGCGGAATTCGGCAGGGGCGGGGGCTTCCACGTCCTCGTCGTTCCCTATGCGCCGCCGCTGCGCGCGCTCTATGCGCCGATGCGGCTGACGGCGCGCGACCAGGGCAATCTCATCGACGCGAACGAGAAGGTCGACACGATCGGCGTGCCGATGGCGCTGCTGGCGATCGATGCGGCGCCGGATTCGCCTCGCGCCGCGCGCATCGGGCCGGCCGCCGAGCGGCTGTTCGCCCAGTTCGACCAGAGCCTCGGCGCGCTGCCGGGCTCGCGATGGCGGGACGTCAATCTCGCCGCGAGAATTTTCGGCTGGCCGCGGTTCGGCGCGGCGCAGGCCTGGCTGGAGCGCGCCACGGGCGGTTCCGACCCCGCGCTGGAGGCGTTTCGCGGCGCGGCGGAGACCGCGGTCAGCGCCAGCGAGGCGCCGGTCGGCGCGGATTCCGACCGCCTCTACGACAGCCTGATGAAACTCAGCGGGCCGGCGCAATGACGGGGGACCGGAAATGCCCACACTGATCGGACTCGGCGCCGGCGCCGGCGCCACGATGGTGGCTGTGGCGCTCGGATTCGCCTTCTGGCCGCCGTCGGATCAGCCGTCGGTCCCGGCGAAGGCGACCGTCTCCCAGCCGGTGTTCGTCGCCGGCGCGTCCCAGGCCAAGAGCGCCGCCGCCCCGGTCGCCGCGACCGCGACCGCGACCGCGGCGGCGGGGACCGATTCCGGCGCCCTGGCCAAGCTTGCGATCGCCCTGAAATCGGATCCGTCGGTCGCGGCCGGCGCCCGCGCGGGCGCGACGCGTTCCCTGGCGCCGGCGGAGGCCGCGGCGCCGGTCAGCGAGGCGGCGCGCAGGCTTTGCGCGCAAGGTCTGGTCGCTCTGGCGGCGGGCGACATAGCCGGCGCGCGGCTCTACCTCGAACGGGCCGCCGAGGCGGGCGACGCGCGCGCGCTGATGGCGCTCGGCGCGAGCTACGATCCCGCCTCGCTCGCCCGGATGGGCGCGCGTGGGCTGAAGGGCGACGCGGCGACGGCGCGTGTCTATTACGCCAGGGCGCTCGCCGCCGGCATGGGCGCGGCGCGCGAACGCATGGCCGCGCTCGACGGGCCGTGATCCGCGACTCCGCCGGCGCGGCCGCTATTGCGGCACCCGCGCCAGCAGGTCGCGCAACGGATCGCTCGTCCAGGCGCTGTTGACGAAGCCGTTGTGATCGGCGTCGCCGGCATTGACGAATGCGACCACGCCCGGACCCAGGCTCGCCGGCATTCCGTCCTGCACGCCGATCCCTGCGGCGGCGAGCCGGCTGCGCAGCGCCTCGTTCTGTTCATGCGAGGACCTGGAATAGGCGCTGACGAAGAACGCGCGATTGTGGGCGCGCTCGATCCAATCGACGAACTTGTCTTCCTCGCCATAGAGCGCGTCGAGCAGCACGACGCCGCGCACCCGTTCCGTCGCGCCGCCCTGGGCGAGCGCGAAAGCCGCGGGCAGATAGCCGCCGCTGTAGGCGACCAGGATGACCGGCATCCGCCGGAACGCGCCGCGCGGCGCGTTCGGATAGAGCGCGGCGAGCTTGGCGGCGGCTTCGTCGAGAAAAGCGGCGAGCGCGCCGGGCTGCCAGAACCGGCCCGCGCTCGAATCGAGCGCGTCGACGGCCATCTGCGGCGCGATCAGGACGCCGTTGAGCCCGGATTCGGCGAGCTGGCGCGGCGCCTGCTGACGATCCACCACGTCGCGCGCCAGCGTCGCCGAATTGCCGTGAAAGAAGATCACGAGATCGCCGGGGTTCGCGCCGTCGAAATTCTGCGAAGCGGCGACCAGCACATGACGATCGCTGTAGGTGGCGTCCTCCCAGTAGACGCCGCCGCGCGGCGATTCATGGCCGAGCCGGCCGTTTTCGTTGACGTTCAGGAACGCGCGGGTTCCGCCGGGATTGTCGGCGCTCGCGGGAATCGGACCGCGATAGGGAAAGGCGGAGTTCTGGAATTCTGGGAACGCGACGTTGACGCCGCCGGCATTGGCGAATTGCGGGCTCATCGCGCCCGTGTTCACGGCCGGCCCGCCGGCGCAACCGGCCAGCAGCAGGGTGAGAGCCAAAATCGTCGCCGCCGCCCGACGGGACCCTGCATGCCGATGGTCGCCCATGCGCTGACGCTCCGAGCCGCTCTCTCGCGCCCGGCGCGATCCGACGCGCCGGCCAATCAGGGACCGCCTGCCGCCGGCGCGACCCCGGGCGCGGGACCGCCGGATATTACCCCGAAGAAGGCCGGCATGGCCAGAAGGTAGGCGCAGCCGGCGATCTCGATCACGGCGCCGAGGCCGAAATTGGTCGCGATCACCGGCGCCGCCGCCGCGCCGATCACGGAGAAGCAGCCATTGACGCCCCAGGCCCAGATGAACATGTGGTCCTTGCCGAGCCGTCCGAGCGTCGTCATCGCGGTCGGCATCGGGAAGCCCATCAGGAAGGCGGGGGGCGCGATCAGCGCGAACGACAGCAGGAGGCGCACGCCGTAGGGGAAGCCGCCGATTCCGTCGAGCGCGACGTTGACGTAGCGGGCGTAACCGATCAGCAGCGCGCCGATCGCGACGAACAGGATCGGCATGATCGTGCGCATGTTGGGCAGCACCCGTTCGGACAGCAGCGCGCCGAGCCCGGAGAATACCAGCATGCCGGTGATCAGCACCGAGGCCGACACGGTGGGATTGCCGAGGGCCATCACGAAATGCGCGATCAGGCCGACCTCGACCATGATGTAGCCCGCCCCGAGGCAGGCGAAATAGAGCACGGTGAGCAGCTTGCCGCGCGATTTCGAGAAAATCGCTCGCCAGCCCCACAGCATCGGAATGGCGAGCAGGACCGCCGCCGTGGCGCAGGCGACCCCGAGCGTCGCCCAGACCAGCAGATAGCCCCATTCGTCCTGCAGCAATTCGAGCCGGTCGGTGATTCTGGGGAGATCGGCGGTCTTCACATAGGCGGCGAAATAGGGCGCGTCGTTGGTCAGCGCGCGCGCGTTGAAGACATACCGCCGCACGACGTCGGGCCACTCGCCGTTGATCAGCGCGTGCCAGGCGAGCCGGCCCATCGCGGTCGCCGGCAGCACGCCGTTGTCGGCGCCCGCGCCCGCCGCATCCTCGCCCGGCGCGGTCGGATCGGCGGGGCCGGTCGGATCGGCGCCGGCCTGCGCCTCGGAGGCCGGCAGCGGCGCGGCCGGGCCGCCCGCCGCGCCCGAGAAGATCTGCGCGACATAGCCGTCCAGCGTCCGGTCGGTCTGCGAGGAATCGTAGAACAGGCCCGGCCAATAAATCTCGTCGAACGACATGTCGTGGGTGTGCTTGCGCAGCCTTGCGATCTCGTCGGCGGTGAAGCCGCCGCGCTTGAACAGGACGGTCGCGGTCGAAAGGTAGGACGAAGCGACGAAGAACGAATCGGCGAAATGGGCGGGATCGACGTCGCGGCCCGCAGCGGCCATGGTGGCGTAGAGCTTGAGGACCGATTTGGGCGGCTCCTCCTTGTTCCACAGCGTCACCGACAGGATCCCGCCGTCGGCGAGCGCCCGCATGTAGGTCTCCATCGCCTCGCGGGTATAGGCGAATTTCTCGACGATCGCGAAGCCGCCGGGGTTGGACAGGCCGACCGAATCGGCGAGGCTCAGGTCGACGATGTCGAAACGCTCGTCGGTATGGGCGAGAAAATGGCGCCCCTCATAGTCGATGACGCGGACCTTCGAGAGGATGTCGCCGGTGAAATCGCGGATCGCCGGGCTGCGAAAGGCGGCGAGCACCGCCCGGTTGCCTTCGGCGACCGTCACGCTGCGCGAGCCCGAACGCAGCGCCAGCGCGGTCGAGATCCCGCCGCCGAACTGCGCGACGAACGTCTTCGGATTCTTCTTGACGACGTAGGGATAATACATCGGCAGAAAACGGAAATAGGCGGTGTCCCTGGCCGGCAGATCGCGGATGATCCCGATCGGCCCGTCGCTGTCGATATACATCGCCAGATAGGCGTTGGCCGGCACGCTCGGCAGGTTGAAGCCCGCATTGTCGGACAGGCCCGGCGCGAAGTGCAGGTAGGAACTCGAATAGACCTCGATGTAGCCGAACGGCGAGACGCTCTCGTAGACGCGCTGCTGGTCGGGGAACTTGCGCGCATAGGCGACGCCCTTGAAGTCGTTGACCGCGAGCCGGCTCCAGCCGAGCTTCGGAGCGACCACGAAATGGCCGCCGAAGGCGACGGCGGCGAGGAGCACGAGCGGCATGATCGAACGCGGACCGCCCGGCCCGACCGCCCAGGCGAGGCCGGCGGCGAACCACAGCGCGAGCGGCGCGGCGATGAGGTCCTCCGGCCTGAGGAGATACATCGCGCCGAGGAACACCAGCCCGCACAGGCCGGAGCCCGCCAGATCGGCGAAATAGACGCGCCCGAACGTGCGGTTGCTCCTGAGGAATACGCAGCCGAGGAAGACGGCGCCGGCGAGGAACGGCGTGAGGTCGGCGAGGAAGATCTCCAGCAGCTTCCATTTCTGCGCGGGATCGGAGACGAGGAAGATCGCATTGAAGCCGAGCTGCTGGACGAACAGATTGGCGCCGACCGCGAGCGGCCCGAACAGCGCGAGCGCGACGCCCGCCGCGATCCGCCAGTTGCGCTCGAACCAATCCTTCGCCACGCACATGACGGCGCTGGTCAGGCCGAATCCCAGCATCGCGAGGCTGACGACCAGCGAGCCGAAATGCGCCCAGGAGCCGACGGCGAAGACCCGCATGATGTCGATCTGCAGCGCGATCACGGCGCCGGCGACGAGCCCGACGGCGAGGTAGAGCGCAACCCGGGCGCGGCCGTCGAGAGCGAGGTCCCCGCTGGGGATCAGCGTCAGGGCGAGCGGATCGGGGGTGGCGAAGCGGTCGTTCATGAGGCAGCCCTGAGCCGCGTGGCGCGCGCCGCGCGCCGCGGGTGCGACGTGGGATTGCGCGTCACGGCCCGCGAACCAGCGTCCGGCGTCCGCGCCGCGCGCGGATCGCGCGGGAGGGCGCTGCGTCCCGCCGGAAGGCTCCCGCGCGCCCGCGCGAGCGGCTGTCGGCGCGCGTCAATTATTGTGCGTGCCTTTGATCGAATCGCCTTCGAGCTTGGTGAAGGGAACGAACGGGACGATCTTGCCGCCGTAGATGTCCGAGCGCGCCACGGTGATCGAACCATCGTCGGCCTGGGTCTTGACGACCTTCAGCACGCGCTGGGCGCCGGGCGGCCCGACTGGAATGACCATGACTCCGTCTGGTTTGAGTTGCTGGAGCAGCGGCGGCGGGATGTGGTCGATGCCGCAGGTCACGATGATCTTGTCGAACGGCGCGACCTCCTCCCAGCCATAGTATCCGTCCGCGCTCTTCGAGCTGATCGACTTGAACTCGTTGTAGCCGGCGTCGATCAATTCGTCATAGGTCGCGCGGGTCCGATCGGCCAGGGGCTTGATGATCTCGATCGTGTAGACGTTGTAGGTCAGATGGGACAGATAGGCCGATTGATAGCCGGATCCGGTGCCGATCTCGAGCACCTTCTCGCCCTTCTTGACGTCGATCGTGTTGGTCATCCGGCCGACGATATGGGGTCCCGAAATCGTCACGCCGAAACCGATGTCGAGGAAGGCGTGCTCGTAGGCGCGCGCGAGATTGGCCGCGCGCACGAATTTTTCGCGCGCCGTCAGCAGAAACGCCCGCTTGTTGCGATCGTCCCAGAGATCCTCGTTGCGCACCAGCGCGCCGAACCGGTCGAACCGTTCGCCGAGATATTTCGGATCCTCGCCGCGCTGCGCGACGCCCCAGGCGATGAACTTTTCGCGATTGTCCATCGGCGGGGCCATGTCATAGCTGAATGGCGTCGGCACCTTGGCCTCCGGCTCGCCGGCCGCCTTCGCCCAGCGCGGCGCCTGGGCGGCGCCCAGAAGCCCGGCCGCGCCGGCCAGGAAGTTGCGTCTTTGCACCAGAGGTCTCCTCAATAGCGTCGCTCGAAGCGCGGTCGCCCGGCCTGATAGCCCAGAACGGTTCGGAACGCGACAGTTGATTCGCCAGCGACCCTGTTACGACATGTGGGCGAAACGATGCAGCCGGTTCGACGCGCGGCGGCTCCCGAATTCGCCGCGACGCCGGGCGGGCGCGGGCCGCCCCGGAATCAGCGATTGCCGACGGGGTCGTCGATCCACTCCATCAGCGAGCGCGCGCGGCGGCGGGGCGCGTAGCCGAGCGCCGACGCCGGATGGCGGCGGCGGTCGTGGAGACCGGCGCCGACCCCGCGCGGCGGCCCGCCGTGAATCGTGATCGTCGCGCCTTCCGCCCGGACCCTCGCATAGAGGATCGCCGCATTGGCCGGCGCGAGCCGGACGCAGCCGTGCGAGGCCGGATGGCCGAGGGCGCCGACCGCCGTCGTTCCGTGGATCGCGTATTGCCCATGGAAGAAGATCGAATGGGGCATCGGCGCGTGGTTGTATTTCGAGGAATAGACGATTGGAAACAGCCGCAACGGCCGGAAATGGCCTCGCGGGGTCAGGTGGCCCTCCCGACCCGACGAGATCGGCCAGTCCCAGCTCTGGCCGTCGCCGGTCGCCACGTGCATGGTCTGCGAGGAGAGATCGATGTCGATCGCCACCGCGGCGCAGGCGAGACCGGACATGACGACGACGGCGAGGAGGCCGAGCAGGATTCGAAATGAACGCATGCGACAACCCGCCAGAGCGAACGCCCGCGTGGCTGCGCCATTCCCGGACGATAGGGCTGGCGCGCGCGGCGGCGCCGCGTGCGCTGCAAGCGCGGCGCCGCTCCGGCCGGGACGGGCTCTGGGCCCGGCGCCGATGATGGTCGATTGAGCCCGCAGCGGCCCGGCTGAGCGCGATCAGCCCTGACCGGCGAGGCTGCAGCGCGCGTCGAGCAGGCTCTCGCCGTAGCCGCCGGCGCCGGAATCGGCGTGATCGGCGAGCAGGACGAAGCCCGGGCTGGCGGGCGCGAAATCGGCGCCGATGACGACCAGGGATTCGCCCGCCATGTCGTCCCTGGCGCCCGCCACGCCGTCGGCGAGCAGGCGGAACGGGGCCGCGTCCGACAGATCGATCGAATCGAGCCGACGCGCCCAGTAGCGCCGCCCGGCGAGCACGAACGGCAGCGGCGCCCAATCGGCGGTCAGCCGGTCGCGATAGCCGACTAGCGCCGCGCGCACCTCGGGCGCGACGCAATCGACGTGGATATGCAACTGGTCCTGGCTGCGCCGGCTCGCCGCATTGATCGCGAGGCCGATGGCGTCGCGCGGCAATTCCCTCGGCAGGCGCGCGTTCATGAAGGCGCGCGCCGCCCATGCCGCGCGCCAGTAGTTGGGCAGGGCGGGATCGAGGATTTCAGGGCTCTCGATGCCGGCGACGCGCCGGGTCGGTATGGCGAGATACTGAGCGACGCCGTTGCGGTCCTTCAGGATGGCGACGCCCTGCTCCTCGCCGCCGGCGAGGTCGACCTCGGCGCAGGGAGATGGCGCCGCGTTGTTTTTCTGATCCGGAACGCACTCGTCATGGACGATGCGCCAGAGCGCCATGCGATCGCCGGCGCGCACCGCGAATGGCGCGGCTGCGGCGATCAACAGGCTCGCCAGGGCCGCCCCGACCCACGCCAGCCGGCGCGGGGACAGGGTCGATTCGGCCGTCATCGCGTCATCCCCGGCTCAGATATGAATCGCCCGCCTGGCGACCGCCATCGCGGCCTCCTTGACCGCTTCGGACAGCGTCGGGTGGGCGTGGGTGCAGCGCGCGAGATCTTCGGCCGAGCCGCCGAACTCCATCAGCACGACCGCCTCGTGGATCATTTCGCCGGCGCCGAAACCCAGGATGTGGACGCCGAGGACCCGGTCGGTCGCCGCATCGGCGAGCACCTTCACGAAACCCTCGGTGTGCCGCATCGCGCGCGCGCGGCCATTGGCGGTGAACGGGAACTTGCCGACGTTATAGGCGATTCCCGCCGCCTTCAGCTCCTCCTCGGTCTTGCCGACGACCGCGACCTCGGGTGAGGTGTAGACGACCGAGGGGATCGCCGCGTAATTGACGTGGCCCGCCTGGCCGGCGAGGATTTCGGCGAGCGCGACGCCTTCGTCCTCGCCCTTGTGGGCGAGCATCGGGCCGCGCACGACGTCGCCGATCGCGTAGACGCCGGGCACGTTGGTCTGGAAATGCGCGTCGATGACGACCTGTCCGCGCTCCATCGCGACCCCGACGGCCTCCAGCCCGAGCCCCTCGGTGTAGGGGCGGCGGCCGATCGCCACCAGCACGACATCCGCTTCGAGCGTCTGCGGCTGGCCTCCCGCCGCCGGCTCGATCGAAACCGCGGCGCCGGTCGCGGTTTTCGCGACGCTCGCGACCTTCGAGGCGAGGTGGAACTTCAGCCCCTGCTTTTCCAGGATGCGCTGGAACTGTCGGGCGACTTCCGCGTCAATGCCGGGCAGGATGCGGTCGAGATATTCGACGACGGTCACCCGGGCGCCGAGGCGCGCCCAGACCGAGCCGAGTTCGAGGCCGATCACGCCGGCGCCGACGACCAAGAGTTGCGCCGGGACCTTCGACAGCGCCAGCGCGCCGGTCGAGGAGACGATGATCGTTTCGTCGATTTCGACGCCGGGCAGGCGGGCGACTTCGGAGCCGGTCGCGATCGCGATCGCCTTGGTCTCCAGCGTGGTCGCCTTGCCGTCGGCGTCGCGGACCTCGACCTTGTCAGGCGCGAGTATGCGGCCGGTTCCGATGAAGGACTCGATCTTGTTCTTCTTGAACAGGAAGGCGACGCCGTTGACGTTGGCCGCCACGGTGTCGTCCTTGTGCTTCATCATCGCAGGCAGGTCGAGCTTGGGCGGTCCGACCACGACGCCGAGCGCAGCCATGCCGTGCGCCGCCTCCTCGAACATTTCCGAGGCGTAGAGCAAAGCCTTGGACGGGATGCAGCCGATGTTGAGGCAGGTCCCGCCGAAGGTGCTCCACTTCTCGACCACGGCGACCTTGAGGCCGAGTTGCGCGGCGCGGATGGCGCAGACATAACCGCCGGGTCCGGAGCCGATGACGACGAGATCATAACTCATTCTTTTTGACTTTCAGAGATTTTCGTTTCTTGGGATTTTGAAGAAATTGTTGAATGACGCTCCACTTGCAGCGATATGGCTCAACAGCCGCCCCTCGCCTCCGTATCCTGCCCCGCTCGCTCTTTTCTCCGCCCGCGCCGCCTCAGCCGACGATCAGACGACGATTCGCTCGCGAGAGTCGGCGTGTCGCGAGGCAACGACGCGAGAATTGCGCAAGAGATCGAGCCGAGGGCTCGTCCCGGCTTCAAGCCCCGTTCCCATGCGAACTGTCCAACTGATTCCGCTCAGGACTCCGTCGTAGGCGAAAGCTTCGCCGAGCAGCATGGCAATCTAGTCCGGCCAGAAATCAGCATCGATCACCTGAGCGAACGACCAGGCGCGATGCTTGGGAAAGACCGACTCGGGAAGTTTGGTTTCTTCAGCGGCCTCGAGCACAGCGTCGCGATTGGCCTTCGCCATCGCGTCGGGAATTTGCGGCTTCAGGCTCGGATTGTCCTGGAGATGATCGAGGATGAGATTGCGCCGCACCCGAATGCTCGTCCGCCAGCTCGAACACCGTCCCTGTGGTTGAAGTTTCCATTTCAGCAAATGCTTCAGGAGGACGGCGAGCCGGCTGACGAGTTCGCGCTTCTCGGTCCGCCCGATGCTCGCGATCTCCTCGGCGATGTTCTCGACATCGGCCGCCGAAAACCGGCCGGCGCGCAACAGCGCCGCCTGTTCGTTCGACCAGGCGTAGAAGTCGGTGTCGTAGTTGCTCTTGGGCATTCTGGCCTCAGACCTATTCGACTCGACCACAATAGTTTTATCGTTCTCCCGCGAGCGGGAGAGGGATTTCTGTCAGAAGGCGAGCCGCGCCAGCATCATCAGCAGGCCGACGATCGATATGGACCAGCAGACGGTGCGCGCGACCGGCACCCCGAACAGATAGAGCGGGAGATAGACGATCCGCGCGGCGATCCAGACCGCGGCGCCCCAGCCGCCGGTGTGGCCGGTGGCGATCAGGCCGAGGTCCATCGCCACGAAGGCCCCGTAGTTCTCGACGAAATTGGCGAGCGCGCGCGTCGCCCGGCCGACCCCGACTCCTCTGGGCTCGGGCGGGTCGTCGCGCGGGCTGAACAGGAACGCCTGGCCG
This sequence comes from Roseiarcus sp., assembly GCA_049509635.1. Classification (GTDB taxonomy): domain Bacteria; phylum Pseudomonadota; class Alphaproteobacteria; order Rhizobiales; family Beijerinckiaceae; genus Roseiarcus. Next base: position 13,037 of record JBEKZS010000116.1, read on the forward strand.
AACTCCCCGTTCGAGGCCACGGCCTGGCAGACGATGTGGGCGAGGAACAGCAGGACGCTGAGCTCGAGACAAATCAGTTCGATCGAAGACATGGCTTCCCCCTACCCCGCGCGCGATTGCGGCCGCGCCTCAGAGGTCTAGCACGAGCCGGGCCGGGTCTTCGAGCGCTTCCTTCACGCGAACCAGGAAGGTCACCGCCTCCTTGCCGTCGACGACGCGGTGATCGTAGGACAGGGCGAGATACATCATCGGCCGCGGCTCGATCCTGCCGGCGACGACCATCGGCCGCTCCTGGATCTTGTGCATGCCGAGAATGCCCGACTGCGGCGCGTTGAGGATCGGCGTCGACATCAGCGAGCCGTAGATGCCGCCGTTGGTGATCGTGAAGGTGCCGCCCTGCAATTCGTCGATCCGCAGCTGGCCATCGCGCGCGCGCTTGCCGAAATCGGCGATCGCCTTCTCGATCCCGGCGATGCCGAGGCGGTCGGCGTCGCGAACCACCGGCACGACCAGGCCCTTGTCGGTGCCGACCGCGATGCCGACGTGGTAATAATTCTTGAACACGAGATCGGCGCCGTCGATCTCGGCGTTGACCGCAGGCACTTCCCTGAGGGCCTGCACGCAGGCCTTCACGAAGAAGCCCATGAAGCCGAGCTTGGCGCCGTGCTTCTTCTCGAAGGCGTCCTTGTACTTCGTCCGCAGCGCCATCACCTCGGTCATGTCGACCTCGTTGAAGGTCGTCAGCATGGCGGCGTTGTTCTGCGCCTCCTTGAGCCGGCGCGCGATCGTCTGGCGCAGCTTGGTCAGCCGCACCCGCTCCTCGCGGGCGGCGTCGTCCGGAACGGCCGCGCGCGCGGCGGCGGGCGGCTGGGCGATCGGCGCAGGGGGCGCCGTGGGGGCGGTCGCGGGCGCCGGGGCGTCGAGCGCGGCGAGCACGTCGCCCTTGAGCACCTGGCCGCGCTTGCCGCTGCCCGCGACCGCGCCCAGATCGACGTTGCGCTCGGTCGCGAGCTTGGCCGCCGACGGCGCCGGCGGCATCG
>JBEKZS010000117.1:0-17513 GCA_049509635.1 Roseiarcus sp.
TCGGCGTGCTCGAATTCGCCTTCATCAAGGCGATGCCCGACGCGCCGACCGCCAACGTGCTCGCGGCGCTGATTGTGTTCCGGCTCCTTTATCTTATCATGCCGCTCGTCTTCGCGCTGATCGTGGTCGTGCTGTTCGAGCGCCGACGGATCGCCGACCTGTTGCGCGCGAGATTGTGAGGCCTCATGACCGGAATCATCAGCGTCGACGAGCATGACGTCCTACTCGTCATCGACTTGCAGAACGATTTCATGCCGGGCGGCGCGCTGCCGGTCGGGGACGGCGACGCGATCGTCCCGCTGATCAACCGCCTCGGCGCGCGCTTCGTCAATGTCGTCCTGACCCAGGACTGGCATCCGCCCGGCCACGCGTCCTTCGCGTCGTCGCATCCGGGCGCCAAGCCGTTCGAGACGATCGCCATGCCCTACGGCGACCAGGTGCTCTGGCCCGACCATTGCGTGCAGGGCAGCCCCGGCGCCGAACTCCACGACGGCCTCGCCGCCGACCGTGCGACCCTGATCCTGCGCAAGGGCCATCATGGGGCGATCGATTCCTATTCCGCCTTCGTGGAGGCGGACGGCAAGACGCCGACCGGCCTCGCCGGCTATCTGGCGGAGAGGAAGATCGACCGTGTCTTCGCCTGCGGCCTGGCCACGGATTTCTGCGTCGCCTGCTCCGCGCTCGACGCGCGGCTGCGCGGCTTCGAGACCTTCGTGATCGACGACGCCTGCCGGGCGATCGACGCCAATGATTCGCTCGAACTCGCCTGGGCGCGGATGGACGCGGCGCAGGTCGTGCGCATCCAGTCGCGCGAGTTGCTCGGCTGATCGGCCGATTGCGCCGCCGCGACTATTAACCGAGGGTTAACCGAAGCGGCGCCAAGTGGCGACCGGGACCGGCGCCCGCGGCACAAGCGCGGCGCCGCGGACCCGGCGTCCCGCCGCCAGATCCCCTCGGTCCCATCCAGGTCGCCCCGTCTCGCATGGTCACGCTCCACCATCATCCGTTCTGCCCGCATTCGCGGTTCGTGCGGCTCGCGCTCGGCGAATTCGGCATCGAGCCCGAACTCGTGGTCGAACAGACCTGGGAGCGTCGGCGCGATTTCCTCAAGCTGAACCCCGACGGGACCACGCCGGTGCTGGTCGACGCGGCGGCGCCGAGCGTGCCCGGCGCCGAAGTGATCGCCGAATTTCTCGATGAGACGCGCGGACTGGGTCTCGGCGACCGGCGGCTGATGCCCGACGATCCGCTCGGCCGCATCGAGGTGCGGCGGCTGATGGGCTGGTTCAACGTCAAGTTCTTCAACGAGGTCTCGAACTGGCTCGTCGCCGAGAAGATCACCAAGCGGTTCAAGCCGGCCAATCTGGGCGGCGGCGCTCCCGACATGGCGGCGATTCGCGCGGCGCGCGCGAACGTGCGCTATCATCTGCGCTACATCGGGCACCTCATCGGCGCGCGGAACTGGCTCGCCGGCGACCGGCTCAGCTTCGCCGACCTGGCGGCTGCGGCCCATCTGTCCTGCATCGACTATCTGGGCGACGTGCCATGGGGCGAGGACGAGACGGCCAAGACCTGGTACGCACGGGTGAAGTCGCGCCCGTCGTTTCGCCCGCTGCTCGCCGACCGGGTGGCCGGGATGAACCCGGTGGCGACCTACGCCAATCTCGATTTCTAGCCGCGCTGCGGGCCCGGGCGCTCGCGCTGGGATTCGATTCGTGCGGAATCGCCGGACCCGACCTGCCGCCGGGCGCGGGCGAGACGCTCGCCCGCTGGGTCGCGCAAGGCGAGCACGGCGACATGGACTGGATGGCCTCGACGCTCGAGCGGCGCGCCGATCCGCGCGTCCTCTGGAGCGAGGTCCGCAGCATCGTCATGCTCGGGGTCAATTACGGCCCGGGCGTCGATCCGCGCGCCGCGCTCGAAGTCCGCGACGGCGCCGCCGTCTCGGTCTATGCGCGCAACCGGGACTATCACGACGTCATGAAGGGCCGCCTGAAACAGCTGGCGGGCTGGATCGCCGCCTCGAGCCCTTCGCCGCCGGCGCGGGTCAAGGTCTTCGTCGACACCGCGCCGGTGATGGAAAAGCCGCTCGCCGCGCTGGCCGGGCTCGGCTGGCAGGGCAAGCACACCAATCTCGTCTCGCGCCAGTTCGGCTCCTGGCTGTTCCTCGGCGCGATCTTCACCGATCGCGACCTGCCGGCCGACGCGCCGGAGACCGATCATTGCGGCGCCTGCCGCGCCTGTCTCGACATCTGCCCGACGAACGCGTTTCCCGCTCCCTATCGTCTCGACGCGCGCCGCTGCATCGCCTATCTCACGATCGAGCACGAGGGTCACATCGCCCCGGAGTTTCGCGCCCCGATCGGCAACCGGATCTACGGCTGCGACGATTGCCTGGCGGTTTGTCCCTGGAACAAATTCGCCCAGCGGACGCGCGAGGCCAAGCTCGTCGCGCGCGACGATCTGCTGGCGCCGCCGCTGCGCGAGCTCGTCGCGCTCGAGGAGACGGGGTTCAGGAACAGATTCGCGGGCGGCCCGATCCGGCGCCTCGGCCACGCCCGCTTCCTTCGCAATGTGCTGATCGCGATCGGCAATTCCGGCGACGCGCAACTGACTCCGCTCGCGCTGGCGCGGCTGGATCACCGCTCGCCGCTGGTGCGCGCCATGGCCGTCTGGGCCTTGGCCAGGCTGTGCGACGCGCGCAGCTTCGCCTCTCTGGCGCAAACCCGCCTGCCGCGGGAACCCGACCCGAAGGTCGCCGCGGAATGGCGGATTCGTGGCTTGGCTGATGACGGGGAAGGCGACCCGGCAGGCGGCTAATGCGCCGTGGCCAGAAGCCTTTCCTGCCGCAACTTCTCGATCTCGTCCTTCAGCGATAATTTTCTGCGTTTCAATTCGATGAGTTTCAAATCGTCGGTGGCGGGATGCAATTTTTCCGCCGCGATCGCATGCTCGATCGCACGGTGACGACGCTCGAGCTCGGTGAGGTGGGACTCCAGGGACATCAAGAAACTCCCTTGTCGTGATCGACAACGAAATTGTGACACGTTCGCCGCCCGATTCAAGGCGGGACCGCTGGGACGGCGATCAATTCTTTCAAAAAGATGGTCCAATTGCCGGAATTGGCGCGATGCGTCGCAACGATTGCGTAATTCCGCCCCCGCCGGCGCTTGCCGAGCGGCGTCGCTGCAAGCATAATTTGGGTTCCGGCCGAGTTTGAGAAACGAATCAGCCGAGCGAACCGCATGGCGCAACAAGAGTTGAGCGAGGCCGAGCGCGTCGAACTGCGACGCCAGATCGAGCGCCTGCGCGAGGAACATCGAGACCTCGATGTCGCGATCGAGGCGCTGACCCAGGCAGGCGCGGCGGACCGCCTGCAGATGCAGCGGATCAAGAAGCGCAAGCTCGCGTTGCGGGACCGACTCGCGATGCTCGAAGACATGACCACGCCCGACATCATCGCGTGACGCGCGCGCCGGACTTGCCGTCTTGCGCGGCCGGCGGCCTTCGTCTATGCGGTGCCCCCATCCGCATCGACGCTGCCGCGAGTGGACAAGCCCTTGGCGCCCCACAATAAACCCGTCGCCGTGATCATGGGCAGCCAGTCGGACTGGGCGACGATGCGGCGCGCCGCGCGCACGCTCGACGAACTGGCGATCGGCTACGAGGCCTTGATCATTTCCGCCCATCGCACGCCCGACCGGCTGGTCGCGTTCGCCAAGGGGGCGCGCGCGGCCGGATTCAAGGTCGTCATCGCCGGCGCGGGCGGCGCCGCCCATCTTCCGGGCATGACCGCCGCCTTCACGCCGCTGCCGGTGTTCGGCGTTCCCGTCGCCTCCAAGGCGCTTTCGGGCCAGGACAGCCTGCTTTCGATCGTCCAGATGCCGGCCGGCGTCCCGGTCGGCGCGCTGGCGATCGGCGAGGCCGGCGCGGTCAACGCCGCGCTGCTCGCCGCCGCCGTGCTCGCGTTGAGCGACGCCGCCCTGGCCGACCGGCTCGACGCATGGCGCCTCGCCGGCGCCGCCGCGGTCGCGGAGCGGCCGTCGGACGGGGGCGGCGCGCCGCCATGATTCTGAGCCCGGGGGCGACGATCGGCATTCTCGGCGCCGGCCAGCTCGGCCGGATGCTCGCGATGGCCGGCGCGCGGCTGGGCCTGCGCAGCCACGTGTTCGCTCCCGAGTCCGAAGCGCCGGCCTTCGACGTGGCGAGCGCGCGGACGACCGGTTCCTACGCGGACGAGGCCGCGCTCGCGCTGTTCGCCGGCGGCGTCGACGTGGTCACCTATGAATTCGAGAACGTGCCGACGGCCTGCGTCGATTTTCTCTCGAACCTCCGCCCGGTGCGCCCGGGCGTGCGCGCCCTGTCGCTGACCCAGGATCGGCTGGTCGAAAAATCCTTCCTGCGCGATCTGGGTCTGGCGACCGCGCCGTTCGCCGCGGTCGACGATTTCGACGCGCTGGGGCGCGCCGTCGCCGGGCTCGGGCGGCCCGCCGTGCTGAAGACGCGTCGCTTCGGCTACGACGGCAAGGGGCAGGCGCTGATCCGCGAAGGCGCCGAGCTCGCTGCGCTGCACGCCGCCCTCGACGGCGCCCCGGCGATTGTCGAGGGCTTCGTCGATTTCGAGCGCGAGGTCTCGGTGGTCGCCGCGCGCGGCATCGACGGCGCCTTCGCGGCGTTCGACCTTTGCGAAAACGAGCACGAAAATCATATTCTTGCGCGAACGCGCGTTCCCGCCGAGGTCGCGCCGGCGACCGAGGCGCGCGCCCGCGAGATCGCCAGGCTGGTGATGGATGCGCTCGACTATGTCGGCGTGCTCGCCGTCGAAATGTTCGTCACCCGCGACGCCGGCGGCGCCGAGCGGCTCGTCGTCAACGAACTCGCGCCGCGCGTCCACAATTCCGGACATTGGACGATCGACGGCGCGCAAACCTCGCAGTTCGAGCAGCATTTGCGCGCGATCGCCGGCTGGCCGCTCGGGGCGGCGACGCGGCGAGGGGGCGTCGAAATGCGCAATCTGATCGGCGCGGAGGCGGCGCGGTGGCGCGAGATTCTCGCCGAGCCCGATCTCAGCCTCCATCTCTACGGCAAGATGGAAGCGCGCCCCGGCCGCAAGATGGGCCATTACACCCGCCTCGTCCGGGAGCCGTCGAACGGGCCCGGACGATCTCTGGACAATTAACCGTCGTTCTGCTACTCGCGCGCTTCCAAACCTCGAGGGCGCTCTGGCAGGGCCCGGGGTTTTCGTTGCCCATTCGCCGCTGTTCCCATCCCAGGCCGAGGCCGGCGCAAGAAACAGGATCGCCCGTGCAAGTTCTCGTTCGCGACAACAATGTCGATCAGGCCCTCAAGGCGCTCAAGAAGAAGATGCAGCGCGAGGGCATTTTCCGCGAAATGAAACTGCGCGGCCATTACGAGAAGCCCTCCGAGAAGCGCGCGCGCGAAAAGGCCGAGGCGATCCGCCGGGCGCGCAAGCTCGCGCGCAAGAAGCTGCAGCGCGAAGGCCTGCTGCCGATGAAGCCCAAGCCGGTGATGGGCGCGCCCCGCTGAGGTTCTCCTGGGGCCGGGCGCCGTGGTTTCGGCGGTTGGCGTTGTGGAGGGTCGCCGCGCCATCGGGCGCACGCGCCTTGGGCGGCCGCGACGAAATCTGGACGGGACGATGATCGGGATCAGGGGCGTTTCCACGATTCGGGCGCTGGCCGTGGCGGCCGGGTTCGCCCTGGCGGGCTGCGAGACGACCGGATTGGTCAATCAGCCGCCGGATTATGGCGAGCGGGAGCTGCCGACCGGCGCGAGCTCGGCCAACATTCAGTCGTTGACCGACGTCATCCAGCGCAATCCCAATGATTCCGTCGCCTACAACACGCGCGGGGCGGCCTACGCCAAGATCGGGCGCTACCAGAACGCGATCGAGGATTTCACCAAGGCGGTTCAGATCGACCCGAATTTTGCCGCCGCTTACACGAATCGCGCGCTCGCCCACCGCCAGATGCGCGAGGACGGTCTGGCTCTGGCCGACTTCAACCAGGCGATCGTGGCCAATCCCAAACATGCGCCGGCCTATCTCGGCCGCGCCAACCTGCTGCGCGCGCAGGGCCATCTGCCGGAGGCGCTCGCCGATCTCGATCAGGTCATCGCCCTCAATCCGGAAGGCGCGCAGGCCTTTCACGCGCGGGGCCTGATCTACCAGCGCCAGGGCAATCACGCCCAGGCGATCACCGATTTCAACAACGCGATCGATCGCGATCCGTTCGCCGCGGCGCCCTACCAGGCGCGCGGACAGAGCCTGCTCGACACCGGCAAATATGACGCCGCGATCGAGGATTTCAACGCCGCGCTCAACGTCGACGCACATAACGCCGACGCCTGGGCGGGCCTCGGGGTCGCCTACGAGAAGCAGAACAACAAGTCCAAGGCGATGGAATCCTACAGCCGCGCGATCGCCGTCGATCCCTCCGATCAGCTCGCCCGCGACGGGTTGGCCCGTCTGCGCTAGCCGCGTCCCCGGTCACGGCGGCGCCTGCGCCAAAGCCTGATCGATCCAGGCCAACACCTTCGGAATGACCGCCCCCAGCGCGAGATGCCCGGCGCCCTCGATCCGCATGAAGGTCTTGGGCTCGTTGGCGAGCGCGAACAGCCTTTCTCCAAAGCGAATCGGGATCGTCCGGTCGGCGGATCCGTGCACGATCAGCAGCGGCGCCGTGACCCGGCCTATCTTCTCGTCGGAGTGGAACTGGTCGCGCATCAGGAGACGGACCGGAAACATCCAGTACTGCGCCGCCGCGACGTCGGCCGTCGAGGAATAGGGGGAATCGAGCGCCACGGCGCCGACCTCGTGACGCATGGCGAGGTCGACCGCCACGCCGGATCCGAGCGATTCGCCCATTGCGACGATCCGGTCGGCGGGAATTCCGAGCGCCAGCGCCTTGGCGTAGGCGGTCTCGCCATCGATCAGCAGCCCGCGTTCGGTCGGGGCGCCGGTCGAGCCGGGATAGCCGCGATATTCGACGGCCAGAAGCCCGTCGCCCGAACTCGTCAGCGCCCGGAATCGCTCGCCGCGGTCCGCCAGTCCGTTGGCGTTGCCATGGAAATAGAGGATCAGCGGCCGGCCCCGCGCGGGCGCGACGAACCAGGCCAGCAGGGTTTCCCCGTCGTCGGTGGGCAGCCGGAGGATCTGCGCCCGCGGCAGCCCGACCGCGGCCGGCTCGACGACCCGCGCATAGGGCAGATACAGGATCTTGCGCTGGCCGAGGGCGAGCGCCAGCAGCGCCGCGAGGTAGAGGGCGGCGCAGACGCCGAGGACGATCACGACGGCCCTGCGCGCCGGCAGGCGCATGCGGCGTCCCGGCGCGCGGCGCGAATCAGGCAAACGGGCGGCCTCGTCCGCTTGCCCCCGCCGGATGAGGACGGCGAGATCGCGGGCGGCGCCAATCTGCTCGAACCGCGCGCCTAATGGGCGAGCGCCTTGACGATCGAGTCGGTCACCTTCTTGGCGTCGCCGAACAGCATCATCGTGTTGTCGCGGAAGAACAGTTCGTTCTCGACGCCGGCATAGCCCGAACCCATGCCGCGCTTGACGAACAGCACCGTCTTGGCCTTTTCGACATCGAGAATCGGCATGCCGAAGATCGGCGATTTCGGATCGGTCTTGGCGGCCGGATTGGTCACGTCATTGGCGCCGATGACATAAGCGACGTCCGCCTGGGCGAATTCGCTGTTGATGTCCTCGAGTTCGAACACCTCGTCATAGGGCACGTTGGCTTCGGCGAGCAGCACGTTCATGTGGCCCGGCATCCGCCCCGCCACGGGATGAATCGCGTATTTGACCTCGACGCCGTCCTTCTTGAGTATGTCGGCCATCTCGCGCAGCGCGTGCTGCGCCTGGGCGACCGCCATGCCGTAGCCCGGCACGATGATCACCTTGGAGGCGTTCTTCATCATGAAGGCGGCGTCTTCCGCCGAGCCCTGCTTGACCGGGCGCGCCTCGACCGCGCCCGCCGCCGCCGCCACCTCGCCGCCAAAGCCGCCGAGGATGACCGCGATGAACGAGCGATTCATCCCCTTGCACATGATGTAGGACAGGATCGCGCCGGAGGAGCCGACCAGCGCGCCGGTGATGATCAGCGCGAGATTGCCGAGGGTGAAGCCGATGCCCGCCGCAGCCCAGCCGGAATAGGAATTCAGCATCGACACGACGACCGGCATGTCGGCGCCGCCGATCGGCACGATCAGCAGCACGCCGAGCGCCAGCGCGGCGAGCGCGATCAGCCAGAAGAACGCCGGCGATTGCGTCGTCACGAACAGGACGACCATCAGAACCAGCGCGACCGCGAGCCCCAGATTGATGACATGGCGCTGCGGCAGCATGATCGGCTTGCCCGACATGCGCCCGTCCAGCTTGAGGAAGGCGATGATCGAGCCGGTGAAGGTCATGGCGCCGATCGCCAGGCCGACCGACATTTCGACGAGGCTGGCGCCATGGATGTCGCCGCGCTCGCCGATGCCGAACGCCTGCGGCGCATAGAGCGCGCCCGCCGCCACCAGGACCGCGGCCAGACCGACCAGCGAGTGGAACATCGCCACCAGCTGCGGCATCGCGGTCATCTGCACCGTGCGCGCGCGCCATACGCCGAGTCCGCCGCCGATCGCAAAGCCGGCTGCGACGAGGAGCCAGGAGAAGAATGTCGCCGGCGGGCTGAGCGCGAGCGTGGTGAGCACGGCGATCGCCATGCCGGTCATGCCGAACCGATTGCCCTGGCGCGAACTGGCCGGCGAGGACAGGCCGCGCAATGCGAGGATGAACAGGACGCCGGCGACGAGGTAGAGCAGCGCGGCGAGGTTGGCGTTCACTTGGACGCCCCCTTCTTCTTGTACATCGCGAGCATGCGCTCGGTGACGGTGAAGCCGCCGAATATGTTGACCGAGGCGAGGATCAAGGCGAAGAAGCCGACCGCGCGCGCAAAGCCCGAGCCGCTCTCGATTCCCCCGACGCCGACCGACAGCAGGGCGCCCACGACGATGACCGAGGAAATCGCGTTGGTCACCGACATCAGCGGCGTGTGCAGCGCCGGCGTCACCGACCAGACGACGTAATAGCCGACGAACACCGCCAGCGCGAAAATCGCCAGGCGGAACACGACGGGGTCGACCGCGCCGCCGGTGGCGGCATGGCCCGCCGCAGCGAGCTGATCGGCGTAGCTCTGCGCGGCGCGCGCCGCCTGCTCGGCGGCGTCGGCCGCCGCTTTCAGCTTGGAGACTGTCTGGTCGATGGTGTCCATTTGCCCCTCTTGGCGTCAAAGGCGCGGGCGCCGCGCGCGCCGGTCGATCGCGCGCGTCAATCCGGCTTGTGCTGGAACCCGGGATGGACGAGCGCCCCGTCGCGGGTCAGGCAGGTCGCCTTGATCAATTCGTCGTCCCAGTTGATCGCCAGGGACTTGCTCGCCTTGTCGATCATGGTTTCGACGAAGGCGAACAGGTTGCGCGCGTAGAGGCTGGAGGCGGTCGCGGCCAGGCGCGTGACGCTGGAATAGCCGACGATCTTGACGCCGCCGGACGTCGCGACGAGTTCGCCCGCCTTGGCGAGCTCGCAATTGCCGCCGCGCTCGACCGCCAGATCGACGATGACCGAGCCGGGCCGCATCGAGGCGACCATTTCCGCCGAGACGAGGCGCGGCGCCGGGCGGCCGGGGATCAGGGCGGTCGTCACCACGATGTCCTGCTTGGCGATATGGGCGGCGACCAGCGCGGCCTGCTTGGCCTGATAGTCTTTCGACATTTCCTTCGCGTAGCCGCCGGCGGTCTCGGCCTGCCTGAATTCCTCGTCCTCCACCGCGACGAACTTCGCGCCGAGCGATTCCACCTGCTCCTTCGTCGCCGGACGGACGTCGGTGGCGGTGACCACCGCCCCGAGCCGGCGGGCGGTCGCGATCGCCTGCAGGCCGGCGACCCCGACCCCCATGACGAATATCCGCGCCGCGGGGACGGTTCCCGCCGGCGTCATCATCATCGGAATCGCGCGGCCATATTCGCTCGCCGCGTCGATCACCGCCCGATAGCCCGCCAGATTGGCCTGGCTCGACAGGACGTCCATGACCTGGGCGCGGGTGATGCGCGGCATGAGCTCCATCGCGAACGCCTGGATGCCGGCCGCGGCCATCGCGTCGAGCGCCGGCCCGTGGCCATAGGGGTCCATGATGGCGACGACGATCGCGCCTCGCTTGATCTGCGTGAGCTCGACGCCGCTCGGACGCCGCACCTTCAGCAGGACGTCGGCCTTCCCCAGGATCTCGGCGGCCGGGGCCGTCTTCGCGCCCGCGGCCTCATAGTCCGCGTCGGCGACCCCGGCGGCGAGCCCGGCGCCGGGCTGGACGAGCGCTTCCGCCCCCAGCGCGACGAACCGCTTGATCGTCTCCGCGCTCGCCGCGACGCGCGTTTCCAGCGGATCCGTTTCGGCGACGACGCCAATCAGCATGGTTCGAACCTCTGGCGACGCAGGAGGATGGAGGGCGCATGGCCGCCGCGAAGCGCCATGTCGCTAGAGGACGATGCAGGCGAGCCCCATCAGCACCAGGACCGGCGCGACGGCGCGCCAGGCCAGCCCGGTCATCCAGCCGAACGCGGCGGCGCCGGCCGTGAGGACAAAACCTATGAAGGCGACGAACCCCTGGCCTTCGAGCCCCCAGAGAACCAGTTCGAGCACGAGGCAGATCAGGGTGACGACGGTGGTTTCGGTGAGCGCGACGAACGACCCGTAGGTCTCCTCGTGCGCGGCCAGGTCCATGTCGCCGTCGACCGCCGCGGCTGAATGATCGTCCGCCATGCTCTCCGCCTCGATGCGCCCGAGAAAGTTCATCGCCTTTATCGCAAAGCGCGCGGCATCGCAACGATCCAGAGGTCCAGGGGCCGATATTCCGCCCCGGCGGCGCGAAACCGGCGCAAAACCGGCGCGCAGACGCCGTTCCTCGGGCCAACGGCCTTGACGCAAGGCCCCGCGTCGGCGCATCAGGGCGACACGCATGCCGCTTCTCGCTCTGCCTTTTCCAGCGATCAGCCCGATCCTCGTTCAGTTGGGTCCGCTCACGATTCGCTGGTACGCGCTCTCCTACGTCGCAGGCCTCATTCTCGGCTGGGCGCTCATCCGGCGCGTTCTGGCCGCCGACTCGCTCTGGCGCGGCGCGGCGCGCCCGCGTCCGGCTGATGTCGACGACCTTCTCGTGTATTGCGCCGTCGGCGTCATCGTCGGCGGCCGGCTCGGCAATGTCCTGTTCTACGATCCCGGCTATTATTTCGCCCATCCGATCGACATCCTGAAGATCTGGGAAGGCGGCATGGCGTTCCATGGCGGCCTGCTCGGCGCCTCCGTCGGAATCGCGCTGTTCTCCTGGCGCCATCATGCGCCGGTCGCGACGGTGTTCGACCTCGCCTGCCTCGCCGCGCCGATCGGAATCTTCTTCGGTCGGATCGCCAATTTCATCAAGCCGGAGCTCTGGGGCCGCCCGACCGACGTTCCCTGGGCCGTCGTCTTCCCCGGCTCCGACGGGCTTCCACGCCATCCCAGCCAGATCTACGAGGCCCTGCTCGAGGGCCTCGCGGTCTTCGTGCTGCTGGCCCTCGCCGCCCGGCTCGGCGCCTTGCGTCGGCCCGGCCTGATCGCCGGCGCGTTCGGCGTTCTCTACGGCCTCGCGCGCATCTTCTGCGAGTTCTTCCGCGATCCGGATCCGCGCCTCGAGGACCTCGGCGGGGGATTGACGATGGGGATGGTTCTGTCGACGCCGCTCGTTATCCTCGGGCTGGGGTTGATGGGTTGGAGCCTGCGAACAGGCCGGGGGGGCGCCAATGAGCGCGCTGGAGGATGAAATCAGGGCGTTGATCGGCCAGGAGGGGCCGATCTCGCTGGAGCGTTACATGGCGCTGGCGCTCACTCATCCGACGCACGGCTATTACATGAAGCGCGATCCGTTCGGCGCGGAAGGCGATTTCACAACCGCGCCCGAAATCAGCCAGATGTTCGGCGAATTGCTCGGCCTCTGGGCGGCCGAGGTATGGGCCGCGATGGGCAGCCCCAATCCTCTGCGTCTGATCGAATTGGGGCCGGGCCGCGGCACGCTGATGAGCGACGCCCTGCGCGCCGCGCGGGTCGCCCCGGAATTTCGCGCCGCGCTCGACGTCTGTCTCGTCGAGGCGAGTCCGACCCTGGCGGCCGTTCAGCACGACACGCTGCTGACCGCCGGCGCCCCCGTTTCCTGGGTCGACCAGTTCGAGGCGGCGCCCGAGGGCCCGGCGATCATGATCGCCAACGAATTCCTCGACGCGCTGCCGATTCGACAATATGTGGCGGGCGCGCGCGGCTGGTGCGAGCGGCTCATCGGGCTCGACGCCGGCGGCGGTCTCGTTTTCGGCCTGGCCCCGGAACCCGAACGCTTCATCAAGGCCGAGGGCAAGGAGGGCGACGTGCTGGAGATCGGCGCCGCCGCCCATCGCCTGATGTTCGCGGTCGGCGCGCGGGTCGCGCGCCACGGCGGCGTGGCGCTGTTCATCGACTACGGCCATGTGGCGACCGGATTCGGCGACACGCTGCAGGCGCTGCGCGCCCATCGCATGGTCGATCCGCTCGCCGATCCCGGCGAGGCCGACGTCACCGCCCATGTCGATTTCGCCGCCATGGCGCGAAGCGCGCGCGCGGCCGGAGCGGCGGTCTACGGACCGATCGAGCAGGGCGATTTCCTCACGGCGCTCGGCATCGACCAGCGCGCGCACGCGCTGACCAGCCGCGCCGGCCCCGCCCAGGCCGCCGATCTGGAATCGGCGCGGCTGCGGCTGACCGGCCGCGGCGCCGGCGCGATGGGCGCGCTGTTCAAGGCGATGGTCGTCGCCCACCGCCAATTGCCGACGCCGCCGGGATTCCAGGGCCTGCCGGCGACGCGATCATGAGCGATCGCCGCGCCGGCTTCGTGCAGTCGGAGCGCCTGCGGGCGCCGGGGGTCGCGCACGGGTTCTTCACCCGTCATGGCGGCGTCTCGCAAGGCCTCTACGCCTCGCTCAACGGCGGCGTCGGATCGCGCGACGATCCCGATTCGGTCGGTGAAAACCGCCGGCGCATGGCCGAGGCGCTCGGCATCGCGCCGGCGCGTCTGCTGATCCCCTATCAGACCCACTCGGCCGACGCGCTGGCCGTCGCCGCCCCCTGGCCGCCGGAGGCGCGGCCGCGTTGCGACGCGCTCGTCACCGCCACGCCGGGACTCGGCCTCGGCGTCACCGGCGCCGATTGCGGCATCGTGCTGTTCGCCGCCCCGGCGGCGGGGGTGATCGGGGCCGCGCATGCCGGCTGGCGCGGCGCGCTCGGCGGCGTCCTCGAAGCCACAATCGCCGCCATGGAAGGATTGGGGGCGCGCCGGGCGGAAATCGTCGCCGTGCTCGGCCCGACCATCGCCCAGCGCTCCTACGAGGTCGGGCCGGAATTCGTCGCGACCTTCGCCGCGGCGGACCCGGAGGCCGGCTGGTTCTTCGCGCCGTCGGGCGATGCCGGACGTTCGCGGTTCGATCTGCCGGGGTTCATCGGCGCGCGGCTCGCCCGCGCCGGCGTCGCCCAATTCGAGGATCTCGGCCTCGACACCTACGGCGACGAGGCGCGATTCTTCAGCTACCGCCGCGCGACCCATCGCGGCGAGGCGGACTACGGCCGCCTCGTGGCGGCGATCGCGCTCGTCTGACAGTCCGCCGGCGCAGGCGGTCAATTGTACGACGGCAGGGTCGACGGCAGCGTATTGAAGCCCGCGGGCGGGGGCGCCGAAATATTCTGCCGCTGGTCTTCGGGCGTCACGCCGATCGCCTTGCAGCCCTGCCCGCCGTAATGCGGCAGGTTCCACAGCGCCTCCCTGGGGGTGAGCGCATAGCTCGCCGGCAGCGGCGGCGCTTCGCCGCGCAGCCTCTTCGCGCTGAACCCCGACAGCAGGCTGTCGGCGATCGGCGAATTGGCGTCGCGCGGGCCGAGGTACGACTGATGGAAGCCCTCCGGACCGAACTTGTTGAACTCAGGCGAATCCCCGGCCGACAGCGGCGGCAGGCCGAAGATCGCGTTGATCGTCTCGATGACGGCGTTGTGGTCGCCTTCGGCGTGGGAGACCGCATGCGCGCGGGCGAAAGGAGAGATCAGCAGCAGCGGCACCCGTATGCCGCGCGCGAGCGGCAGGCCGTCGGGCCCGTAAGAGAGGATGCGCGGCGGCGCGTGATCGTAGAACCCGTCCGATTCGTCGTAGGTGATCAGAATCGCGCTCTGGCCCCAGAGCTCGGGATCCCCGGCGATCGCGTTGACGACCTCGGCGTTCATCGCCTCGCTGATCTGGCGGTCGCTATAGCCGGGATGATCGTCGTCGCCCGACTTGGCCGCCGCGATCGCCGCGCGTTCCCCGGCGGTCAGGCCGGCGGGGTTGGGATAGCCGGGGTTCTGGATCGGCGGGGTCGCGCCGCGGATGTTCCTGAAGCCGCCCCGGATGTAGAACACGCCGCCCTCTTTCGGCAGCGTGTGATCGGCGATGTCGGCGAAGAAATCGCCTTCGCCGCGCAGGCTCCGGCGCTCCTGCGGATTGTTGGCGAGATAGCCGAAATACTGGGGCGCCGCGTGATGGGCGACGTAGCCCGCGTGGGTCGCGGTCCCCTCCGGCTCGTCCGGCTCGTGGTCGTAGCCGTTCTGGTACCAGCCCCAGGCGACCGGGGGATGGTTCAGGGCCTGGATGAACGGAATGTCCTGCCGCACGTCCGCCAGATCCGCCGCCGGCGCGGGATCGCGCGCCGTCCGCTCGGTCACCGCGCTCCCCATCAGGTCGAGCGGCACGGTGGCGAAGGTGAGGTTCTCCGAAATATTACCGGGGGCGTAGGATTCCTTGGGCGAGGTCGGCTGGCGATCGCCTGAAGTCGGGTCATATTCCGACCCCCAGAACGGGTTGGGATCATTGACGATCGGAACCCGTTGCGGCGACCCGGCGCCGGAAAAGGCGGCGCCGTTGACGACGCCGCTCATCGGCAGCGCCGGCGCCGCCTCGCCGCCGTGCTTGACCCATTGGGTCTCCCCCGCCTGGCCGGCGATCATCGCGATCGCGTTCGGCGTCGAGGGCGTATCCTCGGTCGCGAAGATCCGGTCGAAGATGGTGAAGCGGCTGGCGAAGTTCCACGCGAACGGGATGGTGTCGCAATCGACATGGGCCATCACCAGCCGGGCGAACTGCGCCCCCTGCGCCTGGCTCCGTTGGTTGCCGGCGCGCGCGTAGCGCTGATATTCGTCGGCGGCGAACCGGTCCATGCGCGGCGTCCCGTCGACCACGTGGAGCTTGGCGGCGAGCCCCTTGTGGCTGTGGTCGACGCTGTCCAGGAAGGTGGCGTTCTGCGCCGGCCCGATGAGGAACGGCTCGACCGTCACTTCGGCGCCGGCGAGGTCGGTGTATTTCTGGGTGAAGCCCGGCGTGTCGGCGGGCGCGCGCGGGCGGGCGCCGTCCGAATAGAGGCCGTCCACCCCCGGGAACGTGCCGAATTCATTGTCGAACGAATGGTTCTCGTTGAAGATGACGAACACGTATCGGATCTTGCCGCGCACGAGCGCGGTCATCGCCTCGTAGGAGAGCGGGGGATCCTGGTCGGGATCGATGACATAGGGCGCCGTGGCCGGGCCGGGGTCGGGCTGCGCGGTCACCTTGGCCGGCTGCGCCGCGACCGCGCTCGCCAGGACCGACAGCGCCAGCGCCGCCGCCGCCCGTCCCGCGAGGTCGCCAAACGCGTTGATCATGCTGGCCTCCGGATGCTGAAGCGCGGCGATCCTGATCGCCGGATGCGACAATAGGATTTCCTCGACCGGTCGGCCAGCGAGCCCGGCCGTCTCGCCCCTCCGGATGGTCCCGCTCGGGCCGGCGGCAATTCCTGAAGTCGTGCTTCTCCGCGCCGGCCGCCTCGCCCGACAGATCCTTTCGGTGCGGAAATATCTGGAAACTCATTTTTGCGCCGATCGGGGGAAATCAGAGGGTTGCAGGCAAAAGGAAGCCGACGGGGACCCCCAGGCCGGCCCTGCGTCTGGGGTCCACGAAGCCCGGCCCAAGACGCCGCATTGGTCGATCGGGGCGCGCGGCGAGGCTTCGCGGTCGATCTCGGCGCCCGCGGCATCCTGTTTGTCCTGCTTTCCCAGGATCGCACGCGGGCGACGTCGGCCACGCCGCATGGCGCAGCCGATGAAGGAGCGCGCCATGGTCCTGCGACGCCGGATACCAACCCCGCCCTCTTGCCGATAACCCCCTGGCCCGTGCAGGATGATCCCCGGAAAGTCGAGCGAGGCGCGCGTCCTCGCCGTGGGAGGAGGGCGGCATGGTCAAGACGGAGGGGCCGGATCGGCGCGTGACGCGCTGGCTGAGGAAATTCGCCAAGGCGCTCGACGCCGCCGACGTCGATGCGGCGGCGGGCCTGTTCCACAAGGAATGCTACTGGCGCGATCTCGTCGCCTTCACCTGGAACATCAAGACGCTGGAGGGCCGCGAGGCGGTGGCGGCGATGCTGCGCGCCCGCCTCGCCGAGGTGAAGCCGTCGCACTGGGCGATGCGGGGCGAGGCGACCGAGGCGGGCGAGACCGTCGAGGGCTGGTTCACGTTCGAGACGGCGCTGGCGCGCGGGGAGGGCCACGTCAGGCTCAAGGGCGGCAAATGCTGGACGCTGCTGACCTCGATGGTCGAGCTCAAGGGATTCGAGGAGAAGCGCGGCCCGACCCGGTCGATGGGCGTCCAGCACGGCGTGGTCAAGGGCCGCGAATCCTGGGCCGAGCGCAAGGCGCGCGAGGCGGCCGAGCTCGGCGCGACCAGGCAGCCCTATTGCCTGATCGTCGGCGGCGGCCAGGGCGGCGTCGTGCTGGGCGCCCGGCTCAGGCGGCTCGGCGTGCCCACGATCATCGTCGACAAGCACGCCCGGCCCGGCGATCAGTGGCGCAAGCGCTACAAGTCGCTGTGCCTGCACGATCCCGTCTGGTACGACCACCTGCCCTATCTGCCGTTTCCCGACGACTGGCCGGTGTTCGCGCCCAAGGACAAGATCGGCGACTGGCTCGAAGCCTATGCCCGGATCATGGAGCTCGACTATTGGGGCTCGAGCGAGTGCAAGAGCGCCAAATACGACGCCCGCAAGCGGATCTGGACCGTCGTGATCGACCGCGCCGGCAAATCGGTGACCCTCAATCCCCGCCAGCTCGTGCTGGCCACCGGCATGGCCGGCGTGCCCAACATCCCGGATTTTCCTGGAATGGCCGATTTCGCCGGCGTCCAGCATCACTCCAGCCGCCACGCCGGCGGCGAGGGTTTCGCCGGCAAGCGCTGCGTCGTCATCGGCTCGAACAATTCGGCCCATGACATCGCCGCCGATCTCTGGGAGCACGGGGCCGAGGTGACGATGGTCCAGCGGTCCTCGACCCATGTCTCGAAATCCGACTCGCTGATGGAGCTGGGCCTCGGGCCGCTTTATTCGGAAAAAGCGCTGGCGGCCGGAATCACCAC
>JBEKZS010000118.1:0-13948 GCA_049509635.1 Roseiarcus sp.
CGAGCCTGGGACGCCGTAACCCGCGGCGGACGCCAGCGTTGTTGAATTGCCGATGGTCGCAATGAGATCAGGCGATACGGCGACCACGGCCGCAACGCGCAGGGATCGACGCCCTGCATCGCATATAATCCGGGTGGGCGGCATGCTGCGGGTCGCGGGCATCGATCGATTGCCCCTGTACCTGGGATTGAAATTATGGAGATCAAATCCTGGAGTCAAGCTCCTGTGTCGGTGGGTGGCGGCTACTTTTGAATTGCCTCAATTCGATCGGAGCTGGATCGGAGCTGGAAAGGAGACCGCCGCAAGTGCATGCCGCTGGACCAACCTGGCTCCGATCACGGCTGAGGCAGGCGACCCCCTTCCTCGCGGCCCGGTAGTGCGTGAGGTTCGCCGGGGAGATCAGCCCCTGGCGGAAGCGTACGCGACCAGCCGAACATTCCATACATGATGATGAGCGGCGCCAACAAGCCCCACAAGCCTGTCGCCATATAGGCGAGCGTCCCGGCAATCGTCCCAAGCAGGAAACCGAGAACAACCGTGAAAAGGCTCGCGACGCGAGCAAGCGATCGTTGAAGGGCGCTCACTGCAGCGGCGTCGCTGCGCGTTCGGCAGGCAAGCCAGGCCAACAACAGCTCGGTCGCATCAATGGCGATTTGGGTCGTATTTGTCGTCATCACATTGGTCGAGGCAACGTTATTCATGAGCAGCCGCACCGTCGCGCTTTGAACGCCCATGGCGAAGAGCCCCAAGAGACTCGCGGCGAGCGTGGCCTCCGCGTTCGGATCGGAGATCGGCGCGCTCGCCAACGCCACCATGACGAACGCCGTCAGCATCGCGCATTCCAAACCCAAAGCCCAACTCAGGGCCGAATGGCCTCGCCTCGCCACGACCGCGGCGAGCGCGGTCGTCAACGCCGCCGAGAGGAAGAAAACCGGTATTGCAAGCATGCTGATCGTCGCGCCCTGCTCATGCGTCACGAACGCCCTCGCGACAAGCACGAAGCTGCCGGTGACTTGCGCAACGAACAATCCGAACAGCGCCAAAGCCGTACAGCTATCGACGAACCCGGCGGTGAAACTGAGCAACAGCGGAACCACGCTTGGCGTCGGTTGCCGACGTGGAAGGAGACCCGCGCTCATGACGTCTACCTCGTAGACCGTGCGCTTACCGATATCGGACGTTACCCCTATCCGGTCAACATGCCGCTGCAGCGCTGCAGGGCCGCACCGGACGCGAAGCGTCATGCTGAAGAATCGGCCATTCCTCCATTATTTCCACCGTTTAGGTGGTAGCGGACGCGGGCTCATTCTCCGAAGCAATTCTGCGCCGGGCGGAAATTCCGATCGCTGACGGAGGCGGTCGATACATGCGGCCCCGCCGGCCGCGTGCTGATGGAAATATTCGGCTCCTTGCCGAATTCGAGCGCGAGATAATCCGCGAGCGCGCGCGCCGGCCTGCATGAAGCCCGCCCAACACCGCGTCGCTCGACGAAAGCCGAAAATCACCGCCGAGCAAACGAAGCAGATCGTCGAAACCGTTTCGTCCGGTTGCAAGACGACCCCCCGAAGTCGCCCACCGGCTCAAAACTCACCGCGCAACCGTGTCGGGTGACGTCTCTCAGGCGCGCGCCGTGGTCTGAACGGCTCTCAAATCCGTAGCGTCCCCTTTCGAGAAAGTTCCGCGATTGCCCCGTAAAATGCGCCGGAAATTTACGCCAATGAAAGCCGTGCATGGGTAGAACTACCTATGTCGCGAAAGAGCCAGCACCTCACCCCGAAACCGCGCCAAGCTGCCGGGACGCCATTTCGAACCAATCTCGACGCCGGCCTCCGTTGCCTTAACGAGAAACGCTTCGCCGACGCCATTGGCTTCCTGGACGCCGCGCTGAACGCCGAGCCGGACGACGTCTCCGGTCTGTCGAATCTGGGTTTGGCGTTGAGCGCCGTCGGGCGTCTCGACGAGGCTTTGCGGGCCTATGACCGGGCTATCGCTGGAAGTCCCAATCTCGCCGCACTCCACTACAACAGGGCCAACGTCCTGCAATCGCAGGGATGCCGCGCCGAGGCCGTGCTCGCCTACGACCGAGCGCTTGCTCTGCGACCCGCATTCGAGGAAGCGCTCGCCAATCGGGGCAATGCGCTGAGAGAAATGGGGCGTAACGAGGACGCTCTGGCGAGCTATGAGCGCGCGTTGAGAGTCAATCCTCTATTTGTTGAAGCTCTATTCAACAAGGCCATCCTTCTTGACCAAATAGGCCGCCCTCGAGAGGCTCTCGCTGCTTTCGACAATGCACTTTCCGTCGACGGCAAGTCGGCGCGGGGATATTTGCTGAGGGCGGGCCTGCTAAAGCGCTTGGGGAAACCCGAATCCGCATTGAGGGATTTCACCAAGGCGACACGCGCCGACCCGAGACATGCGATCGCCCACGCGTTGCGCGGCGACCAACTCAACGAACTCGGACGACACGACGAAGCGTTGAAATCCTTTGTCAGGGCGACCGAAGCCGATCCCGGCTTTGCGGAGGCGCATGATCGCCTCGGCTGCGCGTTGGTGGACGTCGGCCGTATCGAGGAAGCCCGCCGCGCTCATGAAAGAGCGGTGGCGTTGTCACCGCACAAGCCGGGCTTTTACTACAACCTGACCGCCGTCGCGGAGCTGAGCGCCGACGACCCTAAGTTCCTCGCGATGACGCGAATGGCCGGGGACACCAAGTCGCTTGCGGCCGAAGACGAGATTCCCCTGCGCTTCGCGCTTTTCAATGCGTACTCGGATCAAGGAAATTACAAGGCGGCATTTCGTCATCTGAGACTCGGCAACGCCCTGAAGCGGGCGCGGATCGAGTATGACGAACCCGCGACGCTATCCAACATGGAGCATATTCGCTCGCTGTTCTCGGCAAGATTGCTGTCGGAGAATCGCGGAAACGGACACCCGTCGGCAACGCCCATTTTTGTGCTGGGAATGCCGCGATCGGGAAGCACGTTGATCGAGCAAATCCTGGCAAGCCACCCCAGCGTGCTGGGCGCGGGGGAGATTGCTGATTTCGTCGCCGCGGCAGTCGAAATCGCCGGCGACGGTCTGCGCGACATGCGCGCGGACGACTCCAAAACCGACGCATTCGGCGAGCAATTGCGTCGTATCGGGGCCAACTATGTGAATCGAATCCAAGCTCGCTACGGAAAGGCCGAGCGGATCGTGAACAAGATGCCTGACAACTTCCGTCTGGCGGGCCTGATTCACCTCGCACTCCCGAACGCCCGAATCATCCATACCCGGCGCGACCCCGTCGACACCTGTCTTTCGTGCTATTCGAAGCCGTTTTCAATGACTGTCCCCTATGCCTATGATCTCGGCGAACTGGGCCGCTATTATCGATCGTACGACCGCTTGACCGCGCACTGGCGCACGGTGATTCCCCCGGAGGCGTTGCTGGAAATCCAATACGAAGATCTGGTCGCCGACCCCAAGACACATGCTCGGCGGCTCGTCGAGCATTGTGGGCTTCAGTGGGATGACCGATGCCTGGATTTTCACCGCACAGTGCGGCCGGTTCGAACCGCTAGCGCGGTGCAGGTGCGCAAACCCATCTATACCGACGCCGTCGCGAAATGGAGCAGGTTCGCGGACAATCTGTCGCCGCTGATTGCAGCACTCGGGCCGAGTGCGCCAAGCAGCGCTCGCGAGATATGCGCGAACAGAAGTCTGTGGGAGCGGCTTCGAACGACAGGCGCCCGTCTGTGGGGCTGATGCGCGCCCCCCTGCGCCAACGATGATGAGACCGGCGACCGTCGACGCGGATGGCCTTTTTCCGTCATTTGGTATAGACTGGCTGTGCTTTGCCGATCACAGTCTGCTCGGCAGGATCCCGTGGGGAGACGTCGTGGATCCACTTACCACCGCTATCTTGAGCGCGCTTTCCGCAGCCGCCGCCAACGTTGCGGGTTCGTCGGTGAAGGACGCCTACGAGGCGCTGAAGACGCTGATCGTGCGAAAGTTTGGAGCGGACAGCGCGCTGAAGAAGTCGGTCGATGACTTGGAGAAGGTCCCCGATTCGAAAGGCCGAGCGGTGACGGTCAGCGAGGAAGTCGCCAAGGCGAGGGCCGCCGACGATCTAGACATCAAGACGGCGCTCGACACGTTGGTGAGCGAAATTGCAGCGAGCAAGTTCGCCGCCTCGTCGACTCGGATCGTATCCAACATATCGGGCGGTTCTGTAGGGGTCGTTGGTGCGCAGAGCGTCACGGTCGGTTCGATCAACGTTGGCTCATCCCGGGATCAAGAGCGGTGACGGGAGCGGGCGCGGAGTAGGGTCGCGATGGGCGATGGCGCGACGAGCGCGACCATGTATGGCGGCGCGGCGGGCGTGGTTGGGGCGGGCGTCGTCAATATCGGCGTGCTCAGCATCGGCGCGCCGGCGCCCGCACCGGAGCCGAGCGGACCTGTTCCGCGCTGCCCGTACCCGGGGCTCGCTTATTTCGGTCCATCGGACAGCGCGTTGTTCTTCGGCCGCGAAGCTGCCGTCGCGGCGCTCGAGCGTGCGGTCGAAAATCGAAGTTTCACCGCTTTGGTCGGCGCCTCGGGCAGCGGTAAATCGTCGGTCGTCCTCGCCGGCCTCGCGCCAAGGCTCGACGCCAAGGGCGGATGGCTCTCGAGCTATTTTCGCATCAGTATGGAGCCGGATAAGAATCCGTTCCTCGCGCTCGCCCGCGCGTTCGCCTCTTTGCTCGTTGGCCCCAGCGAAGACGTCATCGACGAGATGGCGCGGGCGCGGAAGCTGGGGGAATCGCTGCAAAGTGGTGATCTACGCCCAAGTGACGTTATTGCGCAGTGTCGCAAGGCCCATCCCGCGAAACGAATCCTGCTCATCGCCGATCAATTCGAGGAAATATTCACTCTCGCTACTGACGAGACATTTCGGAACCGCTTTATTGGCGCACTGATTGACAGCTTCGCAGCCGGCCCCTCTGGCGGAACGTCGAACGCGTCACTCGTATTGACGATGCGGGCCGATTTCTACAACACCGCGCTGCTTCAACCGTCAATGGCGAAAGCCTTCCAAGATCGTGTTGAAAACCTGCCGCCCATGACGCGCGAGGAACTCCGCACGGCGGTGATCGAGCCTGCCAAGCCCGTTGGCTTCGAGCCCGGCCTGGTCGAAGCGATCCTCGACGATGTCGAGAGGCGCCCCGGCTCGCTCCCGCTGTTGCAGTTCGCATTGCGCGAAATGTGGGGACGTCTCGAAAAGCCAATGATGACGCGCGCCGTCTACGACGCCATTGACGGTGTCGAAGGCGCATTGGCCAAGCGCGCGCACTCGATTTTCCTCGCCGCCACAGACGAGGGAAAGAACGCCGAGGCGGTCGCCGCCTTCCGTCGTCTCTTCACGCGAATGGTGACGCTCGGCGAAGGCGCCGAGGACACCCGGCGCATCGTACAGCGCGCCGAGCTCGGCGCCGACGCCTGGGCGTTGGCGCAGAAGCTCGCCGGCGAGGACAACCGCCTCGTCGTCATCGCCGCGCCCAACGGCGGGCAGGAGACGACGGAGGTTGTCCATGAGGCGCTCATTCGCAACTGGCCAGAACTCATTGATTGGGTGAACCGCGACAGGGCCTTCCTCGCCTGGCGCAACCGCTTGAAGCCACGCCTCGACCAGATGCGCCAGGACCCGTGGGACGAAGACTTGTTGCGCGGCGGCGCGCTGGCGATCGCGGAAGATTGGTTGGCGCGGCGAGGGGACGAGCTCAATTCGGACGAGCGCGCGTTCATTCGCGAAAGCCTGTCCGCACGAGACCGGGCGGCGAGCAAGGCGGCCGCCGACTTCAAACGCGAGCAGGAGCGCGTCGCGCGCACCGGACGGGCGCAGCGACTCGCGCGCTGGGCTCTCGCGGCCCTCGGGTTGGTAGTTCTCGTCGGGCTCGGCGTCGCACTGTGGCAGGGCGCAGAATTGCGGGCCCAAAAGAGTGCCATCGCCTTGATGCAGGATGGACTGGACGTGCAGCGGCTGCAATTGGATAGCCAACAAGAGAAACTTGCCGAGGCCGAGAGGACGCTCGCAAGGAGCAATGCACGACTGGCTGAGCAGCAGACGGCGGCCTCCGAGCTCCAAAAGTCGCTCGACGCCGAGCAAATCGAGCTGCGGCGTCAGCATGCAAGGCTGCTCGGCGAGTTGGGACTTGCCAAGCTCTACCAGGGCGAGATCGACAGTGCGCTCAGACTTGCCGCCCGGGGCGCCCGCGTGGAGCTCGAGCTTCCGGCGGCACGAGATTCAGCGTGGTCTGCGGCCGCCGAGCTGGCTGCGGTCGTGTGCAATACACCCTGGCTGCGAAATCTTGTCGGTCATACTTCGGGTCTGACGTCAGCCGCATTCAACCCGGACCACTCCCGGTTGGTGACCGCGTCCTACGACAATACGGCGCGCATTTGGGATGGAGAGACGGGTAAGCAAATCGCCATCCTTGCGGGCCACAGAAGTCGAGTGACTACCGCTTCGTTCAGCCCGGACGGCGCACGCGTGATCACGGCATCCGACGACGGCACTGCGCGTATATGGGACGCGGCGACGAGCAGGGAAGTCTTGACCTTCACGGGCCACAAGTTTGGGGTTCAGTCCGCGCGTTTCAGCCCGGATGGCGCGCGCGCGGTCACGGCGTCGCTAGATGGAACAGCTCGGGTCTGGGACGCGGCTACGGGCCGGGAGATTGTCGCGTTACATAGTCAGAGGGGCCCGATGTACTCCGCCGAATTTGATCCAAGCGGCGCGCGCGTTCTTACAGCGTCCGCTGACGGAACAGCAAGGCTATGGGACGCTGCGACGGGCGCGGAGCTTTTGGAAATGGGTGGTCACGACGGCGAAATGAGTTCCGCCGCGTTCAGCCCGGATGGATCTCGGGTAGTCACGACGTCAGGCGCGGCGGCACGGATCTGGTCTGCTGCGACCGGCAAGCAGGTCGCCGTTCTCCTTGGCCACAGCGGCCCGATATACACAACCAGATTCAGCCCCGACGGCGCGCATGTCGTCACCGGGTCAGACGACCGCACAGCGCGGGTGTGGGACGCGGCGACCGGAAACGAGACTGCGAGGTTGATGGGTCATGGCGGCCCCGTCTTCTCCGCCATATTCAGCCCCGACGGCGCCCATGTGGTGACGGGGTCCCAGGATAAGACGGTAAGGATATGGGACTCGCACACCGGCGAGGAGGTCAGGGTTCTTCACGGTCACTTGTGGAGAGTCTCTTTCGTCGCCTTCAGCCCCGATAACGCCCGATTCGTGTCGGCGTCGTGGGATTGGACGGCGAGAGTCTATGATTTGAATTCAGACGAGGCGATCACCGTATTGCGCGGTCACGCAGGTGGGGTGACCTCCGCCTCATTCAGTCCGGATGGCGCACGGGTCGTCACCGGCTCGAACGACATGACGGCGCGGCTTTGGGACGCCGCCACCGGCAAGGAGATAGAGAAGCTCAGCGGTCACGGCGCAGGCGTATCATCTGCCGGGTTCAGTCCGGATGGAGCGCGAATTGTCACGGCGTCGGATGACGGGACGGCGCGCGTTTGGGACGCTGCCAGCGGCAGGGAAATAGCGAAGCTGGGCGGTCATCGTGGTCGCGTGTCATCGGCGTCGTTCAGCCCGAATGGCGCCCGCGTGACCACCGGGTCGGACGACAAGACAGCGCGGGTGTGGGACGCGGCGACAGGCGACGAAATAGCTGTCTTGTCGGGTCATCAGGGTCGCGTGTCTTCGGTCGCGTTCAGTCCGGACGGAACGCGCGTCGTCACCTCGTCGGACGACAAGACGGCGCGGGTGTGGGACGCGGTCACCGGCAAGTTGATAGTGATTTTGCGCGGCCATGAAGCCGGCGTCGCGTCAGCCGTGTTCAGTCCAGACGGCGCACACGTGATCACTGCGTCGAGGGACAATACGACGCGGTTATGGAGCGCGTCCTCCGGCGAAGAGATCACTCGGTTTGGCCGCGCTCCCTATAACGCTGCCGCTTTCAGTCCAGACGGCTCTCGGGTGGTGAACTCGCTCGACGACTATACGAACGCTGCGCAGATATGGGACACGGCGACCGGAGTCCAGATAATGGCTCTGCAGGGGCACCGCTCACCTGTGCGGTCCTCCGCGTTCAGCCCCGACGGCACACGGGTCGTCACCGCGTCCGACGATAGAACCGCGCGCATCTGGGACGTGCGCCGCGCGACTCTGCCCACGTCCGCCTTGCTCGAAGACCTCTGCTCTCGCCTCATACCCGGGCGCCTCGGCGCCTTCACTCGCGATGAAATGCGGCTCGCGGGCTATCCGGACAGCCAGGCGCCGATCGACGTATGCGAGTAGCGCGTCATGGGCAGGAATGACTCGCCGCCACGATTGATTTGCCGGGTCACGGGCCGAAGCGCGCCTGAAAGTCCGTCATCCGCTTTTGCCAAATTGGCGTCGACAGCACGCTCTTGTTCACGACGAGGTGCGGTTGGCGGCCATGCTGGACATCAAGCACCGCACGGACGTCGGCCGCGCCGTTGCCGGCGAAACACTGATCCGTCCAACAGAGGGCGTGTGGCGCGAGAATGACGTTGTCGAGCTTCAGGATCGGGTCGTCGGGGTCCGGCGGCTCCTGCTCCAAAACATCCAGTCCGGCGCCGGCGATGCGGCGCGCTTCGAGCACAGCGGTCAGCGCTTTCTGATCGACGATCGGCCCGCGCGCGGTGTTGATGAGATAGGCGGTCGGCTTCATCAACGCCAAACGCTCGGCGTTCACGAGATGGTGCGTTTCGGGCGTGAGCGGGCAGCTGATCGAGACGAAGTCGGCGCGCCGGAACACTTCGTCCAGCGCGACCAATTCGACGCCGAGTTCGGCCACCGCCTTCGCGTCCGGGTAGGGATCTGAGGCGATGAACTTCATATCGAAAGGCTTCAGCAGGCGGAACAATTCCGCGCCGATATTGCCAATGCCGACGGCGCCAAGCGTGCGACCGACGAGGCCCATTCCCATCTGCTCTCCGCGGCGAGCAAATCCGGTCGCCGCTTCCCGAGTCAGGCGGTCCTTGACCATCAGTTTGCCGCCGAGCGCAAGGATGAACGTGACAATTGATACGGCCACAGGCCGGCGCACTCCGTCGGGCGTGATCGCCAGCGCGATGCCCGCTTGCGTGCATGCCTCGACATCGACCGTGTCGTAGCCGACACCGAAGCGCGCCACGACCGCGAGCCGACCGTTGGCGGGAATGCTCTCCTTCGTGAATCGGTGGGCGAGCAGGATGAGAGCGTCGAAGTCGGCCAGCTGCTCGGCCCGCACCGGGTTCAATGGCTCGAGAAACGCAACTTCGACGCCTGGGGCCCGGCGCAAAGGTTCGAGATCGAAGTCGGGATAGACGAGAGATCCATCCCCTTTGCGGAAATCGCCGGAGATGGCGACGCGAAACGGCGCGGTCATGTGCGGCCCTCCTGCCTGTTTGGGTTGCAGCCTTCACGCAGCTTGCCGATCGCGTCGGCCAGGGCGTCGTGCAGAACCCAGACGTCGCCGGAATAGCAGATGAAGTCGAAGCCCTGCGCGTAGAGTTCGATGCCGGTCTCAACGTTCGGGACCAATCGGCCGAGCGATTTGCCGTGCTTGGCGGTCGCGGCGGCGACCTTCTTGATCGCGCCAGTGAACTTGTCGGAGCCGAATTCGCCCGGCACACCGAGGGACACGGAAAGATCGAAATGGCCGACCCACAGGCAATCGATCCCCGGAAGGGCGGCGATGGCCTCGGCGTTCTCGACGCCCTCGGCGGTCTCGATCTGGCAGAACAAAGTGCTGCGCGCGTTGGCGGCGGCGAATTTGTCCTTGACGGGGCCCGGGCGGTAGCGGTCATGGGCGACCTGCAACGCGACGCCCCGTCCGCCGTCGGGGGTGTATTTCATCGAATTGATGATCTGGCTCGCCTCGGCGGCCGATCCGACCATCGGCAGCATCAAGCCTTCGGCCCCCATGTCCATGGCGCGGGCGATGAAATGATAGTCCTTGGCGGGGACGCGGACGATCACCGGCAGATCGGCGGCCTCGAAATAGCGGATCGCGCTCTTCACAGTCTCCATACCGAAGCCGGAATGCTCGAGGTCGAACAGGACGAAGTCGCAGCCGGCGGACTTGAGAATGTGGCCGATGCCCGGCGTAGCGAACTCGACGATGAAGTGGCCGAACTTCGGCGTTCTCACGCCCGCCATTTCCTTGAGACTGCGCCCTGACATCTCGCTCTCCCTTCCGTCGCCTCATGATCGCAAGGTCGATCGCCTTGCCTGACGTTCAAACTAGGCGCGCCACCGCATAGGCGTCCAGCGTCAATTCCTCGCCGACGAAGGGACGCGCCAAAAGCTCGAGGACCCCGAACTCCGTCGCGGCGCGGCCGAAGCTCTCCGCGTCGATCACGCTGAGACGCCATCCGGGAGCGGCGCCTCCCGCGATCCTGATCGTCGTTGGCTCGCCGCGCAAATTCGCGAGCCAAACAACCCGCCGGCCCCCCTCCCGCCAGACAAGCGCCGCGATGGCGCCGGGCTCCGACGCTCTTGCCTCGATCAGAGTCCGGCCACAACCCGCCGCGAGACCGGCCATGACGTGGAACGCCGGGTACAGCGACCGACCGTCAGCGGAATCGTAGTAGGGCGCCGCGCGCTCCATCCGGCGGTGAATGAATCCGAACGGCCCCGTCGAGGCGCCCAGCGCGACCGCCTGAACGCCTGCGTAGGCGCAGGCCGAATAATAACCGAGCGTCCACGATGCATTGAATAGGCCACGCTGACGCGGATCCAGATCGGTGAGGCATATGCGAAGGCCGTCAGGATTGTCCAAAACGCCTTTGCCGTAGGGGTTGTCACGAGCGCCGATCGCGCTGGGGCCAATCCGGTAGCCCTTGTCGCCGATCATGGCCTTGGTCGAGGCGATGATCGCCGGCAGCGTCTCCAGCGTCTCCATGACCGAGCGATCGTCGGCCGCATGAACGATCGAACACGTGGTGTGGCTGACGTAGTCGACGACTGCGGCCATGGGCGGTTTGCGATTGAGCTCGGTGAAGGTCGACAGCATGCCGCCGCCGAGTTTGACGCCGGGGAACGCCGACCGCGCGGCGGCGGCGAGCTCCTCGACGGTTGGCCGCTGCGGGCGCTCGGCGCCCGGCTGCCACGATTTGAGGTCCGCAGCGCTCGAGACGATGACCGCTTCGAGCCGAATCTGCGCCTGCGTCGCCAAATCCGCGATCGGGCGCAACGCGGCGGCGGCGTCAACCTCGTCGGGAAGCACAATCTCGAGCGTGATCGTGGCTGCAACTGCATCGGCGATCCGGCGACAGGTCGGGAGCGCGTCGAGGCCGCGACCATCGCGCACGTCGACGTTGCAGACCAGAAATTGCGGTCCGAGCCGACGCAACCAGTCTATCGCGGCGCGCGTCGCGGGCGCCTCCTCGGCGGGAATTGCGACGCCGACCCGAGGCGCCAGAACCTCGACTTCGGCGCCCAGTTCGAAAGTGAGCGCGCGGCTTCGCGGTCGCGGGCGGCCCCCGGTCGCGCCGGAGAACGAAAGCCGCACCGACTGTTCGTGCCGACTGCCCTTGGCCAGCGTATAGGCCCATGGCAGCGCAAGCGGCCGCACATAGGTCTTGTATGAGGCATCGGTCCAGTTTCTCTGATCTTCCATCTCGAACGCGTCGCCTTCCATGCGGCAGGTCGCGAACAGGCCCGGCGCCGCCTCGTGAGTGAGGGCGCGGATATCGAAGATCGGCTGCGAAGGGCTGATGCGCTCGGGGAAGTGGGCCTCGACCTCGCGCCCGTCGACATGCGTGACCCTCACCGGGCGACCGGCGAGCGCGGCCGGATGCAGCACGACGAATCCAGTGCGGTTGGTGACAAAATCGCTCGCCGGCGAGGCGACCGCAACGAAGGAGAGCGAGCCGTCGATCGAACCCGAAATGCTGGCCTCGTAAACCAAACATTGCTTCTCGTCGGCGCATGTTGCGCCATATTTGATCGTGAACCCGGTTTCGCCCTCCTCTATGTCGAGGCCGACGATCTCGGGCGAATACGTGCCCCAGTTTTCGTCGCGCGCGAGAAAGGCGACGCCGCGCAGCACCTCGATCCCGGCGTAGGTGACGTAACGCAACTGACCGTTCTGCAATTCGATGGACAGCGAGCCCGCCGTGAGACGCCGCGTGGGCGGATCCTGCGTTTCGGTTCCGCAAAGCTTGACCGCACGCGAGGGGTCCGCGCTTTGATCGGTGGTCGTGATCGCCATCACCAGGCCCTCCCGGATTGGGGATCGAACAATACCGCGCGGCGCATGTTGACGTCGACCTCGATGCGCTCGCCGGGCCTGCTGACGTCGTGCGCCTGCAATTCCGCGGTAACCGGCTGCCCCCCCAAGCGGAATGTCGCATAGGTGCGCGACCCCGTGGGCTGGACGAGATCGACGGGGACCTCGATGCGACTGCAGCCGTCGAGCGGCGGCGCGCCCGTGGCCCGTCCGATATGTTCTGGACGAAGGCCGAGGACGACCTTCGCGCCGGCGGGAATCGTCGCCGCGCGCCCGTGCGGCAGCGGCAGATTCGGCGCCTGATCGCCGAGCGTGACGACTGCGGCGCCGTCCGCGCGCGCGAGCGCGCCGTGCAGAAAGTTCATCTTGGGCGACCCGAGAAAGCCCGCCACGAACATCGTCTCCGGCTTTTCAAACAGATCGAGCGGGGCGCCCTGCTGCTCGATCACGCCATCGCGCAGCAGAACGATGCGGTCGGCGAGCGTCATCGCTTCGACCTGATCGTGCGTGACATAGATCATGGTCGTCACGATTTCCTGGTGGAGGCGCTTGATTTCGGTGCGCATCTCGTCGCGCAATTGGGCGTCGAGATTGGAGAGCGGCTCGTCGAACAGAAACACCCTCGGATTGCGCACGATGGCGCGACCGATGGCGACCCGCTGGCGCTGACCGCCCGACAATTGACGCGGGTATCGCCGCAGCAGCGGAGCGATGCCCAGCATCTCGGCGGCGCGCGTCACCCGCAGTTCGATCTCAGGCTTGGCCATCTTGCGCGCCCGCAAGCTGAGAGAGATATTGCCGAATACGTTCATGTGCGGATAGAGCGCGTAGTCCTGAAACACCATCGCAACGTCACGGTCGCGCGGGCGCATATCGTTGACCACTTCGCCATCGATTTCGATCGCGCCGTCGTCGATGTCCTCGAGTCCGGCGATCATTCTCAGAAGCGTGCTCTTGCCGCAGCCGGACGGCCCGACCAGCACGGTGAATTCGCCATCAGCGATGTCGAGATTGATGCCGCGAACGGCGTGCACCGGTCCGAACCGCTTGTGCAGCGCGCTCACCTTGACACTCGCCATCCACGACTCCTCCCGATCAGCCGCGCAACGCGCCGAGCGTCAATCCGCGCACGAGATGGCGCTGTACCAGCATGCCGAGAACGATCGACGGCGCGAGCGAGGTCGTCGCCAGAGCACAGGCCTCGCCATATTGCGCGCCCTGAAAGCCGAGAAAAGCGCGAAAGATCGTCGGAAGCGTGAAGGCGTAGCGGCTGGTCAGGATCAGCGCGAAGAAGAATTCCGTCCACACGGCGATGAATACGAACACCGCGGCCGCCGCCACGCCCGGCGCCGCCAGCGGCACGCCGACCATCCAAAACGCCTGCCAGAGGCTGAGCCCATCGACGAGCGCCGCTTCCTCCAGCGACTTCGGCAGCTGCCGGAAATAGGCGTACATCATCCAGACCGACAGCGGCAGCGTCATGAACGCGTAAGCGAGGATCAGTCCGACGCGCGTGTCGTAGAGTCCCCAAGCGCGAAACAGCAGGAAGATCGGCAAGATGACCGCCACCGGCGGCAGAAACCGCTGCGAAAGCACCCAGAACGCGAGATGCGTCCCACCCGTGTTGAATCGCGCGAGACTATAGGCCATCATGGTGCCCAACACGGTCG
>JBEKZS010000119.1:0-13870 GCA_049509635.1 Roseiarcus sp.
TCGGCAGCGCGAAATAGATGATCCCCGCCGCACCGATCAGTTCGAGCGGCGCCGCGCACATCTGGCGCGCGGCGATCGGCGGGCGCGGGTAGACCAGTTCGAAGCCGCCGATCTTGAGCGGGCGGAAATGCAGCAGCGAGCCGGCGATGTAGAGGCAGACCAGCCCCAGCATCGCCACCCCGACGGCCCAGCCGAGCCAGTCGGGCGCTGGCGTCCAGCGCTCGACGATGTGCGGCTCGAGGATCAGCACGCCGCCGCCGAGCAGCACCGTGCCGAGGAAGAAGGTGAACGAGCAGAACGCGACCAGCAGGCCGACCTCGCCCATGGCGAGGCCCTTGGTCGAATAGGCGCGGTAGCGCACGACCGCGCCGGAGAACACCGAGGCGCCGATGTTGTGCGAGAGCGCGTAGGTGGTGAACGAGGTCAGCGAGATGAACGGCCAGGAGAGGCGGCGGCCGAGGTGGGCGAGGCCGATCCGGTCATACCAGGCGAGCGCGCCATAGGCGACGACGGTCGAGACGAGGGCGGCGCCCCAGTGCGCCAGAGGAATGGCGGCGAGGCTGGCGGCGACTTCGGCGAGCGAGAGACCGCGCAATTCCCGAAACAACAACCACGACGAAAACGCCACCGCGCCGAGCCCGATCGCCGGCCAGGCGAAATCCATCACGCGCTTCATCGATTCCGCCGGTTCTCGCCTGTGCCCCGCCTTCCCTGCACGACCCGCCCTGCAAGAGCAAGCCCGGCCGCCGTCGCGGGCGCGACCCCCGGGGTCGCCTCGCCGGCAAGCCGCGCGGGGCGGACGAAGCGCGCGCGGTCCCGGCCTGTTGCGGCGCGGCGCGGAGGCGGGCATGCTCGCCGGCGAAACGAAGCGGCGGAACCGAGATGCAGGACGGCCAGCAGGAGAGCGGCGGCACGCAGGACTATGTCGGCGACGACAGGAACGATGCCGTGCTGATCAGCGTCGACGGCGCGCTGACGCCGCGCGACGAGGCGAAGGTCTCGGTGTTCGATTCCGGCTTCGTGCTCGGCGACGGCGTCTGGGAGGGCTTGCGGCTCGTCGAGGGCCGGATCGCCTTCCTCGACCGGCATTTCGACCGCCTGTGGGACGGCGCCAAAATGCTGCGGATCGACATCGGGCTCTCGCGCGCCGCGCTCGCCGCGCGGCTGTTCGACCTCCTCGAGGCCAATGGCATGGACGACGGCGTCCATGTCAGGCTGATGGTGACGCGCGGCAGGAAGCGGTCGCCCTACCAGGACCCGCGGCTGACGGTCGGCGGCGCGACGATCGTCATCATCCCGGAATGGAAGCTGCCGCGCCCCGAAATGCGGGCGCGCGGGCTGAACCTGTTCACCGTCCACATCCGTCGCACCGGGCCGGCCGAGCAGGACCAGAAGCTCAATTCGCACAGCAAGCTCAATTGCATCCTCGCCTGCATCCAGGCGATGGAGGCGGGCGCCGACGAGGCGCTGATGCTCGACGACCGCGGCTTCGTGGCGACCTGCAACGCCACGCATTTCTTCATCGTCCGCAAGGGCGAGATCTGGACCTCCGGCGGCGGCTTCTGCCTCGCCGGCATCACCCGCGACGCCGTGCTGCGCGCCGCGCGCCGGGCCGGCATCGCCGCCCACGAGCGCGACTTCTCGCTGTTCGACGTCTATGGCGCCGACGAGGCGTTCGTCACCGGCACCTTCGCCGGCCTGACCCCGGTCGTGCGCGTCGACGGCCGGCCGATCGGCGAGCCGGGGCCGCATGATTCGGCCGACGCCTCGGGCCCGGTGACGCGGCGGCTGCGCGCGCTCTACAAGGCGCTCGAGGCCGAAGAAGCGCAGGGGCGAACCCAATGAAGCCGCCGGTCCGCATCGCAATGTGGTCCGGCCCGCGCAACATTTCGACCGCGATGATGCGCGCCTTCGGCGCCCGCGCCGATTGCGCGGTCAGCGACGAGCCGTTCTACGCCGCCTATCTCGAAGCGACCGGCCTCGACCATCCCCTGCGCGCCGAGGTCATCGCCGCCCAGCCGACCGACTGGCGCGTCGTCGCCGCCACGCTGACCGGCCCGGTTCCCGGCGGTCGCGCGGTCTGGTACCAGAAGCACATGACCCAGCACATGCTCGAGGGATTCGGGCGCGACTGGACCGACGGCCTCGTCAACGCGTTCCTGATCCGGGCCCCCGAGGCGGTGCTCGCCTCCTATGCGCGCAAGCGCCGGGATTTCACGCTGGAGGAGATCGGCCTGCCCGCGCAGCTCGCGCTGTTCGAACGCGCCGCCGACCGGCTCGGCCGCGCCCCGCCGGTGCTGGAGGGCGCCCAGGTGCTCGCCGACCCGCGCGCCGCGCTGGGCGCGCTGTGCGCCGCCTGCGGGCTCGCCTTCGACCCCGCGATGCTGTCGTGGCCGACGGGCCGGCGGGAGACCGACGGCGTCTGGGCGCCCGCCTGGTACGAGGCGGTCGAGCGCTCGACCGGCTTCGGGCCGCCCGAAGGCGCGAGCCGACCCGAGGACCTCCCCGATCGGCTGAAGCGGCTCGCCGACGCGGCGCGCCCCTATTACGAGCGGCTCGCGCGCCACCGCCTGCCGATATGATCCCGTGGCCGGCGCCACAAATCTGGGAAAATCCCGCCGTCCCGCCTCCCCGTTCAGGCCCGCGGCGCCTCGAGGTGGGGCGCCGCGGCGCCATTGGCGCGCGGCGGCTTGCCCGCCTTGTCGAGGATTTCGAGAAACGGCTTCATGATGTCGATCGGCATGGGGAAGACGACAGTCGAATTCTGCTCGGCGCCGATCTCGGCGAGCGTCTGCAGGTAGCGCAACTGCATCGCGGCGGGGATGCTGCCGAGGATCTGCGCGGCGTCGACGAGGGTCTGGGCGGCCTGGAATTCGGCCTCGGCGTGGATCACCTTGGCGCGGCGGTCGCGCTCGGCTTCGGCCTGCTTGGCGATCGCGCGCACCATGTTGTCGGTGAGCTCGACGGTCCTGATCTCGACATTGCTGACCTTGATGCCCCAGGTCTCGGTCTGGGCGTCGAGAATGCTCTGCACGTCGGCGCTGAGCTTCTTGCGTTCGGACAGCATCTCGTCGAGCTCGTGCTGGCCGAGCACCGCCCGCAGCGTGGTCTGGGCGAGCATGTTGGTCGCCGGCAGATAGTCCTGGACCCGGATGATCGCGCGCTCCGGATCGACCACGCAGAAATACAGCACGGCGTCGACCTTCATCGAGACATTGTCGCGCGAGATCACGTCCTGGCTCGGGATTTCGATCACTTTGATCCGCAGATCGACGCGCACCATTTCCTGGATGAAGGGCAGCAGCAGCACCAGGCCCGGCCCCTTGACCCGCTCGAAGCGGCCGAGCGTGAACACCACCGCACGCTCATATTCGCGCAGGATGCGGACCGAGGCGGCGAGCAGGACGAAGAGGACGACCGCGGCGAGCGGCAGCAAATAGAGTTCGACGGACAGCATGGCGTCGCGACCTTCCTGGCTTCGTCCGGGCCCGGCGAGACCGCGCCCGATCGCCGGCGCCGCCCGCGCCGTTTCGGCCGGCCGCGCGCTGCTCGGGCGACGAACGCGCAGTTTCGGCCTTGGGGCGAGCGCGCGGCAGCCTCGGGATCTACTCCCGCCCGCCGGGCGGCGGGGCTGTCCCGGGGGATCGGACCGGACGGATTCAGATGGTTCGAGCGGCCGGCGCCGCCCTGCCGATCCGGTCGCGCCGGCGCCCGCCCCGCCCCCCTGCCCTGACGCCGCAATCTTTCTCTTTTACAGAAATTTAGCTTGACTCCAGCCGCTCCCGGGTGCACCATCACCATGTTGATCGATGGTCGGTCCGAACCAGACGAACCGAAGGAGAATCGCGGCTGCGCCAGGCCGCCCCAGACCCCAAAGCGTGTAACGGCCAAGGCGCCCCTCTTCCAACGTCGAGGAGCGCCTCTGAGGCGGTCGTCGCCGTCGCCGATTTTGGTTCGTTCGGGGCGCCGTTCGCCTCTGTTCCAACGCTTGCCGCCGCCGGGGCCTTCGAGCGCCCGGGAAGCGCGGGCGCAATGGAGGGCAAAATGCTTCCACTCGCGTGCAAACCATTGAAATCCAGAGAAATCCCATCAAGCCGGGGGAACCAAAAAACGTTCCAGGGAAGTTCCAGGGAGTTCCAGGTATTTCCAAAGTGTTCCAAATATTTCCAAAAATTTCCGCCGCCTCCAGGCCCGGGCGACGCGGAGCGATGGCGGGCCGCTTACGGCGACGGGCTTGGCGGCGCCATTCGGCTTGGTTCTGTCGCTGCCGCCACCGAGCCCCTTTGAGCGCCCCACGAGCAAGGGCGGCTCGGGAGTCGCCAAAATATTTCCGCGCGCTCGCAAGCCCTTGAAATCCGACCAAGTCTCATGAAATTCGGAAATGGACGTTTCCAAGAGTTTCCAGAAATTTCCGCCGGATTCCGGCCTCGGGCGACGCGGAGGGCCGGCGGGACGCCGCGGGACGCGGTGCGGGGGGCGCGCGGAAGCGGCGCGCCCGTCGCCGGCCCTCCCCGCTTTGCGGCAGGCCGGTCCGGCGCGCGGTCCATCCCGTCAAAACTCGGCGACGGAGGTGGGACTAGGGGGCGACGGCGCGACCGAAGCGCAGTGCCCCTTGTCGCCCGGGCGGCTTCAGGATAGCGATGCATTCTATTCTCCACACTCCATGCGGAGAAACCGATCCGAAGGTGTCGCCATGATCAGGACCCCTGCGACTCTCGCCTTCCTGGTCTTCGCGACGGTCGCGAACGCCGACAGCCTGACGCTCGCCCCGCAGTACGACGCCGCCGGCACGAACCCCGACGGCTCGAAATATACCGGAACGGTCGCGGTGCAGATCCTGTCCGACACGACCTTCGCGATCCAGTGGACGATCGAGGGCGCCGCCTACAAGGGCTTCGGCATGCGCCGCAACGACGCGCTGGCGGCGACCTACATGATCGGCGGGCAGCCGGGACTCGTCATCTATCACGTCGACCCCAAGGGCGGGCTCGACGGGCTCTGGGCCGTGCGGGGCGAGGACGGCAACGGGACCGAGCGGTTGACGCCGCGCGAGTGAGCAGGGCGTCGATGGGCCTGAAATGACGGGGCCTGGCGGCGGAAGTTGCGGGAATGATCCCGGTCCGCGGCGGGTTCCGATGCGGCCGATCGGCCGAGCGTCGCGATCGGGTTAGCCAATCCTTCAGCTATTGCCTCTAGAACCTCGCACTGGATCAATGTCCTGGAGACGCCCCGTGACCGCGACGCAATTCCGCCTTGTGACCCGCAGCGATTTCGACGGCCTCGTCTGCGGCGTGCTGCTCAAGGAAATCCGGATGATCGACGAGATCGCGTTCGTTCATCCCAAGGACATGCAGGACGGCAAGGTTCCGATCTCCGCGCGCGACATCACCACCAACCTGCCCTACGTCGAGGGTTGCCACCTCGCCTTCGACCATCATTCCAGCGAGATCGGGCGTAGCGGCGGCAAGGCGCCGGCGAACCACGTCATCGATCCCGACGCCTCCTCGGCGGCGCGCGTGGTCTATCGCTATTTCGGCGGGTCGCCGCGCTTTCCGCGCATCGGCGAGGACATAATGGCCGCGGTCGACAAGGCCGATTCCGCCCAGTTCTCGGTCGGCGAAATCCTCCATCCCGAAGGCTGGCCGCTGCTGAACTTCGTCATGGATTCGCGCACCGGGCTCGGCCGCTTCCACCAGTTCCGCATCTCCAACTACGACCTGATGATGAAGCTCATCGACTTTTGCCGCAGTCATACGGTCGAGGAAATCCTCGCCCTGCCCGACGTCCGCGAGCGGGTCGAACTCTACCGCCAGCACGAGGCCCCGTTCCGCGAGCAGGTGCGGCGCTGCGCGCGCGTCCACGGCGATCTGGTCACGCTCGACCTCCGCAAGGAGGAGATCATCTATGCAGGCAACCGGTTCATGATCTACGCGCTGTTTCCTCAGTGCCGCGTCTCGATGCATGTTCTGTGGGGCGTCCGGAAGCAGAACACGGTGTTCGCGATCGGCAGGTCGATCCTCGACCGCTCGTCCCCGATCGACGTCGGCGCGCTGTGCCTCACTCACGGCGGCGGCGGCCACGCGGCTGCGGGCACCTGTCAGGTCGAAAACGACCGCGCCGAAACGCTCATGGCCGAACTGATCGGCAAGCTCGACAGCCTCGCGGGCTGACGAACGGCGCCCAGCCGTCGCGTTGCGCCCGGCCTGGGATCCCCCGTGGGTCCGACGCGCGGCTCAGAGACCTCCTGCGCCGCATCGGCCGGTCCTGAGAGCGGGCAGTCGGGGCAGCGGTACCAAAGCGCGCGACGCCGCCTCGCCTCAAGGCTTCGGCGGCTCCTCGCGCTCGGCCGCCGCGGCGCGGCGGAACGCCTCGCCGAAGGCGTCGAGTTCGGCGGGCGGCAGATCCGACACCGCCGCGAACAGGCGGCCGCCTTCCCTCCATTCCTGAAGCTGATAGCCGTCGCGGGTGGCGTCCTGCGGCGCCCGCGTGGCGGCCCCGGAGGCGGCCATTTCGCTGAGCGCGACCTGATGCTCGCGGCGCTGGTAGACGAGCGTCGCCACCGGCCTGCCGGCGACGACGTCGATGCGGCCGCCGACCAGCGGGAATCCATCCGCCTTGAGATCGACGACGGTGGTCGCGCCGGCGATCTTGGCCGCGAACCACGGCTTGACGGTATGGCGATCCGAAGTCGCGACGTCGACGGTCTGGCCGGACAGCCGGCCGCGGATGAAGCCGGCGACGATCGCGTCCTGGATTTCGTCGCCCTGCCCGCGCGAAGCGAAAAAGTCGAACCCGCCGGCGCCGAGCGCGACGCCGAGCATCAAGCAAGCGGCGAGCGCGCGCCAGCGCGGATCGGCGAGGCGCGGCGCCGGACGCGCCGGGGCCGGCGCCTGCGCCAGCGCGATCACCCGCGCGCGCAGGGCGTCGGGCGCGCGCTCGCGGGGAAGCCGGGTGCGCAGCGCGTCGCGCAGCGCGACGAGGCGCGCGTATTGCGCCGCCAGCGCCGGATCGCCGGCGAGCCGCGCCTCGACGTCGATCATCCCGGCCGCGTCGAGTTCGCCGTCGAGCGCGGCGTTGAGCAGCAGCATCGGATCCTCGGCGCGCGGGGCGGTCACGCGCGGCTCCCGAGCGCGCCGGCGAGCAGCGCGCGCCCGCGCGCGAGCCGCGACATGACGGTTCCCTGCGGGGCGCCGGTCGCCTCCGCGATGTCCCGATAGCTGAGCCCGTTGATGTCGCGCATGACGATGACTTCCCTGAACAGATGCGGCAGCGCCGCGATCGCCGCCTCGAGCGCGCCTTCGTCCGCGGCCGCGATCATCGCGTCCTCCTGGTTCGGCGCCGGCTCGCCCGGCCCGCGCGCGGCCGCCGCTTCCAGCGCCTGCGCGTCGTCGGTCAGCACGACCGTCTTCGGCCGGTTCTTCGCGAGCCAGGTGAACGCCGTGTTGCGCACGACCGTCAGCAGCCAGGCGCGCGGCTGCAGCACGACCGCGGCGTCGAGCGCGGCGAGCGCGCGCAGGCACGCGTCCTGCACGACGTCCTCGGCGTCAGTCCGGTTCCCGGTCAGCCACCGCGCGAGGCCATAGGCGTCGTCGAGATGCGGCAGCACCAGTTCGGAAAAGCGCCTTCGCGCCAGTTCGCTCGTCACGGCTCCCCCCGCGCTCATGGCGCGACGACGATCTTGCCCTTCATATGCGGATGCAGGCCGCAGAAATAGGCGTATTCGCCGGGCTTGTCGAAGACGAGGCTGAACCGGTCGTTGGTGTCGAGCGCCTTCGACCGGTATTTGCCGTCGACCGCGACGACGAGATGCGGGATGTCGTCGTGGTTGACGAAGGTGACCGCGACCCCCGGCTTCACCGTGAGCGCGTCGGGGGTGAAGGCGAAATTGTCGATGTCGACCTCGGCGCTCTCGCCCGCCTCGGCGAGAACCAGGCCGCCGAAGCACAGTACGAGCGCCACCGCGGCGGCGATCCAGCCGACCTCGATGGCGCGCAGCCCCCTGTCGAAACTCCTGATCATGGCGTCCTCCTCACGAAGCCAGGGACACGTCGGTGACGGCGAGCTCCGCCGCGCCGGGCCGCACCGTCACGGTGCGCACGCCGAGCAGGCCGCGCAGCTGCCCGGCGGGCACCAGCATCGGGCCGGGCGCGGGCGCCGTCCCCGGCGCCGGCTGCGGAAACGCGGTCGAGCGCGCGGTGTGAAAGGTGACGTTTCCCTCGACCTTCTGCATGAGCTGATGGATATGGCCGTTGAGCACGGTCACCGAGCCGAAGCGCGCGAGCAGGCCGAGCGCGCGCGCGGAATCCTCGGTGCCCCAGCCCCATTCCGGCGCGATCGTCCACAGCGGGATATGCGCGAACACGACGATCGGCGTCGAGGCGCTGCGGCCCGTGAGGTCGTCGGCGAGCCAGGCGAGCTGGTCGGCGCCGAGATTGCCCATGCCGCCGGCCTTGAGGTCGACGACGTTGACGAGGCCGATGAAATGGACGCCCGCCTGGTCGAACGAATACCAGCCCGCGCCCTTGGCGCCCTTGCCGTAGCGGTCGCGATAGGCGCCGCCCTGCGTCTCGTCGATCACGTCGTGCTCGCCGGGCACGTAATGCACGTCGAGCCGCGCCGCGCCGATCGCCTGGTCGGCGTCGTCGAACTGTTCCGGCTTCGAGAGGTGGCTGATGTCGCCGGTGTGGATCATGAACGCGGGCCGCGCGGGCATCGCGACGACCTTGCCGATCGCCTCGCGCAGCGTGAGAAGCGCGTCCGGGTTGGCCGGCTTGTCGAAGCCGACGTGGCTGTCGGAGATCTGGAGAAAGCTGAAGCCGCTCTCGGCCGCCTGCGCCGACCCCAGCAGCGCCGATTTCGGCACGCCGCCGCTGAGCGTCCACAGCACGCCGGTTCCCGCCCAGATCATGCATTCGAGCGCCTGCC
This sequence comes from Roseiarcus sp., assembly GCA_049509635.1. Lineage (GTDB taxonomy): Bacteria > Pseudomonadota > Alphaproteobacteria > Rhizobiales > Beijerinckiaceae > Roseiarcus. The sequence continues at coordinate 8,926 of JBEKZS010000119.1, forward strand.
GGCGATCGACCCCGTTGTCCTTTTCATGCGCCATGTCGGCTCTCCTCGTCCGGCGCCATGCCGGTTCGAACAGGAGACTCGGCGTGCGGGCCGGTTATTCCCGGCGCGCGCAAGAATTTACCGCGGCGACGCGCCCCGCCGATCCGGATCCGCCGCTCTCGCGGCGCAAATTCCCCTCGAGCGGGCCGGGAATGAACCCGGCGCGCCTCCGGTCTTGCTCACAGGCGGCGCAACAGCGGCGCCGACGGGTGGAGACGTTGATGACCAAGACGATCTGGATGGCGACGGCGGTCCCGGTGCTGCGGCGAGGGGCCTGCCGGCGGGCCAGGCGGCAAATCGGGACATTTTACCGTCCGGCGGCAAATATTGCGGTTCCGGCGCCCGGCGCCGGCTCGCGCGGGGCCGCGGAAGTTGTAATCTGCCGCCGATGAGCCCCCGTCGCCACATGCCCCTGTTCGCCGCCGCCGCCCGGCGCGGCTATCATCACGGCGCCTTGAAGGACGCGCTGGTCGAGGCCGCGCGGGCGTTGATCGCCGAGCGCGGCTCTGCCGGCTTCACGCTCGCCGAGGCCGCCAAGCGCGCCGGCGTGACCGCGGCGGCGCCCTATCGCCATTTCAACGATCGCAACGCGCTGCTCGGCGAACTCGCGCGGCGCGGCTTCGAGGCGTTCGGCGGCAGGCTCCGCGAGGCCTGGGGCGACGGGCGGCCCGACCCGGTTGCGGCGCTGTGGCGCATGGGCGAGGCCTATCTCGACTTCGCGCGCAAGGAGCCCGGCCTCTACGCGGCGATGTTCGCGGACGTCCGCGTCCTCAGCGAAGCCCCCGCGATCGAGGCGAGCGCGGCGGCGTTCGACAGCCTGCGCACCGCCGCCCGGGCGGTGCTCGCCCACAGCGGCGTCGCCGAATCGGGCGGGCGCCAGCTCGGCGCGCAAATCTGGGCGGCCGCCCATGGCGTCGCGAGCCTCGCCAATTCCGGCTATTTCGTCGACGGCGCGGCGGGCGGCGATCCCAGGACGATTCTCGGCGCCAGCGTCGGCGCGCTGATCGCCCAGGCGGTGCAGGATCAGGCGCGCGCGAAGGTCAGGTAGACGGGTTTGCGGCCCTCGCGCCTCGCTTTGGCCTCATAGCGCGTGCCGGGCCAATCCGGCCACGGGCGGCGCCAGTCGTCGGCGGCGCGCGCGCGCCAGACGAACCCGGCAGAAACTGCGAAGCGGGCGAGCGCCCAGCCGGCGTAATCGTCGATGTCGGTGGCGAAGCGCAATTCGCCGCCGGGACGCAGCGCCCGGGCGAATTCGGCGATCGACGCGTCGGAGATCAGCCGGCGCTTGTTGTGCCGGCGCTTGGGCCAGGGATCGGGATACAGAATGTCGAGCCGCGACAAAGCGCCCGCCGGCAGCGCGGCGATCAGCGCGCCCGCGTCGCCCACATGCAGCCTGACATTGTCGAGCCCGTGCTCCTCGATGCCGGCGAGCGCCTTGGCGACGCCGTTGACGAAGGGCTCGCAGCCGATGAAGCCGACGTCGCGCCGCGCGCGCGCCTCGAACAGCAGGTGCTCGCCGCCGCCGAAGCCGATCTCGAGCCTGACCTCGCGCGGGACGAAGGGAAACAGAGCGGCGGGATCGGCGATCGGCCCCGCGGGAATCTCGAGCCGGGGCAGCAGTTCGGCGATCAGCCGCGCGTGATGGGCGCGCAAAGTCTTGCCGCGGCTGCGCCCGTAGAGGGCGCGCCGCGGCGCCCCGGCCGCGCCGCGGTCCGTCAGGAGACGAGGCCGCGCAGCTTGTCGCCGAGGTCCGTCCGCTCCCAGGAGAAGCCGCCCTCGGAATCGGGTTGGCGGCCGAAATGGCCGTAGGCCGAGGTGCGCGCATAGATCGGCTTGTTGAGGCCGAGATGCTCGCGGATCCCGCGCTGCGAGAGATTCATCGCCTCCATCAGCGCCGCCTCGAGCCTGGCCTCGTCGACATGACCCGTGCCGTGCAGGTCGGCGTAGATCGACAGCGGCTTGGCGACCCCGATCGCATAGGACAGCTGGATCGTGCAACGGCTGGCGAAGCCGGCGGCGACGACGTTCTTGGCGAGGTAGCGCGCGGCATAGGCGGCCGAGCGGTCCACCTTGGTCGGGTCCTTGCCGGAGAAGGCGCCCCCGCCATGGGGCGCCGCGCCGCCGTAGGTGTCGACGATGATCTTGCGCCCGGTGAGGCCGCAATCGCCGTCGGGCCCGCCGATGAAGAACTTGCCGGTCGGATTGATGTGCCAGACCGTGCGCGGCGTGATCCAGCCGTCCGGCAGCGCGCGCTCGACATAGGGCCGCACGATGCGGCCGACATCCTCCGACGTGAGGGATTCCTGCGTGTGCTGGTGGGAGACGACGATCTGGGTCGCCTCGACCGGCTTGCCGTTCTCGTAGCGCACCGTCACCTGGCTCTTGGCGTCGGGCCCGAGGTGCTTCTCGGCGCCCGAGCGGCGCGCGTCCGAGAGCGACTTCAAAATCTTGTGCGCGTAGTAGAGCGGCGCCGGCATCAGTTCGGGCGTCTCGTCGCAGGCGTAGCCGAACATGATGCCCTGGTCGCCGGCGCCCTCGTCCTTGTTGCCCGAGGCGTCGACGCCCTGGGCGATGTCGGCCGACTGCTCGTGCAGCAGGATTTCGACGTCGGCGTCGCGCCAGTGAAAGCCGGCCTGTTCGTAGCCGATATCCCTGACCGCCGCGCGCGCGGCCGCTTCGACCGCCTCGGCGCCGAGGTCCGGGCCGCGCACTTCGCCGGCGATCACGATCCGGTTGGTGGTCGCCAGCGTCTCGCAGGCGACGCGAATCTGGTAGGGATCGACGCCGGCCTTCGCGCCCTCGCGGAAATAAAGATCGACGATCTCGTCCGAAATGCGGTCGCAGACCTTGTCGGGATGACCCTCGGAAACGGATTCGCTGGTGAACTGAAAGTTTTTGCGGGTCACCGAAAAAGTCTCCCATTGCGTTTGCGTCGGCTCGGAGCGCGAGGAATCGATCGCGACGGGACGGCTTCCCGGCGTCGGATTCGCGGCAGTCGCCGAAGAGGCGACGTTCTTGACAGGCGCCGTTCTTCAGGTCAAGCGATTCGATCGTTTACGTTCTTTATAACGAACGCGACCTCAATCCCTCGGCTTGTCGAGCAAGGCTTCGGCGGCCGGACCCGAGGAATCCTGGGCGAGGGAGACGACGAGCGCGAGAACCCGCCGGCGCACCCTGGGATCGCGGATTTGCGCAAAGGCGGTCGCGAGCTGGACGCCTTCCGACGAGGAGAGGAAGTCGGCGGGGCCGGGCTCGGCAAAGCCGGCGGCCATGGGAGCCTCGCCCGAGGGCGCGCCGTCGAAAAAGAAGGCTGGGGCGACCTGCAGCACGCGGGCGATGTCCTGCAGGCGGCTGGCGCCGATGCGATTGGCGCCCTTCTCGTATTTCTGGATCTGCTGGAAGGTGATGCCGAGCGCGGCGCCGAGCCTTTCCTGGCTCATCCCGACCAGCATGCGCCGCATCCGTAGGCGGGCGCCGACATGGCTGTCGATCGGATTGGGGACTTTCTTCATCGGCGGCGTGATCCCAAGGCCTCGGCGGCCGCGCGGGTTATGCGATCCCGACCGACCGGCGCAGAACGCCGGACACCGCCGAATCGTAGTCCACGGCCGGCGCCCGCGCAATCGGCGCGCCCGCGCATCCGCGCGCCGACTTGCGCGGTGGGCGGCCGCGATGTATGCGCCCTGCTTGCGTCGGTGAGCGCATACGGAGGGGTGGCCGAGCGGCTGAAGGCGCACGCCTGGAAAGTGTGTATGCGGGAAACCGTATCGCGGGTTCGAATCCCGCCCCCTCCGCCACTTCAGTCCCTGAGTGGGCACTGCGTTTGCGCCGACGTTCGCCACAAGCGTCTGGAGCAGCTGGGACTTCGATCCCATAATCCGCACTTCGCCGTCACTGACCTCGACCCGCTGAGCGAGCGCGCGAAGATGGTCGCGGCGGTAGCCGCCCCCTTCAAGCCGGATACGCTGGCGCGCGGTCCGGGCGAATTTGCTCAGCATCTGCGGTGTGAGCGCCTGGCTCCCTGAGTTCTGAAGCATGGCCTGGGCGCGTTCGGCGTCGGCCTTCGCCTGATCGCGGATTACCTTGAGGCCGTCGATACGATCTTTGAGCGCCGGGTCATCCAGGTCGGCGACACCAGCCTCGATGGCGTCGTAGAGGCGCTTCAGGCGGGCTTCCGATTCCGCCGCACGCTTGTTCAGTTCTGCGATGTGCTCGCGCTGGCGCTGGGATCGCTCCTGCCGCCGATCGAGGACCGTGGCGAGGATCTTTTCCAGCCGCTCGGGCTGGAGCAGACGTTCCTCCAGGTGGCTGGCGACAAGATCGTCCAGTTTGCTCATCGGCACGGCCATGCCTTCGCAGCCGGTCGATCCCTGCCGCGCTTTGGTCGAGCAGGCATAGTAACGATAGCGTCCGCCCTTGCCGGTGCGGATGGTCATGGCGCCGCCGCACTTGGCGCAGTGGATCAGGCCGGTGAGCATCGTCGGCCCGCTGATGACGGCGGATGACGTCACCGTGGGATGTCGGGCCTTGAGTAGCGCCTGCACCGCGTCGAAGGTCTCGCGGTCGATGAGCGGCGCGACGGGCACGACCACGATCTCGCTGACCGGCTTCAATTCCTTGGACTTCGACCGTTTGTTGAACTCATGCTGGCCAAGTAGGTGCGGCGGGTGAGGATGAGGTGGACCTGGCCGATGCCCCAACGGCCTCCGTCGCGGGTGAAGATGCGGTTGCGGTTCAGGTGGCTGACGATGTTCTTGACGCCCATCTGGCCCTTGGCGCCGTCGCCGTGGAGCGCAAGCCGGTAGATCAGGCGCACCGTTTCGGCGTGGAGCGGGTCTATCTCCAGCTTCTTCTTGACCTTCGCGCCGCGTTGCTCGGCCGCGACGACACGGTAGCCGATGGGCGG
>JBEKZS010000012.1:0-50941 GCA_049509635.1 Roseiarcus sp.
GGTGTCGAAGAAGCCGTTCTGGTCGAGAATGTCGCCGCCCTCGCCCTTGAAATAGCCGCTGGCGACCGCAAATCCGGCGACCTTGAGCCGGCCGAACCGCTTGCCGTCCCACGGCAGTTCGTTGTCCTCGTCGTCGGTGATCTTCATCTCGACCCCGAACGGCGCCCAGCCCTGCTTCTCCTTGAGCGCGAGCAGCTCCTCGCGCGGCAGGTCGGCGACGACCGGCTTGATCGAGCCGGTCGAGCCGATCGGGCTCATTTCGGTCATCCCCCAGGCGTGGCGGACCTCGATGCCGTAATCGACCTCGAAGGCGCGGATCATCGCCGGCGGGCAGGCCGAGCCGCCGATCGCGATCAGCCGCAGGGTCGTCGGCCGCTTGTTCTCCTGCCGCAGGTAGTTCAGCAACATCAGCCAGACGGTCGGCACCGCCGCCGTCATCGTCACTTTCTCGCTCTCGAGGAGGTCATAGACCGACGCGCCGTCGAGCCTTGCCCCCGGCATGACCATCTTGGCGCCGCGCATCGGGCAGGAGAAGGCGAGCGACCAGGAATTGGCGTGGAACATCGGCACGATCGGCAGCACCGCGTCGGAGGACAGAACCAGGAGGCCGTCGCCTCCGGTGCTCGCCATCGAGTGCAGCACGTTGGAGCGATGCGAATAGAGCACGCCCTTCGGATTGCCGGTGGTGCCCGAGGTGTAGCAGAGCCCGGCGGCGGTGCGCTCGTCGAACTCGGCCCAGCGGAAATCGCCGTCGGCCTCGGCCAGCCAGTCCTCGTAGGCGACGGCGTTGCGCAACTTCGTGGCCGGCATGTGCGCGGAATCGGTCAGGATGATGTAGCGTTCGACGCTCGGCAGCCTGTCGGCGAGCGCCTCCAGCAGCGGCGCGAAGGTGAGGTCGGCCATGACGATCCGATCCTCGGCATGGTTGATGATCCAGGCGATCTGTTCGGGGAACAGGCGCGGGTTGACCGTATGGTAGATCGCGCCGAGGCCGACCATGCCGTACCAGGCCTCGAGGTGGCGATAGCCGTTCCAGGCGAGCGTCGCGACGCGATCGCCGATGCGGATTCCCTCGGCGTCGAGGCGCTGGGCGACGCGCAGCGACCGGTCGCGGATGCGCCGATAGTCGCTGCGATGGATTGGTCCTTCGATGGTGCGGGACACGACCTCGCGGCCGCCGTGCTGGATCGCCGCGAAGTCGATCACCTTGTGCAGCAGCAGCGGCCAATCCTGCATCAATCCGAACATCTGGTTCTCCCTCGCGCCCGTCCGGGCCGCTTCGCCGCCGCAGCTGTCGTCCTCGAAGGGACGCGATTCCACCTCCCCGCGGGACCGGCGATCCGCTCCCGACGCGGCCTCGTGCAAATGCCTCGCGACGCCAAGCCTTTGCGCCTAGCATGGCGCCGGGCGCCTGGCTTGGCAAATTGCCGGCCGGCGTTCCTGTCGATACCATTGCGGGGCGGACGGCCGGGCCGGGCCGCGTAAGGGGAAATCGCCGGGAATGGCCGCTCAGACAGGCGAGAGCGACCCGCTGAGGGTCTGGTTCCGGCTGATGCGGCTCGAGACCCGCATGCGCGCCGCCATCTCCGAGAGCCTGCGCGAGATCGGCCTTTCCGTCCCGCAATGCGACATCCTGACGACGCTCACCGAACGGGAAGGCGTCAGCCAGCAGGATCTGGCGACGCGTCTCTACGTCACCAAGGGCAATATTTCCGGCCTCCTCGACCGCCTCGTCGCGGCCGGTCTCGTCGAGCGGCGCGCGATCGCCGCGGACAAGCGCCAGCACGCGATTTTCCTCACCGCCGCCGGCCGCGCGGCTGCCGAACAGGCGATCGCCTGCCAACGCCGCTTCGTCGCCCGCACGATCGGCCGGCTGCCGGCGGATCAATTGTCGACGCTGGAGCGGCTGCTGGTGGCGACGCGCGAGCTGGTGCGTGCGCCGCGGGAGTGAACCTGGCGTCCGGCGTCGCGAAAGTCGCAGCGGCCGGTCGCGCCGGCGTTGACTCATCAGGCGTTTGGCCGAACTGATGGGGACGCGGAGCGCGTCCCGCCACGACGGCGGAGGCGGCGGCCGTTGCAACGATCGGCGCGCGACCGTGACCAGAACCCCGGAATCCGGGAGCGCCGCGCGGAAGACGCGCGCATGCGATACGACCGGGATCGCCGGCTGGCTCGTCGACGGCGCGCGCTCCGCCTCGAATTCCGAGGACGTGCTGACCGAGATGTGCGTCCGGCTCACCGCTTGCGGCGTGCCGCTCTGGCGGGTGGCGGTCTATGTGAACACGCTGCATCCGCAAATCCTCGCGCGCCGGTTTGTCTGGCGTCCCGGCGCGATTTCGAGCATCGACGAGGCGCCGTTCGCTTTCGCGACCGATGTCGGCTTCCGGGCGAGCCCGATCACCCGCATCCGCGCGACAGGGGAGACGATCCGGCGCCGAATCGCCGATGCCGACTGCCCGCTCGACTTTGAGGTGCTGCGGGAGCTGCGCGCGGAGGACGCGACCGACTATCTCGCCGCGCCGCTGCGGTTCACCAACGGCGAAATCCACGTCGCCTCGTTCACGACGCGGCAGGCGCACGGCTTTTCCGACGCGCAGCTGCGCGGGATCGAGACAATCCTGCCGCCGCTCGCGCGGGTCGCCGAAGTGCGCGCGCTGCGGCGCACGGCCGTCAATCTTCTCAACGCCTATGTCGGGCGCGACGCGGGCGAGCGGATTCTCGGCGGCCGGATCCAGCGCGGCGACTCCGAGACCATTCGCGCCGCGATCTGGCTGTCCGACATGCGCGGGTTCACCCGGCTCGCCGATACGGTCGCGCCTCAGGCGCTGATCGAACGGCTGAATTTGTTCTTCGACTGCCTCGTCCCGGCGATCGAGGCCGAAGGCGGCGAAGTGCTCAAGTTCATGGGCGACGGCCTGCTCGCAATCTTCCGCATCGCAGCGGACGACCGCGGCGAGGCGGCCTGCGCCGGCGCGCTGCGCGCCGCGCGGCGCGCGCGGGCCGCGGTCGAGGCGCTGCCCGACGCGGGCGACGGCGACGGTCCGGCGCGTCTGCGCTTCGGCCTCGCGCTCCACGTCGGCGAGGCGCTCTACGGCAATATCGGCGGCGGCGGCCGACTCGATTTCACCTGCATCGGCCCCGCCATCAACATGGCGGCGCGGCTCGAGAGCCTCGCCGGCCGGCTCGGGCGGGTGATCGTCGCCTCCGACGCCTTCGCCGAGCGTCTGCCGGACGAGTTCGTCCGCCTCGGCGCCTACGAACTGGCGGGGTTTCGCAACGCCAGCGCCGTCTTCGGCCTGCGCGAGGACGGAGCGTGAGCCGGGCCGCCGCCGGTCACTCCTCCTTGTAGCCGTACTCCGGCACGCCCTGCTCGGCGCCGTAATATTTGAACGGCAGGAATTTGCCGGTCATCGTGATCTTGACGCGGTCGCCTTTGGGGTGCGGCATGCGCTCGAATGCGAAGTCGAAATCGATCGCCGACATGATGCCGTCGCCGAACTCCTCCTCGATCAGCGCCTTCCATGCCGGACCGTTCACCATGATCAGCTCGTAGAAGCGGTAGAGCAGCGGATCGGTCGGGGGCATCGGCGAGCCGCGATTGGGGATTTCGTTGAGCATCGCCTCCTCCGGCCCCGAGAGGCCGAACAGTTCGGCGGCGCGCCGGGCGAGCGGCTTGACGAGCTTCATCTGGCCGAGCAGGGCGCCGACGATCAGCGTATCGGAGACGCCGCCGATCCGGTCGCAGACAAAGCGCCAGCTCCAGCCTTTCTCGCGTCTGATGTCGAGGATCTTTTCGGTCAGTTGTTCGCGTCGCATGCCTGATCTCCTGATCGTTCCGCCATGGGAGCCGGACCGTCGGGATGCGGCTCCGGCGCTGCGCGGGAGCCCGGCCGCGGGTCGAGCCGCCGACGCCACGCGCGCGCCGCCGATCGCTTGCAAGAAAGCCGCCGCGGGCGGGCCCGCGACCGCGTCGATTCAGAAAATGGCGAGCGCGGCCTGAATCAGCAGCCAGCCCAGCCAGACGATCCAGACCAGCGTCGCGAGGAGGCCGGCGACGACGATCCCGACCGGCCAGAGGGCGAACACGCCGGCTTGCTTCGGGCGCGCTTGGGCGCTGTGAGCGGCATTGAGCGGCGGCGCAGTCTCGAATCGCGGCATGTTCGGCACCCTGTGGCGGCGTCATCCCGGCGTGAGGGCTTCGCGCCGGAGCGGAATCTGATGTCCGCGCCGCGCCGCGCAAGCCCTGTGCCTCCCGAATTGGAACACATCGACGACCGACGCCGCCCCGGCTAAGCCCGGGCCGCCAGGCCGGCGAAAAGCGCCGGCAGCGCCCCGATGTCCGCCACGACATGGTCCGCGTGGGGCGCCAGTTCCTCGCGGACCGCCGGGCCGGTCAGCACCGCGACCGCCAGGGCGCCGGCGGCGCGCGCGGCATGGAGATCGTGGACGGAGTCGCCGACCATCGCGACCGCGCCGGGCGCCACGCCGAGATGGCGCGCGAAGGCGAGAACCATGCCGGGCTCGGGCTTGCCGCCGTGGCCGGAATCGTAGCCTGCGATGAATTCGATCTGCAGCAGGCCGAGCGCCTCGACATGTCGGCGCGCGCTCGCCTCGGAATCGTTGGTCGCCACGCCGAGTCGCAGGCCCTGGGCGCTCAGCGCGGCGAGCGCTTCGAGCGGACGGCCGATCGGCGCCAGCGTCTTCAGCGACTCGATGGCGCACAGCGAATCGATCTCCTGTCTCAGCGCGGCGTAATCGGTGCGCCCGATCGCCTCCCCCCACAGCCGGCCGTAATGGGCCGACGATCCCGCAATGATCGGCGAGGTCGGACGGAAGCGCTGATCCTCCAGCGAGAAATGCAGCGCTTCGGCCTGCGCGCGCACGAGCGCGTCCTCGCCCCGCGCGAGCGCCCGGATCGTCGCCAGGAACGCGGGCCCCCAGGTGCCGTCGAAGTCGATGAGGGTGCCGTCCTTGTCGAACAGAACCGCTGCTATGGCCATGGAACCTCTCGCGGAAGCGGCGGACGAGACCCCAGCGCATAGCAATTCGGGCGCCGGGCGTCGAGCGAGGGAGGGTCGGCCGCGGCCGTCGGCGCGGCGCCCGGCCCCTCCCGGACCCGTCTTCGAGGCGAGCGCTCGACGGCGCCCGTGCGCGGGTCTAGGGAACCGTCATGGACGACCTCCTGCTCCTGCCCGCGACGATCCTGCGCGCAATGCTGCTGGCGCGCGAGATTTCGTGCGTCGGGCTCGTTCGCCGCAGCCTGGCGCGGATCGAGGCGCTCAACCCGGCTCTCAACGCGCTGGTCGCGCTCGATCCGCCGGGCGCGTTGGCGGCGGCCGAAGAATCGGACCGGCGCATCGCGGCCGGCGCGGCGCGGGCGCTGGAGGGGCTGCCGATCAGCGTGAAGGACGCGTTCGACGTCGCCGGACTGCCCGCCAGCGTCGGCGCGCCCGCGCTGCGCGAGCGCCGGCCCGAGACCGACGCGCCCGCCGTCGCGCGGCTGCGTGCGGCGGGCGCGATCATTCTCGGCAAGTCGAACGTGCCGGTCTATTCCAGCGACTTTCAGACCTACAATCCGGTTCACGGCGTAACCAACCATCCGCGCGACGCGCGGCTGTCGCCGGGCGGTTCGTCGGGCGGCGGCGCGGCGGCGATCGCCAGCGGCATGACCACGCTCGAGCTCGGCGCCGATCTTGGAGGGTCCCTGCGCTGGCCCGCCCACGCCTGCGGCATTTTCGCCCACAAGCCGAGCTGGGGCCTCGTTTCGACCCACGGCTCCGTGCCGCCGCCGCCGAACCGGGCGCTGCTGCGCGACGCCGACTGCCTCGTCGCCGGCCCGCTGGCGCGGTCCGCGGCCGATCTGGCCGCCATGCTCGAAGTGGTCGCCGGGCCGCGGTACGGGCCGCGCCGGACCGCGCTGAAGCCGCCGGCGCGCGGCGACGCGCGCGGCCTGCGCGTCGCCTTGTGGGCGAGCGATCGCTTCGCCCCGGCCGACGCGAGCGTCCGCGACGCGGTCGTCGAGGCGGCGCGACGGCTCGCCGCGCAGGGCGCCGAGGTCGACGAGTCCGCGCGTCCCGGATTTTCCTTCGCGGAAGCCTTCGAGCTGTTCGCGCTCTACAATCACGGCATCGTCGCCTGGGGCCTGCCGGCGAAGCTGCGCGACCGCATCGCCGCGACCGCGTCGAGCTTCCCGCGCGGCGATCTCTCGCACCGCGCGCTCCAGGCGCGCGGCGCCCGCCTGACGCCCGGCGATTACCGCGATATGGATCTGCGGCGTCAGGCGCTGCAGCGCGCCTGGGCGCGCTTCTTCGAACGGTTCGACGTCGTACTCTGTCCGCCCGCGCCGGTCGGCGCGATCGCACACGATCACGATCCCGACGTCCACCGGCGGGCGCTGCAGGTCGACGGGATCGCGCGGCCCTATCTCGATTTCCTGCATTGGTCGGCGCTGGCGAGCGGCCCGGGCCTGCCCGCGAGCGTCGCCCCGGTCGGCGACGGCCCGGACGGCCTGCCGCGCGGAGTCCAGATCATCGCCGCGCGCGACGCGGATCTCACCGCGATCGCCGCGGCCGGGGCGATCGCGGCTTAAGCGCGTTTTAACCGGATTCGGCCATCTTTACGCATCTCCGCCGAAGACGAGGCGGCGCCCGTCGCGTATCGCGCCTTGAGAGCCTAGGATGCAGCAGGAAAGTCAAGCCAATCCGCCCGTCCTCGAACAACGCGCCGGACAGAGCCGGCTGCTGGCGAGGCTCTATCGCGACATCGGCCTCGCCGCCGTCGCCGCCGAACTCGACGTTCAGGCCGCCGGGCTGGAGCCCGGGCTCGCCGCCGCGATCGGACGCGGCGCGGCGCTGCTGCCGCCGCGACGCCGCCTCCTTGCTTCCTGAACGCGGAGGTTCGGCCGGCGCGGGACGGGGCCGCCAAATCCAGCCGCCCGGCGCCCATGCTGGGGATTGACCGGCGCCGCTTCCTCGTCGGCGCCGGGGCGTCGGCCGCCAGCGCAGCGGGCCTGGCGGGCTACGCCACCGTCGTCGAGGCCGGCATGAGGCTCGAATTGACCTCCCATGAGGTCGCATCGCCGCTGTGGGCCGCCGGACCGCCGCTTAAAATCGCCGTCATCGCCGACATTCACGCCTGCGAGCCGTGGATGCCGGCCGAACGGATCGGCGCCATCGTCGATCTCGCCAATGCCCAGAAGCCCGATCTCACCGTGCTGCTCGGCGATTTCGCCGGCCGCCAGATGCTGGTGTCGCGCTACGTCGCGCCGGGCGCCTGGGCCGAGCAGCTCGGCCGGCTGAAGGCGGCGCTCGGCGTCTACGCGGTCCTCGGCAACCATGATTGGTGGTCGGCGGCGCTGCCGAGCGACCCGCCCGACGAGGGTCGCAGCATCCGCAAGGCGCTGGCGGCCGCGCATATTCCGGTCCTCGAGAACCAAGCGGTCGCCCTCGGCCTCGACGGCCGTCCGTTCTGGCTGGTCGGCCTCGGCGACCAGCTCGCGCATCGCCGGGGACGCAGCGCGACCCACGGCGACGACGACCTCGGGCGCGCGCTGCGCGACATCCGCGACGAAGCGCCCGCGATCCTGCTCGCGCACGAGCCCTTCGTGTTCCCCCGGACGCCCGATCGCGTCGCGCTGACCCTGTGCGGCCATACCCATGGCGGCCAGGTCCGCCTGCCCCTGGTCGGCTCGCCCTGGATCCCGTCGATCCGCGGCGTCAAGCCCTACTCCTACGGGCTCTACAGCGAAGGCGAACGCCGTCTGGTCGTCTCGGGCGGCCTCGGCACGTCGCATTTACCGGTGCGCTTCCTGCGCCCGCCCGAAGTCGTCGTCGTCCGCCTGACCGGCGTCGAAGCCGCGGCGTGATCCGGTCGCGTCGACCGCTCAGCCGCCCTCGACCGAAAAGTCGATCGCGACATTGCCGCGCGTGGCGTGCGAATAGGGGCAGATTTTCTCGTGCGCCTCGTCGACGAACTGCTTCAGTTCGGCTGTCGGGATCGAGGGATCGGCGACATCCATCTTGACCGCGATGCCGAAGCCGCCGGCGTCGCGCGGCCCGACCGAGACGGCGCAGGTGACCCTGGCCTTCGAAGCGTCCTTCTTGTGGCTCTTGGCGACGAAGTCGAGCGCGCCGCCGAAACAGGCTGCATAGCCCGCGGCGAACAGATGTTCCGGCGTCGTCGTATCGGGCTTGCCGGGCCCGCCCATCGCCTTGGGCACGGAGAGATCGACGCTGACCGACCCGTCGGTCGTCTCGCTATGGCCGTTGCGGCCGCCGACGCAGCTCGCGGTCGCGGTGACGAGGGGCTTGATGTTGGAAATCATGGCGGCTCCTGGGATTGATCGAGGAGCCGGATATAGACGTGCGCCAACGCGCGGCCAAGGGCGCACGCGGTCATTTTCGCCCGGCGCCGGAGCGATCGGCGCCGCGGGATGGGGCTTATTTCACGACGACCCTGGTGCCGATATGGACGCGCCGGTAGAGATCGATCACATCGAGGTCGCGCATGCGGATGCAACCGGACGAGACGCTCTGGCCGATCTCGCTCGGCTCGTTGGTGCCGTGGATGCGATAGAGCGTGTCGCGATTGCCCTGATAGAGGTAGAGAGCGCGCGCGCCGAGCGGGTTGTCATAGGCGCCGGCGAGCGGGCCATGGGCGATATAGGCCCGGAATTCGGGCCAGCGCTCCATGATGGAGGCGGTCGGCATCCAGGTCGGCCATTCCTGCATGTGGCCGACCGTCGCCTGGCCGGTCCAGCCATAGGCTTCGGCGCCGGTGGCGACCCGATATTTGATCGCCTGCCTGCCCGGCAGGACGAAATAGAGATTGCGCGTGCCGGTGTCGATCACGATCGTCCCCGGCGCCTCGCCGGTCGGATCCGGCACCTGATAGCGCTCGATCGGGATGCGCGCCTCATCGGGCGGGGCCAGCGCCATCATCTGCTGGTCGCGCGCCGACAATTTCGGGTCGGGCACATAGGCGCCGCCCACGATTGTGTTCTGGCACCCCCCCAGGAGACCGCCGCACGTCAGGACGGCCGCCATCGCCAACGATCTCAGATTCATGCCGGGCTCACTCAATTCTCGGTAAGGTTTGGGTTACCCTAACTCGGGCGGGTTAAACGATTGTTGCCGTCAGAGAATCAAACGCCACACAAGGGCCTTATTGGCACCGAAGTCCGGCATTGTGAACCCGCAATTCCGGGCTTCGTTCCACATCCTCGGCGGGCGTGTCCTGGCGGCAACGGATCGTTACGGGACGTTGCGGGGCGCGGGGCGCAAGGCCGGGATGCGCCTTGCACGACGCGGAAAGCGCGGCTATATAGCCGCCGTGTCGGAGTGTAGCGCAGCCTGGTAGCGCACCTCGTTCGGGACGAGGGGGTCGGAGGTTCGATTCCTCTCACTCCGACCAATTTCCCGCGGGGCTGGTCACTCCAGCGTCGGGGAGCTATGCGGCGCGCGGCTCGGTCATGTCCGCTCCGTCGATTGCGCCTCGACTCCCCGCTCATTTCGACACGCCGATCCTGCTGCCCCGGCGATTCCGCGTGATCCGCCAACCGATTGCGGCGGACGGTTTCAGTATTGTCATTGTGAGGCCTGCGACGGGTCGCTATAAGGACCCCCGAAACCAATCGGAGGATACTCGCGCATGGGCCTCGCCGGGGTGATCAAGGACGGCTACAAACCGTCGGACAATGAGCCCTTCATGAATGAGCGCCAGCGGGAATATTTCCGGCGCAAGTTGGTTGACTGGAAGGAAGGCATCCTCCGCGAGAGCCGGGACACGCTCGCGGCCCTGCAGAGCGAGAGCGAAAACCACCCCGACATCGCCGATCGCGCCTCATCGGAAACCGATCGCGCGATCGAACTGCGCGCGCGCGACCGGCAGCGCAAGCTCATCTCGAAGATCGAGAGCGCGCTCGGACGGCTCGACGACGGCACCTATGGCTATTGCGAGGAGACCGGCGAGCCGATTTCGCTGCGCCGGCTCGACGCCCGCCCGATCGCGACCCTCTCGGTCGAGGCGCAGGAGCGGCACGAGCGGAGGGAGCGCATCTATCGCGACGATTGACTCGCGCGAGGCCGACGTCAGAGCCTTCGAATCGAGGTGATCGGGTCTGCGACGCGGTCGCGCGCCGCGCTCAGCGGCTCGCTTGCGACCCGCATCGCATGGCCATTGGCGTGCAGCAGCGTCCGGGCGTCGCGCATGATCCCGACATGGCCCTTCCAGAAGACCAGATCGCCGCGTCGCAGTCCGGCCAGGCGCCCATCGAAGGCGACCGGCGCGCCGAGCGCGGCCTCCATCATGTCGCTGTCGCGCGGAGCGCCGATGCCGGCTTCGGCGAGCGCGGTCTGGACGAGGCCCGAACAGTCGATCCCCCGCCAGGTGCGGCCGCCCCAGAGATAGGGCGCCTCGAGGAACAGTTCGGCGATCGCCACGAAATCGGGCGCGTTCGCGGAAACCGGCGCGAGGTGGCGGCCGAACACGTGCAACCCGTCGGCCGTGATCGCGAAATCGCCGTCGCGCGCCGTGATCGCCAGACGCGCGCCAAGCGGCAGGGCGAGCTTCGGCGGCAGCTTGATGCTGGGCCCGGGATAGCCGAAGCTGCCGGGGACGATCAGCCGGTGATCGGGTTCGCCCGGAGGGCCGAGCGCCTCGATCGGGAGGAAACCGACGTAACCGTCGCGCTCGAGTTGCGCCCACGCCCAGCCGTCGCGCTCCTCGTAGACGACGACGCTCTCGCCATAGAGCGCCTCGGTGTCCAGCGATGCGTCATGCGCGGGCGAACGGCGCACGGGCGCGGTTCCTTCGACGATGCGCCGGCGCTGTCCCTCGACGAATCGCGCGGCCTCGACCTTGCCGCGCAAGGTCGCAGCGGCGAGATCGGGACGCGCGGCGGTCACGCGGCGATCGAAGGCCCGGCGGGCCGAGGGAGCGTCTGATCCGGACATGGGCGGGGCCTGCGCCGAAGCGGCGTCTGTCCAGTCTAGGGAGTTTTCGGCTAGGATGGAACGAAGCCGCGCGACTAAGGCGCCGGTCCGGGCGCCTCGAAGCCCGGCGCGCGGCGTTGAGGGACGATCGAGGTCATGGCGAGGCCGGACGGCGGAAGCGCGGGCGGACTTTCCGCCGACCACGCCTGACGTCTGGACGGGCCTGCAGCGAGAGCGCGATGACGCAACCCGAGACGACCGCCTCGATCGCTCCGCCCGTCGCCGCAAGGCTGCCGGAAAAGCGGTCGGCCCACGGCGTCGAATGGGTCGACGATTACGCCTGGCTCAGGGCCGCGAACTGGCGCGAAGTGCTGCGCGATCCGCGGGCGTTGCCGCCCTCGATCCGCGCCGCGCTCAAAGCCGAGAACGCCTATGCGCGGCAGACGCTAGAGCCCGCCAGGGCGCTGCAGCGCCAGCTCGCGCGCGAGATGCGCGCGCGGCTGAAGGAGGACGACAGCGAGGTCCCCCAGCCCGACGGCCCGTTCGCGTATTACGCGCGCTTTCGGCCCGGGGGCCAGCACAAGATATTCTGCCGCCAGCCGCGCGAGGGCGGCGCCGAGACCGTGCTGGTCGACGGCGATGCGCGCGCGGCCGGCAAGGCGTTCTTCCAGTTTCTCGACGCGCGCCATTCGCCCGATCACGCCCGGGTGGCCTGGAGCGCGGACGACAAGGGCTCGGAGATTTTCACGCTCCATGTCCGGGATGTCGAAGCCGGCGCGGATCTCGACGACATCGTCGGCAACTGCACCGGCCATGTCGTCTGGGCGCGCGATTCCCAGCGCTTTCTCTATGTCAGCCTCGACGAGAACCACCGTCCCTGCCGCGTGCTGCTGCATCGGATCGGCACGCCGGCGAGCGCGGACGTCGAGGTCTATCAGGAGCCCGATCCGGCCTGGTTCATCAACATCGGGGCGACGCGGCTCGGCGCCGTGGCGGTCATTTCCGTGCACGGCCACGACGCCTCGGAGGCGCATGTCGTCGATCTCGACGATCCCCTCCTCGCGCCCCGCCTGGTCGCCGCGCGCCGGCCCGGCCTGCGCTACGACGTCATGGATCACGGCGACCGTTTTTTCATCCGCGCCAATGCGGACGGCGCCCAGGACTTCAAGATCGTCACCGCGCCGAGGGACGCGCCGGGGATCGAGAACTGGCGCGAGTTCGTCGCGCACAAGCCCGGCCGCCTCATCGTCGCGGCGGCGCTGTTCGAACGCCATGTCGCGCGGCTCGAGCGTGAGGACGGCGCGCCGCGCATCGTCGTCCACGAACTGGCGACCGGCCAGGAGCATGCTATCGCCTTCGACGCCGAGACCTATTTTCTGGGCTTCGAGACGAGTTTCGAATTCCACACAACGGTCATGCGCTTCAGCTTCTCGTCGATGTGCAGCCCGCGCGAAACATATGACTACGAAATGTCGCTGCGCCGCCGCACGCTGCGCAAGCGGCAGATGGCGCCGAAGGACTTCGAGCCGTCAGCCTATGTGACGCGCCGGATCTTCGCGCTCGCGACGGACGGCGAGAGCGTCCCGATTTCGATCCTGCACCGGCGCGACACCCCGATCGACGGGACGGCGCCGCTGCTGGTCTACGGCTATGGCGCCTATGGCCACGTGATCGACGCCTCCTTCTCGACCAACCGCCTGTCGCTGGTCGATCGCGGCTTCGTCTATGCGATCGCCCACGTGCGCGGGGGAACGGACAAGGGCTGGCGGTGGTATGAAGAGGGCAAGCTCGCCCGCAAGACGAATACGTTCGGGGATTTCATCGCCGCGACGCGGCATCTGGCCGGCGAGGGTTTCGGCGCCCCCGGCCGCGTCGTCGCGCATGGCGGCAGCGCCGGAGGCATGCTGATGGGGGCGATCGCCAACCTTGCGCCGGAACTCTACGCAGGGATCATCGCCGACGTGCCGTTCGTCGATGTCCTCAACACGATGCTCGATCCGGAATTGCCGCTGACGCCGCCCGAATGGCTCGAATGGGGCAACCCCATTCTCGACCCGCAGGCCTTCGACACGATCCGCGGCTACAGTCCCTACGACAACGTTCGTCCGCAGGCCTATCCGGCGATTCTCGCCATGGCGGGACTGACCGATCCGCGCGTCACCTATTGGGAGCCCGCCAAGTGGGTCGCGCGGCTGCGCGCGGTCATGACCGGCGGCGGACCGGTCATCCTGAAGACGAACATGGACGCGGGGCATGCCGGCGCCTCGGGACGCTTCGATCAGCTCGAGGATGTCGCGCTCGCCTATGCCTTCGCGCTGACCTGCGTCGGCGGCGCGCTGCGCAGGGACGAACCGGCCGCGTCGGCCGATGCGGCGACGGCGGACGGCCGACGGAGGCAGGCGCCATGATCAGACATATCGTGCTCGTGAAGTTCAGGTCCGGCCTGCCCGCCGGCGAGATCGCGGCGGTGTTCGCCGCGCTCGACGACTTGCGCGCCGCGACGCCGGGAATGTCGCGCTTCGACGCCGGCGCCGACGTCAGCCCGGAGGGGCTGGCGCGCGGGTTCACCCATGCGTTCACGGTCGATTTCGCCAATGTCGCGGCGCGCGACGCCTATCTCGTTCATCCCGCCCATCAGGCGGCCGGCGCACGGCTGGTCGGCGCCGCCGAGGGTGGAATCGACGGCCTGCTCGTCATCGACATCGCCATCGGCGGGTAGCGGCCGGCCGTCTGCCCCGGCGGATCATTCCTCTTCGGGCGTCGCCTCGCCGCCTTCCTCGTCGGGCTCTCCGCTCGCGGGGATCGCGTATTTCCCGTTGAGCCAGCGATAGAGATCGACGTCGGCGCAGCGGCGGGAGCAGAACGGATCGTATTTCGCTAGGCGAGGCCGCCCGCAGATCGCGCAGGCGGGCGGCTTTCCGGTTCGGGCGCCGGAATTGTCGTTGGCGGGTGGATCGGATCTCATGGCGGCGCGGACCCGACGGTCGCCTCGATCGCCGCCGCCGGGGTCCATCGGGCGTGGGCGGCGTAGCCCTCCCCGGCGAGCAGCGCGGCGGTCTCGGCGAGCGGCAGGCCGACGACGGCGGTGTAGGAGCCGATCAGGCGCACCACGAACGCGCCCGCAAGCCCCTGGATCGCATAGCCGCCGGCCTTGCCGCGCCATTCCCCCGACGCGAGATAGGCGTCGATCTCGTCGCGCGACAGGCGCTTGAACCGGACCCGCGCCTCGACCAGCCGGTGGCGCGCCGCCCCGTCGGCCGTCACCAGGGTCACCGCCGTGTAGACGCGGTGCGCGCGTCCGGAAAGCAGGCGCAGGCAGGCTGCGGCCTCCTCGGAAACCTCGCATTTGGGCAGCACGCGCCGTCCCACGCAGACGACCGTGTCGGCCGCCACGGTGAGACAACGGCCGAGTTCGGCGCGCTTGGCCGCCACCGCGGCTGCGGCCGTGGCCTTTTCCGCGGCGAGCCGCCGCGCCAGCGCGCGCGGCGATTCGTTGCGCCGCGGGGTCTCGTCGAGATCGGCCGGGATCACGGCGTCCGGGTCGACGCCCATTTGCGCGAGCAAGGCGAGACGCCGCAGGGAGCCGGAGGCCAGGACGAGACGGGGACGCTGGGCAGGCTGGCTCATAGCGAATGTCGCCTGCGCTTCAGCGTGGCCACGCCGAGGTCATTTGAACCGATAGGTGATGCGGCCCTTGGTCAGGTCGTAGGGCGTCATTTCAACCAGGACCTTGTCGCCCGCCAGGACGCGAATCCGGTTCTTGCGCATCTTCCCGGCGGTATGAGCGATGATCTCGTGTTCGTTCTCGAGCTTCACGCGGAACGTCGCATTGGGCAACAGCTCGACGACGAACCCGGGAAATTCGAGCAATTCTTCCTTCGACATTGGGGCCTTTCTCTGCCGCGCCCGACGCTCGCGCGCGCATCGACGCGCTTCGCCTGGCGGATCGTCATCCGCCCGCGAGCGGTCTCACTCTGGATTTGTCACGGAAAGCAGGCCCCGCCGCGCCGCGCAACCGCGCCCGACTTCCAAATCGCGGCGGACCCTATATGATTTCAGGAAATATTGGAAACCGGTTTTCTCGTCCTCGCTCACGGCCCCGCCGGCTCGGCGCTCGCGCGCCGCATCTGCCGGAAGCGCCGGATGCTGAACGGGATCGAGGCGAGATAGGCCAGCGACAGCGCGACGAGCATCTCCATCGGGAAATTGGCCAGCAGCAGCAGCCCGGCGGCGAGGCCGAACAGCACGACCGCCACATATTCGCGCGGCACGCGGCCGACCGATTTGCCGGAAAAATGGGGGATCTGGCTGGCCATCAGAAAGGCGATCGCCAGGACATAGACGACTTCGATCGGGACCAGCGCGTGGACGTTGGGCACGTTGAACAGCGAGAGGTGGAGATAGACCGGCAGAAGGCCGGTCACCGCGCCGGCCGGCGCCGGCATCCCGACGAAGAAATAGCCGCGCCAGGCCGGCCGGTCCTGGTCCTCGATCATCACGTTGAACCGGGCGAGCCGCAGCGCGCAGGCGATCGCGAAAATGAGCGCGGCGAACCAGCCCAGGCTCCTCATCTCGTGCAGCCCGAAGACATAGAGCACGATCGCCGGCGCCACGCCGAAATCGACGAAATCGGCGAGCGAATCGAGTTCGGCGCCGAACCGCGACGTCCCCTTGAGGGCGCGCGCGATGCGCCCGTCGAGCCCATCGAGCACCGCGGCGACGGCGATCGCGGTCACCGCCCATTCGGTCTGGTTCTCGTAGGCGAAGCGGATCGCGGTCAGGCCGAGGCAGAGCGCGAGCAGGGTCACCAGATTGGGGATCAGCAGGCGCAGCGGCACGCCGCGGAAGCGACGGCCGCGCGGCGCGCGCGCGGCCGACCCCGCCGCGTCCCGGTCGATCGTTTCGGGCATGGCTCAGCTCCGCCGGAACGTGCGCAGAGGCTCGTCGATCGCAGTCTCGGCGATCGGCGTTTCGCCCGCGATGGCGCGCGAATTGACGCCGACGAGAATCCGCGCGCGGTCGGGCAGGTAGACGTCGACGCGCGAGCCGAAGCGGATCAACCCGAACCGATCGCCGGCGCTGAGGTTCGCGCCTTCGCCGACGAAGCAGACGATGCGCCGCGCGATAAGTCCGGCGATCTGGACGATCCCGAATTCGCCCGCCGCGCTCTCGATCACGATCCCGTTGCGTTCATTGTCCTCGCTCGCCTTGTCGAGGTCGGCGTTGAGGAACAGCCCCGGCTTGTAGGCGACCCTGATCACCCTTCCCTCGACCGGCGCGCGATTCACGTGGCAGTCGAAGACCGACATGAAGATCGAAACGCGCTGCAGCGGACGGGCGCCGAGCCCTAGTTCGGGCGGCGGCGCCGCATGGCCGCAGAAGCTGACCACGCCGTCGGCGGGCGCCACGACGAGGCCCTCGCGCAACGGCGTCACGCGCGGCGGATCGCGGAAGAAATAGACGCACCACGCGGTCGCGATCGCGCCGATCCAGCCGAGCGGGCTCCACAGCCAGGCCAGCACCAGGGCGGCCACGAAAAACGGCACGATGATCCAATAGCCCGCGGGATGAATGGGCGTCAGTTGGCGGCGGACCGAATCCAGGACGGACATGAAGCGGGGTTCTCCTGCACAACCGCGGTCTTGTGGCGCCAAAAGCCGCCGAAGTCACGGCGGGCGCGCCTAGGCTTCGGCCGCCTGCGCCTCGGCCGCCTCGGTGGCGGCGCGCCGCAAGGTCTCCTGCGCCGCGTCGACCTCGCGCTGGCGGCTCCACAGCGCGGCGTAGACCCCACCCTTGGCGAGCAGCGGCTCGTGAGCGCCCCGTTCGACGATCGCGCCCTTGTCGAGCACGAGGATTTCGTCCGCGTGGACGACGGTCGAGAGCCGGTGCGCGATGATCAGCGTCGTGCGCCCCTTCGAGACGCGCTCGAGCGCGGCCTGGATCTCGCGTTCGGTGAAAGTGTCGAGCGCCGAAGTCGCCTCGTCGAGCACGAGGATCGGCGGCCCCTTCAGCATCGTGCGCGCGATCGCGACGCGCTGCTTCTCGCCGCCCGAAAGCTTGAGCCCGCGCTCGCCGACCTGGGAGCGATAGCCCTGCGGCAGCGACCGGATGAACGAATCGATCTGCGCGTCGGCGGCGGCCGCCGCCACCGCCGCCTCGCCGGCGCCGTCGCGGCCATAGGCGATGTTGTAGAAGATCGTGTCGTTGAACAGGACGGTGTCCTGCGGGACCATGCCGATCGCGTCGCGCAGGGAGGCCTGGGTCACGGCGCCGATGTCCTGCCCGTCGATCGTGATGCGGCCGGCGGAGGGCTCGTAGAAGCGGAACAGCAGCCGGGATATCGTCGACTTGCCGGCGCCCGACGGCCCGACGATCGCGATCGTCTTGCCCGCCGGCGCCTCGAACGAAACGCCGCGCAGGATTTTGCGCGCGGGATCGTAGCTGAATTCGACGTTCTCGAACCGGACCGCCCCCTCGGCGACGACCAGCGCCGGCGCGCCGGGCGGATCCTGGATCTCGGGATCCTGGTGAAGGATGCTGAACATCGCCTCGATGTCGACG
Organism: Roseiarcus sp.; assembly: GCA_049509635.1. Taxonomy (GTDB): domain Bacteria; phylum Pseudomonadota; class Alphaproteobacteria; order Rhizobiales; family Beijerinckiaceae; genus Roseiarcus. Next base: position 17,493 of record JBEKZS010000012.1, read on the forward strand.
ATCGCCTGCTTGATGTCGCGATAGACCATGCCCATGAAGTTCAGCGGCTGGTAGAGCTGCAGCATCATGAGGTTTATGAGGGCGAAATCGCCGATCGTGTTTCGATGGTTGCGAATGCCCACCACGCACATCCACAGCACGATGACGAGGCCGGTCGTGAATATCACCGCCTGTCCGGCGTTGAGCACCGCGAGGGACACGTAGGTGCGCACGCTCAGCCGCTCGTAGCGCTCCATCGACCGGTCGTAGCGCGCCGCCTCGCGCTTCTCGGCGCCGAAATATTTGACCGTCTCGAAGTTGAGCAGGCTGTCGATCGCCTTCGTGTTGGCGTCGGTGTCGCTTTCGTTCATCGAACGGCGGATCCCGATCCGCCAATTGGTCGCCAAGGTCGTATAGGCCATATAGGCGACGATCATCACCGAAACCGCGACGACGTAGCGCCAATCGAAGGAGAACTGGAAGACGCCGAGCACCAGGACGAATTCCACCGCGGTCGGGACCGCGACCAGCATCGAGGTGCGCACGATCGTCTCGATCGCGTTGCGTCCGCGCTCGAGAATCCGGGTCAGCCCGCCGGTCTTGCGTTCGAGGTGAAAGCGCAGCGACAATTGATGCAGGTGGACGAAGACCTGCAGCGCCAGCCGGCGCACCGCGTTCATCGCGACCGACGCGAACAGCGCGTCCCGGCCCTGGGTGAACAGCGCCATCGCCGCGCGGAGCAGCCCGTAGAGGATCGTCAGGGCGACGACGCCCGCCAGGAACGCGGGCAAAGGCATCTTGTCCGCCGCGAGCCCGGCGGTCGCGCTCTCCGCGGCGAGGGCGTCCGTCGCCCATTTGAACGCGAAGGGAATTGCGATCGTCGCCAGTTTCGCCGCGATCATCAGCACGAAGGCGAACAGGACCCGCAGCTTCAGGTCGGACCGCTCGGACGGCCAGATATAGGGCCACAACTGGCGCACCGTGCCGGTCAGGGTCGCCTCGGCGCGCGGCGTCGCACCGGCGATGAAATTGGTCGATTTTTGATGCTGCATTGGATCTCGCGCGGCCGCTTTGGCCCCGTATATAGGCCGAAGCGCCCGCGCCCGCATCCCCGCGCCCGGCGATCGGCCGAATTTCGCCGGGCTCCGGCGCGGCGCGCGAACCCCTCGCCAACCCCAGGGCGAGCGCTTCGACACTCGATCTAGTTTCACTGTTCCTAGATAGTCGGCCGAGCCCCGGCGCCGATAGTCGCCCACTGCCGCGCAGACCAATATTTATGGTGGATTTCAGCATTTTTAGACTTGTTCGAGGCTTTAGATTTGACTATGCATGGGTAGACGTCGGGCGCCGTTCGTTGCCAAGACATCGCCGTTCATTGACTATTCCGGACTACACCGGGTTTGCGCGCGGAGCCGAAGGCGGGGCGCGCCATCGAATTGGAGGAAGGCCACAAATGTCTGAAACATTGAACCATATTGAGCTCGCCGCGGAGATCGTTTCCGCGTATGTCTCGAACAATTCTGTCCCGGCGAGCGACCTCCCGACGTTGCTCGGCGACGTCCACGCCGCAATCGTGCGCGTGTCGACGGGAACCGCGGTCGCCGTTCCCGAGACCGCCAGGCCCGCGATAGCGCCCAGGAAGTCGATCACCAACGACTATCTCGTCTGTCTGGAGGACGGGCGCAAATTCAAGTCGCTCAAGCGCCATTTGCGGACCCAATACAATCTCTCGCCCGAGGAATACCGCGAGAAATGGGGCCTGGCCGCGGATTATCCGATGGTCGCGCCCGCCTATGCGCAGGCCCGTTCGGCGCTCGCCAAGCAAATGGGGCTGGGCCAGCAGCGCCGGCGCCGGAAGTAAGGCTCGCGCGCGCCGAGCGGCCGGCGGGCCGGACAAAGCCGCGCTCCCGGACGGGCGGAGCCCGGCGCCGGCGAGTTGAGCTTTCGCCGCGCCGGGCATCGGGAGTGCGGATGAGATCGATTCGAAACATCTGCGTCTATTGCGGGTCCTCCTCCGGAGCCGATCCACGGTTTTCGGAGGCCGCCGAAACGCTCGGCGCCGCGATGGCCGATGCCGGAATCGGCCTCGTCTTCGGCGGCGGCGAGGACGGATTGATGGGCCGGATCGCCCGCGCCGTGCTGGCGAACGGCGGCCGCGTCACCGGCGTCATCCCGGGCTTTCTCGTCAATCGCGAGCACGCGCTGCTGGCGGCGCAGGAATTGATCGTCGTCGAGGACATGCACCGGCGCAAGCAGTTGATGTTCGAGCGCGCCGACGCCTTCATCGCGCTGCCTGGCGGGATCGGCACGCTGGAGGAAGTGGTCGAGCAGCTCACCTGGCTCCAACTGGGGCGCCACGCCAAGCCGGTGCTGCTCGCCGACATCGCCGGCTTCTGGCGCCCGCTGCTGAGCCTCATCGCGCACATGAACACGCTCGGGTTCATCCGCCATGGCGCCGAAGTCCGCTACATGGTCGCCGAGCGGATCGAGGACGCATTGCCGATGATCGAACGCGCGGCGCTGCGGGTCCTCCCCACAACATCTTTGGTCGAAGGTCCGCCCGCGGGCTTTCCTTGACGATGACTTGATGTCATTCTCGCGACAGCGGCACGGGGCGCCCGGTCGGCGCCCCGAGGGAGGGGCAGTTATGAGAGTGTTCGAACCGAGATCATTGGCGTTCGCAGTCGTGGCGCTCGCAGCGGCGCTGACGGCGGGAGCGGCGAGCGCTCAGACGGCGGCGCCAGCCGCGCCCGCGGCGCCGGCCGATGCGCCCGCCGCCACCGTGGCCGACGCGCCGCCCGCGATCGCCCCGGCGAAGAAGAAGCCGCACAAGAAGGCGATCCCTTCGGTCGTCGTGCTGGTCACCAATTCCCGCGCGGTCGCGCTCACCGAACTCGACGCGTCGGCCGACGGCGCCCAGCCCAAGCCGATTCTCTCCAATCTCCCGCCCGGCAAGAAGGCCTCGGTCAAGGTCGAGCATGGCGAGTCCTGCCTGTTCGACCTCCACGGCGCCTATTCCGACGGCTCGACGACCGATTCGGCAAGCGTCGATTTCTGCAAGGACAAGAAACTCAATCTGATCGATTGATCGCCGTGGCGAGACGCGGTCGTTTCCCGCCCGGCGGATCTCAGCCGGGCGGGCGGTCGATTCGACCGGCGGCCCGGGTCACTTCGCCGCGGCGGCGTAGAGTTCGGCGACATAGTCCCAGTTGACGAGATTCTCGACGAACGCCTTGAGGTAGTCGGGACGTCTGTTGCGATAGTCGATGTAGTAGGAATGCTCCCAGACGTCGACGCCGAGGATCGGCGCGCCGCCATGAACGAGCGGGCTTTCGCCATTGGCCGTCTTCGTGACGACGATCTTGCCGTCCTTGACCGCCAGCCACGCCCAGCCCGAGCCGAACTGGGTCACGCCGGCCTGGATGAACTCTTCCTTGGCCTTCTCGACCGAGCCGAGCGAGTCGACGATCGCCTTTTCCAGATGGCCGGGAACCTTGCCGCCGCCGTTGGGCTTCATCCACTTCCAGAAGTGCGTGTGGTTGAAATGCTGCCCGGCGTTGTTGAACAAACCGGGATTCTTGCCGAACGACCCCTTGACGATCTCCTCCAGGGACTTGGCCTCCCATTCCGTGCCCTTGAGCAGATTGTTGCCGTTGTTGACATAGGCTAGGTGGTGCTTGTCGTGATGGAATTCGAGCGTCTCCTTGGACATGTGGGCGCCAAGGGCGTCATAGGCGTACGGCAGTTCGGGAAGGGTGAACGGCATGGATTCGGCTCCTGTTGGACGATGCTCGCGTCATGACCCGTCGGCGGTGATGCGAGCGGGCGAACGATGCGGCGCTTAGTTAATCCTCCAGAGCCGTGTCGGCAACCGCGCAGCCACATCGGTTTTGCGTGCAATCCTGAAGTTTCGGCGCGGTCGCTCGCGCGCCCCGGTTCCGACAAGATCGAAACGTTGGATCGTTCATGAGTTGGATTGTCCTGCTCCTCGGCCTGGTTCTGGCGGCGGCCGGCGGCGCCTCGCTATGGGCGAGCATCGACCTCGCCGGCGCCGAACTCGGCGTTCTCTACGCGACCTGCGGCGCGATCTGCGTGAGCGGGGGAGTCGTGACCATCGGGATCGGTCTGCTCATCGGGCGCGTCGACGCCTTGCGCGCGGCGCTGCTGCGCGATCCCGCGCCGGCGGCGGCGGAGCGCGCCGAGCCGCTCCCGCCTCCGCCGCCGGCGCCCGACATGGAGCCGGCGATCCTCGCCGAGCCCGGCGCCGAGGTTCCGCCCGAAGCGCCGGACTGGGCGGAGCGCGAGGCGCAGGATGGACCGGCGGCCGCCGCGGCGCCGGACCGCGCCGAGAGCGCCGGGGCGACGCCGGCCGGCGAACCGGCGCCGGACGGCGCTCCGGTTGCGGAGGCGCCGGTGGAGGCCGGCGCGCCGACGACCGAGGAGCCCGCGACGCGGCCGACGCTCGTCGGCCGCTTCAGCGCGGGCGGCTCGGATTATTCGATTTTCACCGACGGATCGATCGAGGCGCAGACGAGCCAGGGCGAGTACAGGTTCGCCTCGATGGACGAGTTCAAGGCGTTCATCGCCGCCAAGAAGCGCTAGCGCCGCAAGTCATGCAGACGGGTCGCTCGCGCCGCTTGCCGTCGCGCCTCGCCCCTCAAGGACGAAAATGAGCCCCTCCCGTTCGGCGCCGCTTCGGGCCGACGGGACGACGCCGCCAGGGCGGCGAGGGGACTCGAGGGGCCCGCGGAAGAATTGGAAGCTCCGGCGCGTCAGGCGCTTGCGATCGATGACTTGCCGGCCGCGGCGGCGGGGCCGGCGACGCGCCGCGGCGGCGCGCAGATCCTCGACAGCGTGAAGATCGCCGCCAGGGTCAGCCCGTAGACCAGCGCCTGCATGACCGAGGGCTGGTCCGAATAGCCGACCAGAGTATGCAGCACCCGACCGAACAGGCTGGTGTCGGAAAGAATCGACGACGTGTCCCAGGCTGTCTGCGCGAGCGCGGTGACGATTCCGGCCTGCTGAAAGAACAGCACGCTCTGGGCGGCGAGGCCCGCCGCCAGGAAGGTGATGAGGATCGTCGTGACCCGGAACAGGTGACGCGACGGGATGTTCACCAGCCCGAGGAAGGTCAGCGCGCTCACCGCGCAGCCGGCGACCAGTCCCAGCAGCGAGCCCAGCATCAGCCCGGCCGCGGTCGAGCCGCCCGCAGCGGCGAGGCCGTAGAGGAACAGCGCGATCTCCGAGCCCTCGCGCATCACGGCGACGCCGACGACCACCGCGAGCGCCGCCAGCGAGCGCGAGCCGCTCCTGACCTGTTCGCCGATCTCCCGCATTTCGGCGGCCATCTGGCGACCGTGGCTCGCCATCCAGACATTGTGCCAGGTCAGCATCACGACCGCGAGCGCCAGGATCGAGCCGTTGAACACTTCCTGGCCGATGCCCGCCAGCGCATTGGCGAGCGTCTGGGCGAAGGCGGCGACCATGACGGCGCCGCCGATTCCCGTCGCGACCCCGCCGGCGATCCAGAGTCGGGAGCCGGCGACGCCGCGCGTCACCGCCAGCACGATGCCGACGATGATGCCGGCCTCGATGACCTCCCGGAAGACGATGATCGCTGCGCCGAGCATTTCGTGAGCCTCTCTCAACATTTCTGGCGTGGCAAGCGGTTCCGACGCTCGCCTATCGGACGACGAGGAATCCTTCGGTCGTGTCCTCGTGATAATCATCGAAGAAGCGATAGCGGCCAGGCGCGAGCGCCCGTATCTGCACGGTTATCTTCGCGCCGCCGGCCACCACCTTCTCGACCCGGAGCGACTTGCTCTCGAATTCGGCCGGCGTGGGGTCCTCGTTGGCCACTTCGATGACGATCGGCTTGTTCGCCGGCGCGGAGAGTTCGGCCGGGACGAAACGATGGTCCTTGAGCGCGACGCGAATTGGGGTCGCGTCCTGCGCCTGCGCGGCGGCGGCGCAGGACAGCAGCGCCGCGGCGGCCGCGAGCAGCGCCATTCGGGCGGTCGGCATAGGTTTCATCGGCAACTCCATCGACGTTTTGAAGAGGGGCTCGGCACGGCTCAAAACTCGAATTCGAGCTTGAGGTTGGTGCGATAGCGCTCGAAATCCACGAGATCGAGCCGCCGGCTCGAGCCGGCGGCGGCGCCCGCGACATCCGCCGAGACGGCGGCGGCGAGCATGACCTTGCTGTTGAACTGGACGTTGAGCGTCGGGCCGACATAGACCGCGTCGCCGGCGAAGGACTGGAACGCCAGGCTGTCGTAGGCGCGATCATATTCGATCTCGGCGCCGAGCGTCGCCTTCGGCGTGACCCGATAGGCGAGCGCCGCGCTCGCGCCGAACAGCGCCGAACGCGCCCAATCCCCGCCGTTGGGCCGGGCGATCTCCGGCGCATAGATCAGGTTGACGGCGGCGAACAGGTGGTTGGCGATCAGCTCCGTGTCCGCCGCGATCCGGAACGTCGTGCTGAAATCTCGGGTCGGCGCGCCGGTCTCGCCGTCGATCCGCGCCCATTCGGGCTCGGCCACCAGGGTGAGGCCGATCGGCGACCCCGGGCCGCGGCCGATCGCCAGATAGCGGAACTCGGCGGACAGACCGGAGAAATTGACCCCGCTGAGATCGCCGAACCCATCGACGCCCCTGATGTCATGGGCCAAGCCATGCGCGCTGAGCTCATAGCCGAGAAACTGCGACGGCACGCTCTCATATTCGATTTCCTGCTCCACGGCCCCGTAGCGCCCGCCACGCTTGCCGAAGCCGCCAGTATTCTCGAATTCGACCGATTGTTCGCCCTGTTCGCCGATGTCCGAACCTTCGGTGAAGCCGAACAGATATTTCGACTCGAGCTCATGGAAGGGATCGGGCGCCGGCGCCGAGGCGACAGCGGCGGCCGGCGGCGCGCCCTGGATTTCGTCGGCGCCGGCCGCCGCGCCGCAAGAGACCGCGAGAAATCCCGCAAGGCGCAACACCCGCGCGCGACGCCTCCGATACTGACCGACCATTTCCGCTCCCGCCGCGTGCGGATTCAAGGTCCGCCGTTGACAGGCTGTGTCTAAGCTTGGATGGCGACCTCGGCAAGCAATAAACGACATATTTGAACGATTAAAAACTAGCGGTCGGGGAATAAACCACAGCGACGGAGCCGGGTTCCCAATTGGAACGATTCTAAATTGCAGTTTAGAATCGATAGAAACTTGATGAGCCGAATTCTATAGTTCTCGCTTCTCGGCATATACGCCGGGGGCGCGGCAGGCATGGCGCGGCGCCCGGGATCGGCGGGGTCGTCAGCGAACCTTGAATATCCGGTAGGGCGAGCCCGCGATCGTCTGCTGGACGAGCCAGTCCGGCGACTTGCCCGCAAGCAGAGCGGCGGCGAGGCCGCCCGGACTGGCGGAGGCGTAGATTTCCAACTCGGGCATGGCCGGGCAGAATACGACATAGTCGGCGCCGCTGTCCTTGACGATTTGCCGCGCGGCGGCGGGCTCGGCCGTCATGGCGTCGACGAGCGCGAGGTTGCCGGGATTGTTGCGATGATAGGGCGCGGCGAGGACCGCGTGTCGCGTCTGGGCCAGAATGTCTGACCCCATGTCGATCGGCGCCATGATCACCGATTGCGGAAGCGCGCCGAGCGCGCTGACGACCGCCGGCGCGCGGCAGTCGCGTCGCCCGACCGCGACGTCCGACTGCGCCTCGGCGGGCGTGACCAGCGCCCAGAACACCGAGCAGAACGGCAACACCAGCGCGAACGGCGCGCCCTTGGCGAGCGCGTCGGGGCGCCGCGTGGCCCATTCGGCCGCGCGCGCGACCAGCCAGGCGCCCCCGAAGACGGCGAGGGCCGAAGCCGAAGACAGGGCGCGCACCTGCCACAGCGAGGCGACGAGACCGACCGCGATGAATCCGCACAGAACGAGCCAGCGCGTGCGAGCCGCGCCCCGCTCCCGCCACGCCGCGGCGAGCGCGCCGGCGAAGCCGAGGATCGCGGCGAGCCCGAAGGCGAAGAACTTGCCGGGATGGGCCGCGACGAGCCCCACGAACGGACGCGCCTCCTGGACATTGTCGAGCCAGAGCTTGCGCAATAGCGGATCGACCGCCGCCTGGGGATCGTGCAGGCAGGCGGGATAGGCGAGCGCCATCGCGCCCAGCACCGCCGCCCCGCCCGCCGCGCAGGCGATCAGCCGCGCCGGGGCGCCGGTCAGCCGCTCCGAGGCCGCCGCCAGCGCGCAGAATACGGTCGCACCGATGAAAATCGCATAGAGATGGGCGGTGGAAAAGGCGTCGCAGGCGCCCACGAACCAGCGCGACGGGCCGACCGTCGCGACGAACACGGCCAGGGACGAGACGGCGAGCGCGGTCCCGAAGCCCAACAGCGCGGCGCGAAAGCGCTGCCCGAACGCGACGAAGGCGATGGCGAAGGCCGCGATCTCCACCAGGATGTAGGGCAGGTTCTCGATGTTGATCGACAGCGAGAGCGCAGCGAGCGCCGCCGCGCCGGCCGCCGGCCAGAACTTGCGGGCCTCGATCGCCGAGACGGTCGCCCAGGCGATCAGCACGACCAGCACGACCTGCGGCGAATGATGGTGGATGCGGCCCGGCTGAAATTGCACGAGCACGCCGCCGGTCAGCGCGGCGATCACGACGGCGGGCAGCATGACGGCGGGCCCACCGAGCTTGCGCGCGCAACCGGCGACCGCCGCGAAGAAGCCCAGATGCAGGGCGAGCGGGAACACGATGCGGGTCAGCCGCTCCGCATATTCGACCGGCAGGAAGAGCGAAAACAGCTGGATCAGCAGCGCCAGCGGCGCGTCGATCACGCGGGTCCAATGCATCTGGACGCCGACGGGCGGGTCGAGCCGGTATTGATGCAGGTCGAACCAGCCCTGGCCCGCCAGCCAGTCGCGCACTTCGACCAGCCGCATCGCATCGTCGGTGTTGGCGAAGGCGCCGGTGCGCCACACCTCGCCGGCGATCGGCCAGGAGACCGCCAGCGCCAGGAGCAGGCCGATCACGCTGAGCGCGCCGATCGATTGCACCGACGAAGGCGCCCGCGCGGCGGGAAGCGATTCCGGCGGACGGATGACGGCGATCGACATGCGCGAAATCTCCAGATCGAAGCGACGCGCGGCGGCCGGATATCCCCGAATCGGGCGCGTTCCTTCACGAACGTTCAACCTTTCCCCGCCAATGATTGAAATCGGGTTAGCTCAATGGCGCGAAAGCCGGCTGGGAGAAAATATGTCGCAGAGCGAGCGCTTGGGGCAGGCCCGCGACGGCAGCCCGGCGGAGGATTTCCCTGGTCCGGCCGCGCCGGCCGGCTCAGCGATATCGACCCGATCGCTGGGCGCCGCCGCGCCGCACATGCGCGCCGCGCTCGCGCGCCTGGCGGGTTCCGAGCCGGCGCCGGCCCGTGTCGCGGTCGTGCTGCCCTGCCACAACGAGGCCGCCTCGATCGCCCGCGTGGTCGGCGAGTTCCAGCGCGCCCTTCCAGGCGCGCGCATCGTCGTCTTCGACAACGCCTCGAGCGACGCCACCGCCAAAGTCGCCGCGGCGGCAGGCGCGGAAGTGCATTTCGAACCGCGGCCCGGCAAGGGCAATGTCGTGCGGCGGATGTTCGCCGACATCGAGGCCGACATCTATCTCATGGCGGACGGCGACGGAACCTACGACGCCGCGTCGGCGCCGCTGCTCGTCGCGTGCGTCGGGCGTGACAATGTCGACATGGCGATCGGCGCGCGCGCGGGGATCGCCTCCGACGCCCACCGGCGCGGCCACGCGATCGGCAACCGCCTGTTCAACCGCCTCTATTGCGCATTGTTCGGCGCCGGCTTCGAGGACATTTTCTCGGGCTACCGGGCCTTTTCCAGACGGTTCGTCAAGAGCTTTCCCGCGCTTTCCTCCGGCTTCGAGATCGAGACGGAACTCTCCGTCCACGCCAGCCAACTGCGGCTGCCGACCGCGGAAATCGAGTTGCCCTATGGCAAGCGGGACGAAGGCTCGTCGTCCAAGCTGCGCACGTTCCGCGACGGGCTGCGCATCCTGTCGACGTTCGCCCTGCTCCTCAAGGAGACGCGGCCCGCCCTGTTTTTCGGATCCCTCGCCGGCGCTGCGGTCGTCCTGGCGGTGACGCTTGCGATCCCGATCTTCGCCACCTATTTCGCCACCGGACTCGTGCCGCGCATCCCCACCGTCGTCCTCTGCACCGGGCTCACGCTGTTCGCCGCGCTGATGCTCGCCTGCGGCCTCATCCTCGACAGCCTCGCGCGCGCGCGCGTCGAGCAGAAGCGCATCCTCTATCTGACCATGCCGGCGCCGCGATCATGAGCCGGGCCGCGCGGCGCGCCCCACCCGTGGGGCCGGATGCGGGCGCCGGACATCCCTTGTCAACCACGAGTCGTCAGCCTTCCTTCACCAAAAAGCGACATAGGGGGCCCCGGAGTCCTTTCGGGTCGATTGGGAGGATTCGGTTTAATGGGTTTGGAACTCCTGTCTAGTAGGGTTCGCGAGACGTGGCATGAAATGACCACGAAGGTCGCGTCGAAGGGGAAACAGGAGCCACCGGGATGCACAACGCCAGCAACAAATTCCTCACCGACGAGAGCGGCGCGACCGCGATCGAATACGGCCTCATCGCTTCGCTGATCGCCGTGGCGATCATCGCCGCGATCACGGCGGTCGGAACGCATATGCAGAACACGTTCAACGAAGTCTCGAGCAATCTGAAGTAAGGTTCTCCGGGAAGGTCGGAAAGCCGCGCGCGGGCGCGCTTTCGGCCTTCCCGGCGCCGCCAGGGCTCGGTGTGCGCGGACGAGTTCGAGCACGCCGATGAGTCCGTATGCGCTGGAATGACGGCCGCATCGTCGAAGTCTTTCGATCGACCATTTCCCTGTTTTCGATCCGAGGTCCGGCGAACGGGCGGGCGCTCCGCCGAAGCCCGCAGCCGTCGGATCGCATGAACCTATGCGCTCGGCGCCGGCGGCCGTCCGCGCGCCCATCCCCGATCGTCCGCCCGGCGCGGCTCTCGACGCGCGGCTTGCTCTTCCGTTAGGCGAGCAGTTGGGATGCGCCCCCTCTCGCGCCAGGCGTGAGCACACATCTCGATATGGCTAGCCATCACAAAGATTTATCCGATGGGTCGCGAAGTCCTGGCGTGTGCCGGGGCCTTCGGGCGCCCTCGAAGCGCGGCCGACGCGGGGGCGCAAAAAGCTTCCGCTCGCTCGCAAGCCCTTGGAATCCCGCCAAATCTCATGAAATCGGGAAATAAAGGATTTCCAAAAGCTTCCGAGGGCTTCCAAGCATTTCCGGGCCTGGGCGACGCGGAGGGATGGCGGGCCCGCGCCAGGGATCCTTGCACGACGCGCGCTTGACGCCGCACCCTCGGCAACCGAACTGGGCGGCGCGGGTTGCCGCCGGCCTGGATCGCGACGGCCCCCGGGTCCGACCGAAGCCGCGCGGCCGGACCCGGAAGACGAAGCGGCGAACGACGATCATGGCGGACGCGACCAGCCAGCGATACGATGGAATCACGATCGGGCTGCACTGGCTGACCGCCGGCCTGGTCGTGCTGCTTTGGATCATCGGCCAGACCGCCGATTGGGCGCCGCGCGGGCCGCTGCAGACCGGCTATTGGTCGGTCCATGTCTCGCTCGGCTTCGTCCTCGCGCTCGCGCTGGCCGGGCCCCTCCTCTGGCGTGGCTTGCGCGGACGCCGGTTGCCGCCGGCCGATGCGGGCGTTCTCGGCTTCCTCGCCGCGCCGACGCATTACGCACTCTATGGCTTCCTGCTCGCCGTCGTCGGGCTCGGGATCGTCAACGCCGTCGTTCGCGGCTACGGCCTGTTCGGCCTGTTCAATGTCCCGCAATGGGGCGATCCGGCCTGGCGCAAGCCGATCACCCATTGGCATGGTCTCGGCGCCGATGTCCTGCTCGCTCTGGCGCTGCTACACGCCGCCGCATCGCTCGCGCATCATTACGTGATGCGCGACGGCGTGCTCCGGCGCATGCTGCCGCGTGTCCCATGAACGGAGATTCGTCGGCCGTGACCGGGGCGAAGACCGGGGCGTCGCCATCGGCGCGTGCGCCGGCCGCGCTTCTCTGCGCAGCCGCGCGGTCGACTGCGACGCAGTCGCGCCAGGCGCCCTTCCTCGACATCCGCCCGGTTCGGCGTCACAATGAGGCCCTGTCCGGACCGGCGCCCCCCATGTTCTCCCTCGACGACCTCGCCCGAACGATCGCGCTGCGCGCGCAGGCCAGCAGCGAGAAGTCCTATACGCGGTCGCTGCTGGAGCAAGGCCCGCGCGGCGCAGCCAAGAAGTTCGGCGAGGAGGCGATCGAATTCGTCATCGCGGCGGTCGGCCAGAGCGACGAGGCGCTTCGCGCGGAAGCGGCCGACGTGCTCTATCACATGCTCGTCGTCCTCGAGGCGCGCGAGGTTTCGCTCGGCGACGTGCTCAGCGAGCTCGAACGGCGGACCGGCCGTTCGGGCCACGAGGAAAAGGCGGCGCGCGCATCGTGAAGACCGGAGCGAGGCCCCCGTCGGCAGATCGACGGCGCGGCACGCGCGCCGTGCGCAATCCCGGAGGTCTCGTGTTCGGCATGAGCGATCCGCCGCCGCCGCAAATCCCCGAGGCGATCGCTTCGCCATTCCGCCGTTTCACGCGCGACGAATGGGCCAAATTGCGCGCCGACACGCAACTCACGCTGACGGCCGAGGATCTACGCAAGCTGCAATCGATGCACGATCCCATCTCGCTCGACGAGGTGATCGCGATCTACCTGCCGTTGTCGCGGCTGCTCGCGCTCTACGTCGCGGCGACCCAGGGCCTGTTCAAGGCGACCCAGAGATTCCTCGGCGCCGACGACGGCAAGGTGCCCTATATCATCGGCATCGCCGGATCCGTCGCGGTCGGCAAGTCGACGACCGCGCGCGTGCTGCAGGCGCTGCTGACGCGCTGGACCAACACGCCCAAGGTCGAACTGGTGACGACCGACGGCTTCCTGCACCCGAACGAGGCGCTGCAGCGCGACGGCCTGATGGAGCGCAAGGGTTTTCCCGAGAGCTACGACGGCACCGCGCTGATCCGCTTTCTCTCGGAGGTGAAGGCGGGCAAGCGCAACGTCGTCGCGCCTGTCTATTCGCATCTCGTCTACGATGTGGTGCGGGGGGAGGCGATCGTGGTCGACCGGCCCGACATTCTCATCGTCGAGGGGCTCAACGTTCTCTTGCCCAATCGCCTGTCGCGCGAGGACAAGATGATCCCGTTCGTCTCCGATTTCTTCGATTTCTCGGTGTTCCTGCACGCCGACGAGGCGCTGCTGGAAAAATGGTACGTCGCGCGCTTCATGCGGCTGCGGCAGACCGCGTTCCGCGACCCCCGCAGCTATTTCCACAAATATGCCGATCTCGGCGACGATGCGGCGCGCGCGATCGCGCGCGCGATCTGGACCCGGATCAACCTCGTCAACCTCCACGAGAACATCCTGCCGACCCGGCCACGCGCCAGCCTGCTCCTGACCAAGGGCGCGAGCCACCGGATCGAGGAGGTCGCGTTGCGCAAGCTATGAGCGCGCCGACGCGGCAGATCCGCGCGGCGGCCGCCCTCATCCTGCTCGCCCTCGCCGCGCCGGCCGCGGGCGCCGAATCGCTTCAGGAGCCGCCGCCGGTCTGCGCGGGCCGCGACATCTCGGCCGATCCCGCGCTCGCCAGCGGCGCGCTCGCGCGCGCACGCCTGCGGCGGGGCGACGAGAACCTCAATGGTCAGGGCCTGCTGTGGCGCGTCGAAAAGCCTCCCGCCGCGCCTTCGTACCTGTTCGGCACGATCCACTCGACCGACGACCGCGCGGTCGCGATCGCCAGGGCCGCGGCCGCCCATATCGTCGGGGCGAAGATCGTCGCCACCGAACTCGGCGGGCCGTTCGACGCCTACGGGCTCGCCGAACTCGGCGCGACGCTGATGGTGAGGGCGTTGGCGCGCGACACCGATACGCTGGCGGGAATCGGCTCGCCAGCGGAGGTCGCGCTGGTCGAGAAGTTTCTCGCCGGCCGCGGCGTCACCGTCGAAATGGCGCATCGTCTGCGGCCGTGGTTCCTCGCGGCGCTGGCGGCGGCGCCGGCATGCGAGGCGCAGCGGCAGCTTCGCGAGCTGCCGGTCGTCGACGATCTCATCGCCCGCACCGCCAAGGGGCTCGGTGTGACGGTCGTCGGGCTCGAAACGGTCGCCGAGCAGGCCGACCTGCTCGCCGCCCTGGACCCGAAGCTGGCGGCGATGGCGCTCGTCAGCACGGCGCGCCGCCCGCAGACCACGGACGATTTCTACGCGACGCTGGTCAGTCTCTACGTGCTGCAGCGGCCGAGCGACATTTTCGCCGTCATCGACGCGAGCGGGATACTGACGCCCGAGGAAACGGCGGCGCAGGACGCGATGACGCGCAGCCTGCTCGGCGCGCGCAACAGGACGATGGCCGAGAAGGTCGCGCCGCTGCTCGCCGCCGGCGGCGCCTTTGTCGCGGTCGGCGCGCTGCATCTGGTCGGCAGGGACGGGCTCATCGAGCTGCTGCGGGGCATGGGCTATGTGGTGACCGCGGAGCCGTGACGGCCGGTCCGCCGCATCAAAAAGCGATGCCGCGCTCCGCCGCGAGCGCCGCCAGGGTCACCAGCGGCCGGGCGCCGAGGTGCTGGATGATCTCGGCCGCGGCGAGCGCGCCGAGCCGGCCGCAGACGTAATAGTCGGCGCCGCGCGCCATGCCGGCGAGGAAGCCCGCCGCGAACAGGTCGCCGGCGCCGGTCGTGTCGACCAGCCGCTCGATCGGAAAGGCCGGCACTTCACGAGTGGTCGGCCCGTCGAGCACGATCGAGCCTTTTTCCGAGCGCGTGACGACGCCGAGCACGCCCTCGGCGCGCAAGGCGGCGAGCGCCGCGTCGAGATCGGCGGTCTGGTACAGCGAGAGGACTTCCTCGGTGTTGGAGAAGATCGTGTCGACCTGGCCGCTGCGCATCAGATCGAGAAATTCGGCGCGGAAGCGGTCGACGCAGAAGGAATCCGATAGCGTCAGCGAGACGCGGGCGCCGGCGCCGTGGGCGATCGTCGCCGCCTTCTGGAACGCCGCCTTGGCGGCCGGCCGGTCCCACATGTAGCCCTCGAGATAGATGAGGCGGGCGCTGCGCACGAGGTCCGGGTCGACGTCGACCGGCGCGAGATGGGTGCTGGCGCCCAGATAGGTGTTCATCGTGCGCTCGCCGTCCGGCGTCACATAGACGAAGCAGCGGCCGGTCGCGGGGCCGTCGGTCGCATGCGCGGTGTCGAAGGCGACGCCGGTCGCGCGCAGATCACGGGTGAACGCGTGGCCGAGCGAATCGCTCTTCACTTTGCCGATATAGGCCGCCTCGACGCCGAACGAGCCGACGCCGACGACGGTATTGGCCGCCGAACCGCCCGAGACGATGGTGGGTTGCTCGCGCGCCGCATAGAGGCTTTCCGCGCGCGCCTCGTCGATGAGGGTCATCGCGCCCTTCTGCATCGCCTGGGCGACCAGATAATCGTCCCTGGTCGTCGCGATGATGTCGACGAGCGAATTGCCGAGCCCCAGAACGTCCACCGCGCGCGCCATGAAGCCCGAGTCTCCAAGAAGAGCCGCGCCCTCCTCGCACTCCCGGCGGGCGAGGTCAATGCGCCGGGCCGGGCGTCGCCGGCCGGGGTTTCAGGGCAATTCGCCGCCTGCGGGCAGCGTCGCGCTGGGCGGCAGGCGATCGCGCAGGCGATCCAGGATGAGGCGCCCTTCGGCCTGGTCGAGCCCCGCCCCGACGTAGACGCTGCGGGCGCCGTAGGAAAACCGAAGACAGCCAAACCGGGCGCCGCCGAAGAACGGCAGGCTCACCTGATTGGCGCGGCCGTAGAGAGGCGTCTCGCAAGCCGCCAGGCCCCGGATGTCGGCTCCGCGGAACAGCCGGGTTCTCGTCAGGCCGAGCAGACGGTAGCTGATCGCGAGGTCGGATCCGATCACCCGCAGGTTCTCCGAGCCCGACAGCATCCATCCGAGCGCGACCACGACGGACACCCAGCCGAGCGCCCAGCCGCACAGCCAGAACAGGAGGAATGGATGGAAATGCCGCGCCAGCGAGGCCATCGCCGCGACGCCGCCGACGGTCCAGCCGCCGAGCCAGACGATGAGAAACAGCGCGACGAGGGCGCTGCGCTGCGCCCCGATCGTGATCTGTTCGTCGCCGCCGACCGTTTCGACAGCGAAGCGCGCCGGTTCGGTTGGTTCGTATCGCACCGACATTCGATCCTCCGCCGCCGACGGGACGCGCCGGGAGCGACTTGCTCCGGCGATCCAGATAGCGCCCGCTGCGTCAAGAATCGATGAACCGGCGCCGGGATCGCAAGGCCGGATCGAGGGGCCCTGGTCGACGAGCCCAGCGTGGACGAGCGTGGCGGCGCATCGCGATCAGCGGCCGGAGCGCTCGTTTCGCCGCAGCCGCACGTAGAGCGCCCCCGCCCCGCCATGCGGGCGCCCGGCTTCCTCGAACCCGAGCACCACGCCGCGCATGTCGGGCGCGCCCAGCCATTGGGGCACGATGCGGCGCAGGATCCCCGGAGGGTTGAAATCATAGGGTCCGACCGCGCCCGCCCGCGCCGCGCCCTTGCCGGTGACGACGAGCACCAGGCGGTCGCCGCGCGACTGCGCGAACAGCAGAAAGCCGCGCAGCGCCTGATGCGCCTGCGCCTGGGTCATGCCGTGGAGGTCGATCGACTGGTCGATCGCGCTGCGGCCCTGAGCGAGCTGCTTCCTCAGCCGGCGCTCCAGCGGCGCCAGCGGTGGGTGCGGCGCCGGCGGCGCGGGCTTGGGCGCGGCTTGAGCCCGCCGCCGCGCGGGTTCGGCGGGGGCCGGCGTCGGGGCGGCGGAGGCCGGCTCGGTCTTGCGCGGGGTCGGCAGTTTCGCGCCGTGCCGGCGCGCGACGCTCTTGGCCACGGCGATCCACAGGTCGATCTCCTCGTCCGAAAGCCGGCGCGGGCGCGCGGCGCGCGGCGGCGTGTCGCTCACGGCGTCTCTCCGAGCGGCAGGAGGACGGTGAAATCGCAGTCATGCCGGATGTCGCCGGCGCGCCGGCCCGCCTCGTCGCCGCCGCCAAAGAAAAGGTCGGCGCGCGCGGCGCCGAGAATCGCCGAACCGGTATCCTGGGCGATCGTCAGGCGACGGAACGGGCTCCGGCCGGCCTCGCGCCAGGGAATGAGCGCGTCGAGCCAGAACGGCGTCCCGTAGGCCCAGAGGCCGCGGTCGACCGCGATCGAGCGCAGCGCGGTCAGCGCGACGCCTGCCCCGCCGATCGGGCCTTGCGCGGGATCGAAGTCGGTCTCCAGACGGAAGAAGACATAGGACTTGTTGCGCTGCATCAGGTTGCGCGCCGGGGCGCCCGGCGTGAGCCCGTGCCCGCGCAGCCAGGCCGTCAGCCGCGCGAGCGACATTTCGGACTCGGGAATCTCGCCCGCCTCGATCAGCAGGCGGCCGATCGACGTGTAGGGCTGGCCGTTGCGCCCGTCATAGGCGAGCCGCACGAGGCGACCGTCGGGCAGTTCGACGCTCGCCGAGCCCTGGACCTGGGCGATGAACAAGTCGACGGCGTCCTCGAGCCAAAGGATCGGCCGCCCGGCGCCCGCCGCCGCGGCCGCCTCGATCGCCGCCCGCGCGGGATAGGGGTCTAAAGCGCCGCCAGGCAGGCGCTGCCCGCCGGTGACCGTGGGATCGAGGGAAGGCGGCGACTGCCCGGGCGCGAGCGCGACGAGATCGTCGGGACGCGCCAGCACGGGCGTCGCAAACGCTGCGCCGCGGGTCAGCGATCCGCGCAGGCGCGGCTCGAAATAGCCGGTCAGGAAGCCGGGCGCTCCGCCCGGGCGGAGCCGCCACGGCCGGAACCGCGCCGCGAAGAACGCCCGCGCCGCAGCCGGCGCGGCGATTTCGATCGATAGCGCCTCGCGTGCCATCGCCGCCAGCGAGGACGGGGGCGCCCGTCCCGGGCGCGTCGGCGCGACGCCCGCAGAGAGCGCCTCGGCCGAACGCCGGAACGCCCGGAACGCCGCGAGGCAATCGTCCTCATCGAACCCCGCGAGATCGGCGAAACCGACCGGCTCGAGATCCGCGGCCATCGCGCGCTAATGGACGGTTTCGGTCGCGCTCAACTGCCAGTTCGGATTGCGCGAGCCGGTGTTCCTGGAGAAGGTCCAGATGTCGAGATGGTCGACGACCGCGTCGGCGGAGCCTTCGATCACGGCGCCGGACCTGTCGCGCGTGTGGGAGATCAGCTTGGCGGCGAAGCGCACCGTGATCTGCGCCGCCGGGCCGACGAGCCGCGCATCCTCGAGCGTGGCGGCGTCGATCGACACCAGGGTCGTCTCCATCGTCTCGCCGCTGGCGGCGCGCGCCGCGATCGCCTTGCTGAAATTGTCCAGCGGTTCGGGCGCGAGCAGATTGCCGAGCGTCGCGCGGTCGCCCTTGGCGAAGGCGGTCACGATCATCTCATAGGCCGACCGGGCGCCGGCGATGAATCCGGCCGGCGAGAACGAGGGATCGGCGGCGGCGAGCGCGTCGAGGCCGTCGGCGAGTCGCGAGCCGGGCTCGGCGAAGCCCTTCCAGCGCTGCGCCGCATCCGCCGGCGCGGCGACGGCGGCGGCCGGCGGCGCGGCGGCGGTCGGCAGGCGGACGACCTGGCCCATCGGCCGGGAGAAGCCGCCCGGACCGGGCGGCCCGGCCGCCGGGTCGACCGGCGGGCGCTCGGCGCCGTTGCGCGTGCCGAGCACCGAGCGCAGTTTCCAGACCACGAAAATGGCGACGACCGCGAACACGACCGTGGAAATATCAATGCCTTGCATGATCGTATCCCGATTGCCGCGGCCCCGGGTCGCGAGGCGGCGGGGGTCGCGCGCGGCTGAATCCGTTAGTTAAGCGCTGCGGGTCGCTTTGGCTAGGCGCGGCCGGCGCCCAGCCCTATTCGGCCGCCTTCTGCGTTTCGACCCGGAAGCGATGCGCCGGAAACACCCCGAGGATGCGCATTTCCTTGGAGAAGAAGGCGAGCTCCTCCAGCGCCCGGCGCAGCGGCGGATCCTCGGGATGGCCGTCGACGTCGCTGAGGAACTGGGTGGCGGAGAATTCGCCCTCCACCATGTAGCTCTCGAGCTTGGTCATGTTGACGCCGTTGGTGGCGAAGCCGCCGAGCGCCTTGTAGAGCGCGGCGGGCACGTTGCGCACCCGGAAGATGAACGTCGTCACCAGCGGCCCCTCGCCGGGGGACGCCCAGCGCGGCGTCTTCGAGAGGATGACGAAGCGCGTGGTGTTGTGCGGCTCGTCCTCGACGTCGGCGCCGAGATTGTCGAGCCCGTAGATTTCGCCGGCCAGCCGGGTCGCCAGCGAGGCGCGGCTGGGATCGCCCCATTCGGCGACCTCGCGCGCCGAGCCCGCGGTGTCGCCAGCCACCACCGGCTTGAGGCCGAGCTTGCGGATGATCTTGCGGCACTGGCCGAGCGCGTGCACGTGGCTGTGCACCGAGCGCAGGTCGGACAGCCGCGCGCCCTGGACGCCGAGCAACTGGAAATGGATCGGCAGGAAGGTCTCGCCGACGATGTGGAGCCCGGAGGCTGGCAGGAGGTTGTGGATGTCGGCGACCCGCCCGGCGATCGAATTCTCGATCGGGATCATCGCGAGATCGGCGACGCCGTCCTGCAGCGCGGCGAAGGCGTCCTCGAAGGTCGGGCACGGCAGGGGCGTCATGGCGGGGAAGCTCTCGGCGCAGGCGATGTGCGAATTCGCGCCCGGCTCGCCCTGGTAGGCGATGGTTGCTGATGCGGTCATTTCATCCTCGTCGCCGGCGCCGGCATCCGCCGCGCGCGCTCCAGATCGGCCGGCGTGTCGACCCCGAGCGGGAGCGTGTCGACCAGCGCGACGTCGATTCTCATCCCCGCCTCCAGCGCGCGCAGCTGCTCGAGCCGTTCGCGCCGCTCGAGCGGCGACGGGGGCAGCGCGACGAACCGCGCGAGCGCCTCGCGGCGATAGGCGTAGAGGCCGATATGGTGCAGCAGCGGCCCCTCGCCCCACGGCGCGCGCGCGCGAGTGAAGTAGAGCGCGCGCAGCCGGCCGGGCGCGACCTCGGTCGCCACCGCCTTGACCACATTGGGATCGTCGCGCTCCTCGTCGCGGCGGATCGGCGTCGCCAGCGTCGCGATCGCGGCCTCGCCGTCGTCTAGCAGGCGGGCGGCGGCGCGCACCGCGGCGGCCTCGATGGTCGGCAGGTCGCCCTGCACGTTGACGATCACGTCGAACCGCCGCGCCGGGTCGAACCCCTCGAGCGCCTCGAAAATCCGGTCCGAGCCCGAGGCGTGGTCGGTCCGCGTCAAAATGGCGCGCCCGCCGGCCGCCTCGATCGCGTGCGCGATCGCAGGATCGTCGGCGGCGACCAGCACGGGGCCGACTTCGGCCTCGACCGCGCGGCGCCAGACATGGACGATCATCGGTTCGCCGCGGATGTCGGCGAGCGGCTTGCCGGGCAGGCGGGTCGAGCCCATGCGCGCGGGAATGATGACGAGGGACGCCGTCATGGGCTGTCTGCGACTCCGACCGCCCGGACCGGGCGCAAAACGACAAAGGGTGCCGTTTATACGTGTTGCCAAGTCGCGCGCAAAGCGGGTAATCACCAGCCGGCCCGGCCGCGCGAGGACTCGCGCCGGCCGGCGATTTCCGCACTGGGGCTGCGTCGCGCATGGAAACGACCGACACCAACAAACTGGCGATGGCCGTGCTCGGGACATTGCTGTTCACGATGGCGCTGGGGATCTTCAGCAACGCGATTTTCACGCCGCACAAGGGGTCGAAGCCGGGCTACGCGCTGCCGGCGGCGGAGGAAGCCGCGGCGACGGCCCCGAAGAACGCCGCGCCCGAGGAGCCGCTGCCCGCCCTGCTCGCCAAGGCGGATCCGGCCAGGGGCGCCGCCGACACCAAGGCCTGCCAGGCCTGCCATAATTTCGACAAGGGCGCGCCGGCCAAGGTCGGTCCGCCGCTGTGGGGCGTGGTCGGCCGCCCCGTCGCCTCGATCGCGGGCTTTGCCTATTCAGACGGCCTGAAGGCGCTGGGCGGCGACTGGACCTATGAGGGCATCAACAAGCTGATCACCAATCCGAAGGCCGACGTCGCCGGCACCAAGATGAGCTATCCCGGCGAATCCGACGCTCACAAGCGCGCCGACATACTCGCCTATCTGCAGACGATGTCGGACAAGCCGGTGCCGTTCCCGAAGTAGGATCGCGTTCGGCCCCTCGATTCCCGCGTGGCCAGCGGTCGGCGAGGTCGCGCGTCATGGCCAAGGCGACCGGCGCCGCGCGGCCTTGCGCGTCCGGCCGAATGAGGGTCAACTGCCGGCACAAGCAAACGCAGGGAGCGACCCATGGATCTCGGCATCACGGAGCGGGTGCGCCCGCTGATCGGCGCGGTGCGCGCCATGGTGCGCGACGAGATCATGCCGGTCGAGGCCGAATACGAGGCCGAGGTCGGCCGCGACGGCGACCGCTTCCGGCCGACCGCCCGGATGACCGAGATTTTCGCCGATCTGAAGGGGCGCGCGCGATCGCGCGGGCTGTGGAACTTCTGGCTGACCGGTTCCGAGAAGGGCCACGGCCTGACCACGGTCGAATACGCCTATCTCGCCGAGGAAATGGGCTGGTCCCCGCTCGCCTCGGAAGTGTTCAACTGTTCGGCGCCCGACACCGGCAATATGGAAGTGCTGGAGCGGTTCGGCTCGGCCGAGCAGAAGGCGCGCTGGCTGCCCGAGTTGCTCGAGGGCCGCGCGCGCTCGGCCTATCTGATGACCGAGCCCGGGGTCGCCTCGTCCGACGCCACCAATATCGCGATGGAGGCGCGGCTCGAGGGCGAGGAATGGGTGCTGAACGGCGAGAAATGGTGGTCGTCGGGCGCCGGCGATCCCCGCTGCTCGCTGTACATCGTGATGGCGCTGACCGATCCCGACGCGGCGCGCCACGCGCGCCATTCGATGCTGCTCGTCCCCGCCGGCGCGAGCGGCATCGAAAAGCTGCGCGCCATGAAGGTCTATGGGGCGGACGACGCGCCGCACGGCCACCTGCACATCCGCTTCACCGACGTGCGCGTCCCGCGCGCCGCGCTCGTGCTGGGCCGCGGGCGCGGCTTCGAGATCGCGCAGGGGCGGCTCGGTCCGGGCCGCATCCATCATTGCATGCGCGCGATCGGCCAGGCCGAGCGGGCGCTGGAGGCGATGTGCCGGCGCGCGCAGACGCGCGAGGCGTTCGGCCAGAAGCTGATCGCGCTCGGCGCCAACCACGACATCATCGCGGAATGCCGGATGTCGATCGAGATGGCGCGGCTGCTGTGCCTGAAGGCGGCCTGGACGATGGACACGCAGGGGGTGCGCGCCGCCGCGCCGCTGATCTCGCAGATCAAGGTGATCGCGCCGCGGGTCGCGCTCGAGGTGATCGACCAGGCGGTGCAGATGCACGGCGGCGCCGGCGTCAGCCAGGATTTCCCGCTCGCCAGCATGTGGGTCCACGTGCGCACGCTGCGGCTCGCCGACGGGCCCGACGCGGTGCACCGGCGCGTCATCGCCAAGAACGAGCTGAAGCGCTACAGCAACAAGCCGCCGCAATGACCGACGAACCGCTCGGCCTCGACGTCGCGCGGCTGGAGGCGTGGGCGCGCGCGCATATCGCCGACTTCGTCGGTCCGCTCGCCGTGCGCAAGTTCGACACCGGCCAGTCCAACCCGACCTATCTCGTCGACACGCCGGCGCGCCGCTACGTGCTGCGCCGCAAGCCGCCGGGCAAGCTGCTGAAATCGGCGCATATGGTCGAACGCGAGTTCCGCGTCCTGCGGGCGCTGGGAATCGCCGGCTATCCCGCGCCGCGCGCGCTCGCGCTGTGCGAGGACGAGAGCGTGACCGGGTCGGTGTTCTACCTGATGAGCCATGTCGAGGGCCGCATCTTCTGGGACCCCGGGATCGAGGGATCGTCGCGCGAGGAGCGCGCCGGCGTCTATGACGCGATGAACGATGCGCTCGCGCGGCTGCACGCGATCGACGTCCAGGCGGTCGGGCTCGCCGACTTCGGCAAGCCCGGCAACTATTTCGCGCGCCAATGGCAGCGCTGGAGCGAGCAGTATCGTGCGAGCGAGACCGACGCCATCCCCGCGATGGACCGGCTGATCGACTGGCTCGGCGCGAATATGCCCGCGGACGACGGCCGCGTCGCGCTCGTCCACGGCGACTGGCGCATCGACAACATGATCTTCGACGCCGCGACGCCGCGCCTGCTCGCCGTGCTCGACTGGGAGCTTTCGACGCTCGGCCACCCCTTCGCCGATCTCGCCTATCAATGCATGCAATGGCGGCTGCCGAACGCCGGCGACTTTCGCGGCCTCGCCGGGCTCGATCGCGCCGCGCTCGGCATCCCGACCGAGGCCGACTATGTCGCCGCCTATTGCCGGCGGGCGGGCCTCGCCGAGATCCCGCACTGGACGTTCCTCATCGCGTTCAGCTTCTTCCGGATCGCCGCGATCGCCCAGGGCGTCTACAAGCGCACGCTCGACGGCAACGCCTCCAATCCCGAGCGCGGGCGCAAGATGGGCGCGGCGGTTCCGATCATGGCGACGCTCGCGATGGCGACGATAGAGCCGCCGTAGGCGCAGGCGCCGACCGCGTCGCTGTAGACGCGGGCGGCGCCCGCGTCCGCGTGGCGCTAGCCCTTGTTCTTCTGGTAGACGTCGACATAGACGGCGGCGAGCAGGACCACGCCCTTGACGACCTGCTGCCAGAAAATGCCGATGCCGAGGATCGACATGCCGTTGTTCATGACGCCCATGAAGAAGGCGCCGATGACCACGCCCATCACCTTGCCGACGCCGCCCGAGGCGGAGACGCCGCCGATGAAGCAGGCGGCGATGACGTCGAGTTCGAACGCATTGCCGGCGCTCGGCGTCGCCGAATTCAACCGGGCGGCGACGATCAGCCCGGCGAGGCCGGCGAGCACGCCCATATTGACGAAAGTGAGGAACGTCAGCCGCTCGGTGCGGATCCCGGAGAGCTGGGCGGCGAGCCGGTTGCCGCCCATCGCATAGATCCGCCGGCCGATCGTCATCCGGGTGGTGACGAACTGGTAGAGCAGGATCAGCGCGCCCATGATGATCAGCACGTTCGGCAGGCCCTTGTTCCAGGCGAGCAGATAGCTGAAGCCTAGGATGAGGATCGCGAAGATCGCATTCTTGCCGACGAACAGCGCGAACGGTTCGGTCTCCATCGACTGGGCGTTGTCGCGCATCCACCGCCGCGTGCTGAAGAAAATCAGCAGCGCCGCGCCGACGACGCCGATCAGCATCGACAGCCAGAAGAACTGGTCATCCCCCGCGCCCGCCTTGAGGATGCCGAATTGGCTGAAATCGGGGATGAAGCCGGCGCTGATCGCCTGGAAGCCGCGCGCGAACGGCCCGACGAACTGGCCGAGCAGCATGTTGCCGGTGAGGCCGCGGAAGATCAGCATTCCCGCGAGCGTCACGATGAAGGCGGGTATCTTGCTGTAGGCGATGAAATAGCCCTGCGCGGCGCCGATCGCCCCGCCGAGCACGAGCGCGAGCAGGATGACAGGGGGATAGGGAACCTTCTCGTAGACCATCAGCGAGGCCGAGACCGCGCCGACGAAGCCGACGATCGAGCCGACGCTGAGATCGATGTTGCCGCCGACGATGACCAGCAGCATGCCGAGCGCCATCACGACGATATAGCTGTTCTGCAGGATGAGGTTGGTGATGTTGACGGGATCGAGCAGCACGCCGCCGGTCATGATCTCGAAGAAGCCCATGATCAGCAGCAGCGACACGAGCAGGCCGTAGTCGCGCAGGTTGTTCTTCCAGAAGCTCGCGCGCGCGCTCGCCTGATCCGGGCCCGGCAGCGCGACGGTTTCGTGTTTCATGCGGCGACCCCATACTGCTTCATGATCGAGGCCATGATCTTCTCCTGCGTCGCGCCCTTGGCGGGCATCTCGTCGACGAACTTGCCCTCGTTCATGACGTAGATGCGGTCGCAGATGCCGAGCAGCTCCGGCATTTCGGAGGAGATCACGATCACGCCCTTGCCGGCCGCGGCGAGGTCGTTGATGATGCCGTAGATCTCGTATTTCGCGCCGACGTCGATGCCGCGCGTCGGCTCGTCGAGGATGAGGATCTGCGGCTGCGCGAACAGCCATTTGCTGAGGACGACCTTCTGCTGGTTGCCGCCGGACAGGTTGACCGTCTTCTGGAAAATGCCGGACGAGCGGATCTTCAGCATGTCGCGATATTGCTGGGCGATCCGCGCTTCGCGATGACTGTCGATCACCCCGCGCCAGGCGATGCCGGGCAGGTTGGCGAGGGTGACGTTGTTCTTGATGTCCTCGCTGAGCACGAGCCCGAGGCTCTTGCGGTCCTCGGTGACATAGGCGATGCCGGCGGCGACGGCGCGCTGGATGTTGGAGACGTCGATCGGGGCGCCGTTCATGAACGCCTCGCCGCGCACGTTGCGGCCATAGGCGCGGCCGAACACGCTCATCGCCAGTTCGGTGCGCCCGGCGCCCATCAGGCCGGCGATGCCGACGACCTCGCCGCGGTTGACGTTGAGGTCGATCCCCTTGATCACTTCGCGGCCGGCGTGCTGCGGGTGCTCGACCCGCCAGTTCTTGATCTCGAACAGGCGCTCGCCGATCTTCGGCTCGCGCGGGGGATAGCGGTCGGACATTTCGCGGCCGACCATGCTCTTGATGATGCGCCCCTCGCTGATGCTCTCGACATGGCAGTCGATCGTCTCGACGGTCGCCCCGTCGCGCAGCACGGTGATGGAATCGGCGACCTTGGCGAGCTCGTTGAGCTTGTGCGAGATGATGATCGACGTGATGCCCTGGCCCTTGAACTCGACGAGCAGCTTCAGCAGGGCGTCGCTGTCGGTTTCGTTGAGGCTCGCGGTCGGCTCGTCGAGGATCAGCAGCTTGACTTTCTTGGCGAGCGCCTTGGCGATCTCGACCAGCTGCTGCTTGCCGATCCCGAGATTGGTGATCAGCGCGTTGGGCGATTCCTTCAGGCCGACCTTGGCGAGGAGATCGCGGGTGCGGGTGAACGCCGCGCCCCAGTCGATGACCCCCATCCGCGCCGGCTCGTTGCCGAGAAATATGTTCTCCGCGATCGACAGCAGCGGCACCAGCGCCAGCTCCTGGTGGATGATGATGATGCCGAGATGCTCGCTGTCGGCGATCCGCGAGAACCGGCGCTCGGCGCCCTCGTAGATGATCTGCCCCTCGTAGGAGCCATAGGGATAGACGCCGGAAAGCACCTTCATCAAGGTCGACTTGCCCGCGCCGTTCTCGCCGCAGATCGCATGAATCTCGCCCTGGCTGACGGCGAGATTGACGTCGCGCAGCGCCTTCACGCCCGGAAAGCTCTTGGAAATCCCGCGCATTTCCAGAATTGTGTTCATTGCGGACTCTGCGACGGTGGCGAAAGCGTCATGATTGCCGCAAAAGTCGCCGCGGCGCCACCAAAAAAGCAAACGGCCTCCGCGCCCGTTTCCGGAGCGCGGAGACCGCTTGCGTTCAACCGATCACTGCAGCTGATCGAGCTTGTAATAGCCGGTGTCGACCAGCGCCGACTTCCAGTTGCTGGCGTCGACCGCGAGCGGCGTCAGCAGGTAGGACGGAACGATCTTGACCTTGTTGTTGTAGGTCTTGGTGTCGTTGATCTCCGGCTTGCCGCCCGAGACGACCGCGTCGACCATGTTGGCGGCGACCTTGGCCAGATCGCGGGTGTCCTTGAAGATCGACGAATATTGCTCGTGCGCGATGATCGACTTGATCGAGGGGATTTCGCAATCCTGGCCCGAAATGTACGGCATCGGCTGATCCTTGGAGCCGTAGCCGACGCCCTTGAGCGCCGAGATGATGCCGATGCTGAGCCCGTCATAGGGCGACAGGACGGCGTCGACGCGCTTCTTGGTGTAGAAGGCGCTCAGCAGGTTGTCCATCCGCGCCTGCGCCACTTCCGCCTTCCAGCGCAGCGTCCCGACCTTGTCCATGCCCGTCTGCTTGGACTGCACGACCAGCTTGCCGCCGTCGATCAGCGGCTGCAGGACCGACATCGCGCCGTCGTAGAAGAAGAAGGCGTTGTTGTCGTCGGGCGAGCCGCCGAACAATTCGATGTTGAACGGGCCGTTCTTGCCGGCGTCGAGGCCGAGGCCGTGGACGAGCGTGGTCGCCTGGAGCACGCCGACCTTGAAATTGTCGAAGGTCGCGTAATAGTCGACATTGCCCGAGCCGACGATGAGACGGTCATAGGCGATGACCTTGATGCCGGCGTCGGCGGCCTTCTGCAGCGCGTCCGACAGCGTGGTGCCGTCGATCGCCGCGATCACCAGGACTTTCTCCTTCTTGGTGATCATGTTCTCGATCTGCGCGAGCTGGTTGGGAATGTCGTCGTCGGCGTATTGCAGGTCGGTCTTGTAGCCCTTGGCCTGCAGGACCTTGACCATGTTGTCGCCGTCGGCGATCCAGCGCGCCGAGGTCTTGGTCGGCATGGCGATGCCGATGGTGCCCATGTCGGCGGCCAGCGCCGACCCGCCGAGGGCGAAGAGCCCGAGCGCGACGGCTGCGGCGAATGTTTTCAACTTCATAAGCGTCCTCCCGAATCGTCTTGTCATGGGCGCATTCGAGGCGCCCGGCAAACACGGCCACAGGCCCGTCGCCCGGCTTGGCCGCCGGCCGCCGGCGCCAGCGCGCCCGTTCGCTTTACTTGTTGGATATTGATATGACAGTCAAATGCGATACGCGACGTAAACCATAAGAAAATGGTATGGATGGGGTCCCGCCGCAACTGGGACCGGACCATGGACGACGACCGCCGGGCGCCGCCCGCATTCGAGGTTTCCGCCGCCCGCGCCAAGCCGGCCCGGCCGCTGCCGCACGGCCGGCTGAAGGTCGCCCATCTGCGGATGATCGTGGCGCTCGAGGATCATGAAACGGTCAGCGCGGCGGCCGGCGCGATGAACATCTCGCAGCCCGCCGCCTCGCGGATGCTCGCGGAGATGGAATCGCTGCTCGACGCCAAACTGTGCGAGCGGCTGTCGCGCGGCGTGCGCCTGACTCCGCTCGGACAGTCGCTGGCGCGGCGCGCCCGTTCGGTCCTCCTGCAACTGCTGCAGGCCGAGCAGGAAGTCACCGACATGCGGATGGGCCGCAGCGGCGCGGTCGCGCTCGGCGCGGTGAGCGCGCCGGCGATCGATCTGGCGGCCCCGGCGATCGGCAAGATCCGGGCGATTCATCCCAGGATCGAACTCGACCTCAGGATCGACACCAGCAATGCGCTCGCGCGCGAGCTGCTGGCCTCGCGGCTCGACTTCGTCATCGCCCGCGTCCCCGACGAACTCGACCCCGCGCTGTTCGACTGCCTGACGATCGGCGTCGAGGAGGCCTGCCTGGTCGTCGGCGCCGGGCATCCGCTGCGCGGGCGCGGCCCGGTCGGCCTCGGCGCCCTCGGCGCCTACGACTGGGTGATGCAGCCGCGCGGAACGCCGCTGCGCCGCACGATCGAAGGGATGTTCATGGCCAGGAACCTGCCGCCGCCCGAGCGGCTGGCGACGACCGCGTCGCTGACGCTGACCATGATCCTGGTCGCCAAATCCGAGGCGATCGCGCCGATCTCGGTCGAGGCCGCGCGGTTCTTCTCGGCGCCGCGCGACGCCGCCGGCGCGATCGCGATCCTTCCGACCGATTTCCAGATCGTCGTCCAGCCCTACAGCCTCATCAAGGTGCGCAACCGGCCGATGTCGCCCGCCGCCCAGTCGGTGTTCGACTTCATCCGCGCCGAGGCCGTCGGGCGGGGCGCCTGAACCGGGCCGGCCGCCGGCGACCCGGATTTCGCCGGCCGAGCGCGCGCCCTGCCCTAAGCCTTGACGAACGGGCAGCCGCCCTTGTCGAGCGGGCGCCAGGCGTCCTCCGGCCTGATCTCGGCGAGCACCTTGAAATAGTCCCAGTCGCCCCTGGATTCGGCGACCGTCTTGGTCGCCAGCAGATACATCGGATGCAGCTTGCGGCCGTCGATGCGGATCGAGCCCTTGCCGAACAGCGGGTCGTCGGTCGGCATCGCCTTCATCTGGTCGATCAGGGCGACGCCGTCGGCGGCGCTCTTCAGCGCGGCCATCGCCTTGATGAGATGCGCGGTCGCCGAATACATGCCCGCGTGCATGTCGTTGGGCATCATCTTGGCGGGATGCGCGGCCTGGAAGCGCTTGCCGAAGGCGCGCGTGCCCTCGTTCATGTCCCAGTAGAAGCCGGTGCAGATCGTCGAGTTCTGCACCGCCGCGAGGCCGAGCGCGGGAATGTTGGTGATGTTGAGGATGAGGCCGGCGAGCCGCTGTTTGGCGCCGAGGCCGAATTCGGCGGCCTGCTTGAACGCATTGTTGGTGTCGCCGCCGGCGTTGGCGAAGGCGACGACGTCGGCTCCCGAGGCCTGCGCGCGCAGCAGGTATGACGAGAAATCCGCCTCGTTGAGGGGATGGCGCACCGAGCCCAGCACCGAGCCGCCGGCGGCCTGGACGGCCGCGGCGCAGTTGCTCTCGAGATCCTTGCCGAAGGCGTAGTCGGCGGTCACGAAGAACCAGCTCTTGCCGCCCTGCCCGACCAGCGCCCTGCCGAGCCCGGTCCCCAGCGCATAGGTGTCGTAGGTCCAGTGGATGAAGTTGCGCGAGCACCTGGGGCCGGTCATCACCGAGGAGCCGGCGCCCGACCCGATCACCGCCTTGTTCTTCTGCTCGCAGACGCCGACCACCGCGAGGGCGACCGCCGAATTGGGCAGGTCCATGATCACGTCGACGCCGTCGTTGTCGATCCAGTTGCGCGCCATGGCGGCGCCGACGTCGGGCTTGTTCTGATGGTCGGCGAACACGATCTCGACCGGCACGCCGAGCTTTGCCGCGTAATCGTCGACGGCCAGCCGCGCCGCGACCACCGAGCCGATGCCCTGATAGTCGGCGTAGACGCTCGACATGTCGTTGAGGACGCCGATCTTGAGCGGCTTGGCGGCCTGCGCATTGGCGAGCCCCGGGGCGAGCGCGAAGGCGGCTCCCGAAAGCAACAAGTCTCTGCGATTCATCGATTTTCCTCCCGGGCGAAACGCCACCCGCCCGACGCCGCGCGCTCCGGCCCGCCGAACTGCGCCGAGCATAGGTCCGCGCCGGCGGGAGATCAAACGTCGCCGCCGCTAGGGCGCCGCGGCGGCGATCGCCAGCCGGCCGCCGAGATCGCCGAGCTCCAGCCCGACTGCGGCGGGCGGCGGCGAGGCGATGATCGAATCGAACTCGTCGAGGCCGGCGAAAAAGGCCGACTTGACCTGGCCGAACTTGCTGGCGTCGACCAGCAGGTGCTTCTCGACCGCGACCCGCATCGCCGCCTGCTTGACCGCGACCTCATGGAAATTGGAGCAGCTGACGCCGCGCGTCGGATGGACCCCGCCGGCCGAGAGGAACGCCTTGTTGACGCCGAGTCGCGCGAGGGTCTGCAGGCCGTCGTCGACGGCGAACGAGCCCGACGAGGGGTTGTAGAGCCCGCCGAGCAGGATCAGCTTGACGTTGGAATTGTCGGCGAGCGGCTCGGCGATGTTGAGCGCGTAGCAGACGACCGTCACCCGCGCGCCGGCCGGCAGGCGATGGGCCAGATGCGGCGTCGTCGTGCCGCAGTCGAGAAAGATCGTGTCGCCGTCCTCGATCAGGCGCGCCGCCTGCGCGCAGACCATCGCCTTGGCGGCCGCGTGCTTGTCGCGCTCGCGATCGAGCCGATAGCCGCCCTCGGCGCCGGCGGCGACAATATAGCCGCCCAGATAGATGAAATGGTCCGGCGCCGCGGCGATGTCGCGCCGCACCGTCATCGGCGAAACGTCGAGCAACGCCGCCGCCTCGTTGAGGTGGAGGGCGCCGCGACCGTAGAGCGCGCCCGCGAGGCGGCGCAGACGAGACTTCTTACGCTCGATCATGCCCGGCGCCTGCCCCCGACGCGCTCGCGCGCGCAGGCTCATGTCCGACTTTCCCTAGCCCATCTTGACTTCGAAGGCCCGGTTTGTAAACATCGAAACATAAATGTTAGGATTGTAACAACCATCGCGGGGGGAAGCGCGCCATGACCAGCGGCCCGGGCCAGGCGTCGATCGATCTGCGACGCAGCTTCTTCGGTGAAAAAGAACGCGAGATCCTCCGCTTTCGCGGCCTCGGGGCGAGCCTGTTCCGCTACGACACCGGCGTCGAGGCGATCCGCCTGTCGAACGACCGCGGTCACGTCGTGATCCTTCCCTACATGGGCCAGATCGTCTGGAGCGCGGCGTTCGACGGCGTCGAACTCGCGATGCAGAGCATGTTCAAGGCGCCGAGGCCGGCGAAGGTCATCGTCGAGACCTACGGCTGCCTCGTCTATCACGCGGGCCTGCTGCGCAACGGCGTCCCGACCGCGCAGGACGACCATGCGCTGCACGGCGAAATGCCCTGCGCCGAGATGGACGGCGCCGGGCTCGAATGCGGCGCCGACGAGCGCGGCCCGTGGATCGCGGTGACGGGCCTGCGCGAATACGCGATGGGGTTCGGCGCCCATTATCGCGCGGCGCCGCGCGTGGTGCTGCGGCCCGATGCGACCGATTTCGTCGTCGTGATGGCGGTCGAGAACCTCTCGGCCGCGCCGATGGACCTCATGTACCTCTGCCACGTCAATTTCGCCTTCGCCGAGGGCGCGCGCATCGTCCAGCCGGTCCCGTTCACGCCCGCGCATGTGGTGACCCGCACCGCCATTCCAGGCCATGTCGCGCCGACCGACGACTATCGCGCGCTGCTCGAAGAACTCGCCGCCAATCCCGCGCGGATGGAGACGCTCGCCGAGCCGGAGCGCTACGATCCCGAACAGGTCTTCTACATCAAGGGCCTGACGCGCGGGCCGGACGGGCACGTCCATTTCATGCTGGCGCGCCACGAGGGCGACGGCTTCGTCATCTCGTGGGACCCGGAAATCATGCCCCACACGATCCGCTGGATTCTCGCCAACAGCGACCAGCGCGTCGCCGCCTTCGCGATGCCGGCGACCTGCGAGCCCGAGGGCTATCTCGCCGAGAAGCGCAAGGGCCACGTGCGGAGCCTGGCGGGCCACGCCAAGGCGGCTTTTGCGACCCATATCGGCTATGTCGACGCGGGGCGCGCGGTCGCCGCCGCGCATCGCATCGAAGGGGCGCGCCGATGAGCGCCGGGGCGGCCCGCATCGCCGTGATCGGCAGCAACATGGTCGATCTCGTCACCTATGTCGCGCGGATGCCGGTGCGCGGCGAGACCGTCGAGGCGCCGAGCTTCGAGATGGGCCATGGCGGCAAGGGCGCCAACCAGGCGGTCGCGGCGGCCAGGCTCGGGGCGTCGGTGATCATGGTCACCAAGGTCGGCGACGACATGTTCGCCGACAACACGATCCGCAATCTCGCGAGCTTCGGCGTCGACACCAAACATGTGACGCGCGCGCCCGGCCGCTCGAGCGGCGTGGCGCCGATCATGGTCGAGCCGTCGGGCGAGAATTCGATCCTGATCGTCAAGGGCGCCAACAACGATCTCTCGCCCGCCGATATCGAGGCCGCGGCCGAGGATATCAAGTCGTGCGACCTGATCCTGCTTCAGCTCGAAGTGCCGGTCGAGACCGTCTATGCGGCGATCGCCTTCGGCAAGCGCCATGGCGTCGCGACCCTGCTCAACCCGGCGCCGGCGGTCGCCGACCTCGATCCCGAGCGCATCCGCGACGCGACCTTCCTCGTGCCCAACGAGACCGAGCTCGCGATCCTGTCTGGCCTGCCGGTCGGCAGCGAGGCCGAGATCGAGGCGGCGGCGCGCAGCCTGATGGCCAGGGGGATCGGGACCGTCATCGTGACGATGGGCGCGCGCGGCGCGATGCTGCTGAGCGCGGACGGCGCGCGCCGGATCGCGCCGGTGCGGGTGACGCCGGTCGACACCACCGGCGCCGGCGACGCCTTCGTCGGCAGCTTCGCGCGCTATTACGTCGCCGGCGCCGGACTCGAGGCGGCGTTGAACAAGGCGGTGCGCTACGCCGCCGATTCGATCACCCGCCGCGGCACGCAAAAGGCTTACGCGACCGAGGCGGAGTTCGAGCAATTCTGTGCGAAGATCGCGTCGGGAAGCGCCGGCGCCTGAGGACGAAAGCGATGGACGACCGCAGCCAGAGCGCCCTTGCGGGCCATAACGTCGCGCGCAACCCCGGCGCGCCGCTCGATCCCTCCTGGTTCGAGGGCGTCGGCGTCAATCTCAGCGCGGTCGAACGGCGCACGGCGAGCCTGGCCGCGCGCCGCTCGGTCAAGAAGGAATTTCAGGCCGCCTGGCTCGTCAGGGCGCTGACCTGCATCGACCTCACGACGCTGGCG
>JBEKZS010000120.1:0-14768 GCA_049509635.1 Roseiarcus sp.
TCGGTGCGGCTCGTCGTCTATGAGCAGCTCGGCCGCGCGCCGCTGCCGCGCTTCAATGAGAAGTCGCTGTGCCGGCTGGGCGAAGGCCTCGCGCAGACCGGCGCGATCGCGGCCGAGGGGTTTCGGCGCACGGTCGAGGCGGTGCGGCGGTTTCGCGCGATCGCCGATGCGATGGGCGTGACCAGGATCGATGCGACGGCAACCGAAGCGATCCGGCGGGCGTCGAACGGGCCGGCGCTCGCCGCCGCCATTGCCGCCGAATCGGGTCTCGAGGTCCGCATCCTCAGCGGCGCCGAGGAAGCGCGATTGGCCGCGCTCGGCGTGATCTCCGGCTTCTTCCGCCCGGTCGGGGCGGTCGGCGACATGGGCGGCGGCAGCCTCGAAGTCGCCGAGGCGCTCGACGACCATGTCGGCGATCGCTGGGTCAGCATGCCGCTCGGCGCCTTGCCGGTCGAAGCGATGCTCGCCGACGGGCGGTCCGAAGCCCGGCGCCGGGTCGATGCGATCCTGCGGGAGAATCTGCCCTCGGCGCTCGGCCGGGCGGTGTTCTATCCGGTCGGCGGCGGCTGGCGCGCGCTGGCCAAGGCGCATATGGAGGCGGCCGGGGCGCCGGTCAAGGTGGTCCACGGCTACACGCTGGGATCGGCGGAAGCGCGCAGCTTCGCAAAATCGCTGCTGCGGCTGACGCCGGCCAGGCTGGCCGCGACTCCCGGCGTGCCGGAGCGGCGCGCGCGCACCTTGCCGGCCGCCGCGCTCGTGCTCGATCGCGTGCTGAAGCGGCTCGCGCCCGAGCGGGTGGTGTTCTCCGCGCTCGGCCTGCGCGAAGGCCTGCTCTATTCGCAATTGAGCAAGGCGGAGCGCTATCTCGACCCGCTGGTCGAAGGCGCGCAGCTCGTCGGCCTGCCGCTGGCGCGCGTGCCCGATTTCGCGCCCGCGCTGGTCGGCTGGACCGCGGATCTCTTCGCCCGGGAGCGGCCAGCCGATGCGCGCCTGCGCGTCGCCGTCTGCGCGCTCTCCGACATCGCCTGGCGCGACCACCCGGATCTGCGCGCCGAGGAGAGCTTCCGCCGGCTCCTGCAGTTTCCGTTCATCGGCCTCGATCATGCCGAGCGGGTGTTCATCGCCGCGGCGATCCACGCCCGCTACGCCGGGCGTGCTCACGGTCGCGATGCGGCGTCGCGCGCAGATTCTGGGCCGGGCGATCCTGCTCGCTTATCGCTTTTCCGGCGGCGTGCCGGAGGTGCTCGCCGGCGCGCGCCTGCGCATCGAATCCGACTGCGTTCGGCTCGAAGTCGGCGCCGCCGCGCGCGCGCCCGACAGCGAAGTCGTCGGCGACCGCCTGAAGCTGCTCGCGGCCGCGCTCGGCGTGCGGCGCAGCGAGATCCTCGTCGTCGACGAAAAGCGGTAGTCGGCGCGCCTGGGCCGGCGAGGGCCAGGAGATCATGCCGAGCCTTGGCGGTCGGGCCGAGCGGCCGACGCCTCTCCATTCCCCGGCGCAGCCCGGCGCGCGCCGACGCGATCTCGCGCTCCGTCCCGCCGCCCGGACGTCTGCAAAAGAGAAATTGGAGATAGTTCTTCCCAAATTCCAAAAGGTCGGCTATAGTCCCACCATTAGCCCCTCAACAGGAGCCCCGCGATGTCCGACCCAGCCGTCCCCGCGCCGCCGCCCGCCGGCTCCATCAGCGCGATCGAGCGGGGAGTCCGCGGGCGTCGCATCATGGAGCGCGCGCCGCGCGGATGGCGCTGCGACGAACCCGTCCGCAGGGCCGCCGACGACAGGGCTCCGGTCGCGGCGCGCGGGGCGCCGGACGGCGGCGCGCCGCCGAGCCCCGCGCGGTTTCAATTTGCCCGCAACCCTCTGATTTGCCTCGATCGGGCCAAAAACGCATTTCCGAATATTTCCGCACCGAATGGATTTGCCGGGCGGGGAGGCTCGGGGGCGCCGCCCCGCGCGGGGCGCCGGACGGCGGCGCGGCCCGGACCCCGCGCCGGCTTCCTTTTGCCCGCAACCCTCTGATTTTCCTCGATCGGGCGAAAAATGAATTTCCGAATATTTTCTTGTCCGAAAGGCTGCGTCGGCCGACCCGGCCGGGGCCGGGAAGCCGGTCCTGCGGACCCTTCTCCCGCGGGCTCGCCGACAAGGCGCGGCGCGGCCGACGCGCGCTGTGACGATTTCTATGACGGCCGCCGTGCTATGATCGACGACGACATCCGTTCGGCGCCGATGGCGTCGCGCAGGAGGGGGGGAATATGGCCGCGCCGGTGGTGTTGGTGCATGGGTGGAGCGCCACTTCGGCCTCGATGGTCGCGCTGCGGGACTTCCTGCACGCCCAGGGGTTCGCGGTCTCCGACATCTGGCTCGCCGACTACATTTCGCTCGACGACGACGTGCGCGTTCCCGATGTCGTCAAGCGCATGCAGCGCGTGCTCCAGAACGAGGCCGACCGCCTCGCCGCGCCGTTCGACATGATCGTCCACAGCACCGGCGGCCTGGTCGCCCGCGACTGGCTCGCCGGGCTCGACGCGCGCGGCCAGCCGCTTCCGGTCCGGCGCCTGCTGATGCTCGCGCCGGCCAATTTCGGCTCGAGCCTCGCCTCGAAAGGCAAGAGCCTGGTCGGCCGCGTCGTCAAGGGCTGGAACAACTGGTTCCAGACCGGGACGGAAATCCTGAACGAACTCGAACTGGCCTCCGCCTATCAATGGCGGCTGGCGCGTCGGGACCTGGTCGGCCCCGCGCCGGGTCGGGGTCCGTTCCGGCGCGACGGCGTGTGGCCGTTCGTCATCTGCGGCACCCGCGGCTATTCCAGCGGATTCGCCCAGGTCGTCAACGAGCCGGGCTCGGACGGAACCGTCCGCCCCTGCGCCGCCAATCTCAACGCGATCGGCATGACCGTCGACTTCTCGGGACGGCCGGGAACGCCTGTGATGACGCCCTGGCCGAGCCCGTCGCCGCCGATTCCGTTCGCGATCCTGCCGGACCGCGATCACAGCTCGATCCTCGACCCCGCCGGCGATGTCGGCACCACCGACAGCGGCCAGCTCTCCCGGCTGATCCTGCGGGCGCTGGCGTGCGACACCGAAGCCGCCTACGACCAGATCGCCGACGAGTGGAACCAGGTCAGCGAGCGGACCGCGGCGATCGGACAGAACGCCGACCAGCTCGACACGTTCTTCAAGGGCAGGCCGCCGGCGCCCGAGAGCCTGCATCAATACATGCAGGTCGTCACCCGGGTGTGCGACGACGAGGGGACGCCGGTGACCGACTATTTCCTGGAATTCTTCTGTCCCGATGTGCCCGGGGAGGACGATTCGGCGTTCTTCCATCAATATGTCATCGACGACGTCCATACCAACGGCGCCGATCCCAGCCGGCGGTGCATTTTCATCGACCGCACCGATCTCTACAACCGGTTCTACAATGACGCCCGCCGCACGCTGGCGATCAGCATTTCGGCCTCGCCGCCCGGCGCCGACGTGCGCTATTTCGACAGCACGAGCGAGGGCGCGCGCGGCTACCTCGTCGTCCACGCCGCCGACGAGACCGCCAACGCCAACCTGCCGGCGCGCCTGCGCCGCAACTGCACGCATTTCATCGACATCGTCATCCCGCGCCAGCCGATCGACAAGGTGTTCACGTTCGCGTCCTGACCGGCGCATCGCCAAGGGGCGGCGGCGCGCGGGAGCGCCGCAGCGAACCGGATTTGCCGCGGTGACCGACGCTCCCGCCGCCCGCGCCATCGTCGTCGGCGCCGGCCCCGCCGGGCTGATGGCGGCGGAGGTCCTCGCGGCGGCGGGACGCCGGGTGATCGTGTTCGATCAGGCCGCCTCGCCCGCGCGCAAGTTCCTGCTCGCCGGGCGCGGCGGCCTCAACCTCACCCATGCCGATCCGCCCGACCGGTTCCTGGCCCGCTACGGCGCCGGGGCGGCGCGGCTGGCGCCGGCGATCGCGGCGTTCGGGCCGGACGCCCTGCGCGCCTGGAGCGCGGCGCTCGGCGAGACGACGTTCGTGGGCACCAGCGGGCGGGTGTTTCCGCGCGGCTTCAAGGCCTCGCCGCTGCTGCGCGCCTGGCTGCGCCGGCTCGCCGGGCTCGGCGTCGCGCTGCAGCCGCGCCAGCGCCTCGTCGGCTTCGACGCGGCGGACGGGATCGTCGTGGAGGCGGCGGGCGGGCGCCGGGTCGAGCGCGCGGGCGCGATCGTGCTCGCCTGCGGCGGCGCGTCCTGGCCGCGGCTGGGATCGGACGGGGCCTGGGTCGGTCCGCTGGGCGCGCTCGGCGTGGCAATCGCGCCGCTGCGGCCGGCCAATTGCGGCTTCGAGGTCGGCTGGTCGGCGCCGTTCGCCGCGCGCTTCGCCGGCGCGCCGCTGAAGACGATCGCGCTCGGCTTCGAAGGCGCCCGCGCGCGCGGCGAGGCGGTCGCGACCGCCGCCGGCCTCGAGGGCGGCGCGGTCTATGCGCTCGCCGCGCCGCTGCGCGAGGCGATCGCCGCGCGCGGCGAGGCGCTGCTGTTCGTCGACCTCAAGCCGGACGTCGCGACCGAGGCGCTCGCGGCCCGGCTCGCCCGGCCGCGCGGCGCCCAGTCGCTGGCGACCTGGCTGCGCAAGGCGGCGGGCCTGCCGCCGGTCGCGATCGCCCTGCTGCGCGAGGCGGGCGCGCCGCCGGCCGCGCCCGACGCGCTCGCGCGGCGGATCAAGGGCGTTCCCGTGCGGCTGACCGGGGTCGCGCCGATCGCGCGCGCGATATCCAGCGCTGGCGGGATCGCCTGGAGCGAGCTCGACGCCGATTTCATGCTGCGGCGCCGGCCCGGCCTGTTCGCCGCCGGCGAAATGCTCGACTGGGAGGCGCCGACCGGCGGCTTCCTGCTGCAGGCGTGCCTGGCCACCGGCGCCGCGGCGGGGCGCGGGGCGCTGAAATGGCTCGAACAGTAGGGCGCGGCGTATGGCGCCAGCGCTATTCCGCCGCCGCCTTCTGCTGCGCAGGGCGGATCGAGGCGTCATGCGCGGTCGGCTCGTGCGCGCCGGCGCCGCCATGGCCGGCGCGATGGTCGCGGGCGACGAACGTGTAGACCGCCGGCGTCACGAACAGGGTGAACAGGGTGCCGATGCTCATGCCGGCGAAAATCGTCAGCCCGATCGAGAACCGGCTGCGCGCGCCGGCCCCGGCGGCCAGGATCAGCGGCGCCATGCCGACCACCATCGCCGCCGTCGTCATCAGGATCGGGCGCAGCCGCACCCCCGCCGCCCGCTCGATCGCCTCGCGCCGCGACAGGCCCTCGCCGATCTGCAGACGGTTGGCGAAATCGGTCATCAGGATGCCGTGCTTGGAGATCAGGCCGATCAGGGTGACGAGGCCGATCTGGGTGTAGATGTTGATGCTGGTGGCGCCGATGATCCCGCCGATGTTGAGCGGCAGCAGCGCGCCGAACATCGCCGTCGGCAGCGCGATCAGGATGATCAAGGGATCGCGGAAGCTCTCGAACTGGGCGGCGAGCACGAGATAGATGATGATGAGCGCGAAGACGAACGTGTAGACGAGCGCATTGCCTTCCTGCTCGTACTGGCGGGAATCGCCCTGGAAGTCGTAGGTGTAGCCCTCGGGAAACGTCCGGTCCGCGCGTTCCTTGAGGAAATCCAAGGCCTCGCCGAGCGTGCGGCCGGGAAACGGCACGCCCGACAGCGTGGCCGAATTCAGCTGCTGGAAGCTCGTCAGCGCATTGGGCTGCACCGTCTGGGAGACGGTCGCCACGGTCGAGAGCGGCACGAGTTCGCCGTTGGCGGTGCGGACCTGGTAGCGCGTCAGCCAGTCCGGGGTCAGCCGGAATTCGCGCGGCGCCTGGGGGATGACCTCGTAGCTGCGTCCGTAGAGATTGAACCGGTTGACGTAATTGCCGCCCAGGATCGTCGACAGCGCCGAGCCGACGTCCTGCATGCTGACGCCGATCCGGTTCGCCTTGTCGAAATCGACCTTGAACTGATATTGCGGCGTATCGAATTTCAGGTCGGAATCGGTGAACAGGAACAGGCCGCTGTCGCGCGCCGCCTGCTGCAGGTCGGCGGTGACGTTGGCGAGCGTGACGAAATCGCCGGTGGTGCGGATGACGAACTGCATCGGCGGGCCGCCGGTCGAGCCGGGCAGCGCCGGCGGCGAGAAGGCGAGAACCTTGGCGCCGGGGATTTCGAGGAATTTCGGCCCCATCGCCTGCAGCAATTGCTTGGCCGAGCGGGTGCGCTGGTCCCAGGGCTTGAACAGCACGCCGGCGAAGCCCGAGCGCACGCCGTTGAGGCCGTTGATGACGAAGAGATGCGCGACCTCCGGGATGTCGCGCACCTTCTGATACAGCGTCTGGGTCGCCTGTTCGAGATAGTCGAGATTGCCGAGCTGCGGCGTCTTGATCAGCGCGAGCGCGACGCCCTGGTCCTCCTCGGGCGCCAGCTCCTTGGGCGTCGTGACGTAGAGCAGCCCGGTCAGGCCGAGCACGCCGACGAGGATCAGCAGCGTCAGCGCGCGGAAGTTCAGCGTGCTGCACAGGCGGCGCTCGTAGGCGGCGCGCAGGCGCTCGAAATTGCGGTCGAGGAAATGGGCGAAGCGGTCGCCGTCGCCGCTCTGGTGCTCGAGCAGCAGCGAACACATCATCGGCGACAGCGTCAGCGCGATGAAGCCCGACACGACGACGGCGCCGGCGAGGGTGAAGGCGAATTCGCGGAACAGCGCGCCGGTCACGCCCGAGACGAAGCCGATCGGCGCGTAGACCGCCGCCAGCGTGATCGTCATCGCGATGACCGGCGTGGCGATCTCGCGCGCGCCCTTCAGCGCGGCGTCGAACGGGGTCAGGCCGTCCTCGATGTGGCGATGGATGTTCTCGACCACGACGATCGCGTCGTCGACGACCAGGCCGATGCCGAGCACGAGCGCGAGCAGGGTCAAGAGGTTGATCGAATAGCCGAGCACGAGCAGCGCGATCATGACGCCGACCAGCGACAGCGGGATGGTGACGATCGGGATCAGCGTCGAGCGCAGATTGCCGAGGAACAGGAAGATGACGACGATGACGATGACCGCCGCCTCGGCGAGCGTCTTGGCGACCTCGTAGATCGAGGCGCGGATGAACTGGGTCGAGTCGTAGGCGATCGCCGTCTGCAGGCCGGTCGGCAACTGACGCGCGACATCGGGCATGGCGGCGCGCACGCCGTCGATCACCGTCAGCGGATTGGCTTCCGGGGTGCCGTAGATGCCGATGAACACCGCCTTCAGGCCGTCGAACACCGACGAACTGTCGGAATTCTCCGGGCCGAGTTCGATCTTGGCGACATTGCCGAGGCGGATCAGCGCGTCGCCGCGCGTGGCGACGACGAGCCGGCCGAACGCCTCGGCGGTGTCGAGCGAGGTCTGCGCATTGACGCTGACCTGGGTGTAGTCGCTCTTGATCTCGCCCGCCGCGGTGGTGAAATTGTTGGCGGCGAGCGCATGGCTGATGTCGGCCGGCGTGACCCCGAGCGCGGCCATGCGCGTCGGATCGAGCCAGATCCGCATCGCGAAGGTCTGGCCGCCGAGGATCTGCGCGGTGGCGACGCCGTCGATCGTCTGCAGGCGCGGCTGGACGACGCGGGTGAGATAGTCGGTGATCTGCGAGCTCGTCATCACGTCCGAATTGAACGAGATGTACATCAGCGCGAAGCCCTGCCCGGTCTGCTTGATGACGATGGGATCGTTGGCCTCGCGCGGCAGCACGCTGCGCACCTGGTTGGTCTTGGCGAGCACGTCGGCGACCGCCCGGTCCGGATTGGCGTCGAGCCGCAGGTTGAGCACGATCGTCGAGACGTTCTGCTGCGAGGTCGACACCAGCGTGTCGATGCCCTCGGCGCTCGCCACCGCCTGTTCGAGCGGCGTGGTGATGAAGCCCTTGATGAGGTCGGCGTTGGCGCCCGGATAGGTCGTGGTGATCGTGATCGTCGTGTTCGACATCTGCGGAAACTGGCGGATCTGCAGTTTCAGCCCCGCCA
This sequence comes from Roseiarcus sp., assembly GCA_049509635.1. GTDB lineage: Bacteria > Pseudomonadota > Alphaproteobacteria > Rhizobiales > Beijerinckiaceae > Roseiarcus. Next base: position 7,997 of record JBEKZS010000120.1, read on the forward strand.
TCGCGCCGACCAGCAGGATCAGCAGGCTGACCACGGTGGCCAGGACCGGGCGGCGGATGAAGAGATCGGTGAAGCTGCTCATGACCGCTTATTCGCTCACGGCTTGGGCGTCTGGGCGGGGGCCGGCAAGGCGCCCGCGCCGTCGATCGTCACCGGGCCGTTGGGCAGCAGCTTGATCTGCCCCGAGGTGACCACCTGCTCGCCCGGGGTCACCCCCTCGAGGATCGCCACGCGCTCGCCCCTGATGTCGCCGACCCGCACGAAGCGGCGTTCGGCGATCAGGTCGGGCTTGCCGTCGATCGTGGCGGCCTGCGCCTCGCCGGACTTGGGCGGCGCCGGCTTCACGACGAAGACATTGTCGCCGTAGAGGCTGAACACGATCGCCGTGCGCGGCAGCGTCAGGACGTCGGCCGGCGCGCCGGTCTCGACCGACACATTGGCGAACATGCCGGGCAGCAGCTTGTGGTCGGGATTGGGGAATTCGGCGCGCACCAGCAGATTGCGGGTGTCCTGGCTGATCCGCGCGTCGATCGCCGCGATCCGGCCGGAAAAAGTCTCGTCCGGGAATGCGTCGAGCTTCATCGTCGCGGTCTGGCCGACGGCGAGCGTGCGCAGGGTCTGCTCCGGGGTCTGGAAGTCGACATAGATCGGATCGAGCTGCTGCAGCGTGACGATGCTGGCCCCGACCGCGAGGAACTGCCCGACATCGACCTTGCTGATGCCGAGCCGACCGGCGAACGGCGCCGCGATCGCCTTCTGGGCGATGATCGCGCGCGTGCGCTCGACCTGCGCGGCGGCCGAGTCGCGCGCCGCGATCGCCGAATCGACCTGCGCCTTGGCGGTGTTGCCGCCCTGCACGAGAGTCTGCTGGCGCTCGAGCGAAACGTCGGCGTTGCGCAGCTGGGCCATGCCGTTCTTGAGATCGGCCTGGTCGACCGAATCGTCGATCTGCACCAGCGGCGCGCCGGCGGCGACGTCCTGGCTCGACTTGAAATGGATCGCGCTGATGACGCCCGCCACCTGGGTCGAAATGTCGATGCCCTGATAGGCGCGCAAGGAACCGATCGCGGGCATTTGCGGGATCCATTTTTCCATGACCGCGGCTTCGGCCGATACGGCCGTCGGCTTGGGCGCGAACGCCGCGGTGATGAAGCCCTTGACCATGTCGGGCTTGATGGTGAACTGGAAGTAGTAGAGGCCGCCGCCGAGCCCGGCCAGGAGAACGAAGACGAGGCAGAAGATCGCCGCGCGACGGGCCCGGAGCGGCAGGAGCCCGATCAGCAGGACGAGCGCGAGCGCGCCCGCGGCCGCCAGCAGCGCTTTGGCCAGCACCGGCGGCCCGGAACCGGTGAAGCCGACCGCGGCGCCGGCGGCGGCGGCCAGGACCACGATGACCCAAAGAATTCGAGCCATGCCGAACCCTATCCTTCCCTGCAGGAGCGTCACCGCCCGCGACGACATTTGAGATTTCCGAGCCTCTCATACAGGGCGCCGCAGCAAAGATAAACCATGCCGCCCGAACCTGCGCCCGGGACGTTTCGGCGCAGCGCTCCAGCGAAGTTTGACGCGCCGGGCGCGCCGGGCCAAAAACGATCGAGAACATCGAAACCAGGGAGGAGATCGATGGCGTCCCGCGACACGTCAGCGCAGCTGACCATTCCCGACCTCGCCGGCAAGGTCGTCCTCATCACCGGCGGCTCGACCGGCATCGGCGCCGCGCTCGCGCGCGGCTTCGCCGCGCAGGGCGCACGGGTCGCCGTCAATTATCATTCGAGCGAGGATGCGGCGAAGGCGCTGGAGCGCGAACTGAAGGATGGCGGCGCGCAGATCCTGCTCGCGCGCGGCGACGTCACCGACGCCGCCGACTGCGCCCGCATCGTCGCCGAGACCGGCGAACGGTTCGGCCGGATCGACGGGCTCGTCAACAATGCCGGGCTGATGCTCGGGCGGGTCGCCTCGCTCGAGGCGAGCGACGCGCATATCCAGGCGGTCATCGATCTCAACGTCGTCTCGGTGCTGCGCGTCACCCGCGCCGCCGCGCCCTGGCTCGAGCGCCAGGGCGGCTTCGTCATCAACACCACCTCGATCGCCGCGCGCAACGGCGGCGGCGGCGGCGCGGTGCTCTACGCCGCGGCCAAGGGCTTCGTCTCGACGCTGACCCGCGGCCAGGCCAAGGAATTGATCGGCAAGAACATCCGGGTCAACGGCGTCGCCCCCGGGGTGATCGCGACGCCGTTCCACGAGCGCTACAGCAGCGATGCGCAGATCGAGTCGATGCGGCTCACCGTGCCGATGGGCCGGCTCGGCACGCCGGAGGAATGCGTCGGCGCCTATCTCTTCCTCGCTTCGGAAATGCTGAGCGGCTATGTCATCGGCCAGATCATCGAGGTCAACGGCGGCCAGCTGATGCCGTGACCGCCGGCGGCGCGTCGGCTCGGCGGGCCGCGATTCACCAATCAGCGAGGTTTTTGTTGAGCCGCCGGGCCAAATGACCGAATTATCGGGCGCTCGACCGCCGTCGATCCTTCCGGCGCCGCGCGGGGCAGACATGATCGCTCGACCGACCCGGACCAACTTCTGCGAAGCCCTCGTCATCGGCGCCGGCCCCTACGGCCTCTCGGTCGCCGCGCATCTGAAGGCGAGCGGCGTCGAGACCCGCGCGTTCGGCGAGCCGATGTCGTTCTGGCGCCGGCATATGCCCCGGGGCATGAAGCTGCGCTCGCCGCGCGGCGCGACCGTCCTCTGCGACCCCGCGGGCGCGCTCTCGCTCGACGCCTTCGCCGGACGCCAGGGCGGCGGTCGCGCGTGGCCGCTGCCGCTCGAACACTTCCTCGACTACGCCGATTGGTTTCAGCGGCGCGCGGTTCCCGACCTCGATCCGCGCGCGATCGCGCGGCTCGAGGGCGCGCCGGGCGGCTTCCGTGCGATCACGGCCGACGGCGAAGCGGTGTTCGCGCGCCGCGTCGTCGTCGCCGCCGGGCTCGGCGGCCAGCAGCGCCGCCCCGCGGCCTTCGCGGGCGCGCCGGCGGAACTGGTCACCCACAGCTGCGATCACGACGGTTTCGAACGGTTGCGCGGCCGGCGCGTCGGCGTGGTCGGCCGCGGCCAGAGCGCCTGCGAGTCCGCCGCGCTGCTGCGCGAGGCGGGCGCCGAACCGACGATCCTCTGCCGCGGGCCGATCCGCTGGCTCGGCGCGGAGCCGCCGTCGCGCGGCTGGCGGCGCGCCGTTCCCCGCCGGCTCGTCGCCCTCGCGGCGGCGCCTTCGGCGGTCGGCCCGTTCCCGCTGAACTGGCTCGTCGAGGCGCCCGGCCTCGTCCATTGGGCGCCCGACACTGCGCGCGCGGCGCTTAACGCCGCCAGCCTCGGCGCCGCCGCGGCGGGATGGCTGCGGCCGCGCCTTGCCGGCGTGCGCGTGACCGGCGGCGTCGACATCGTCGGCTACGCCGCGACGCGGGCCGGTCTCGAAGTGAAATTCGCCCGGGGCTCGGCCGAATTCGACCATGTCGTGCTGGCGACCGGCTACCAGATCGACATCGGCAGGACCGGCGTTCTGGCGCCCGAGCTGCTGACCGCGCTCGCCTGCCGCGACGGCTCGCCGATCCTCTCTGGCGGATTCGAATCGAGCGCGCCCGGCCTGCACTTCGTCGGCGCCGCCGCGGTCGCGAGCTTCGGCCCGCTGCTGCGCTTCATCGCCGGGGCCGGCTTCGCCGCGCGCGCCGTGACGCGGGCGATCGCGGCACGGCGCGGCGCCAACGCCAATCGCCGCGCCTGCGAGCTCGCGGGATGAGGCCGCCCGCGCCGACCGGCGGCCCCGCGCCGCGCGAAGGCCGCGTCGGCGCCGTCATCCTCGGCGGCGCGCATGGCAGTCTGGCGGTCGCGCGCAGCCTCGGCCGCCGCGGCGCGCCTGTCTGGTTCGTCACCCACGACCATCCGATCGCCGGCTTTTCCCGCCATGTCGCGCGCCGGTTCGACTGGGCGGGCCCTGGCGACCCGGGCGCGGCGGCGTTTCTGCTGGATCTCGCCGCGCGTCACGGGCTCGACCGCTGGGTCCTGTTCGCCGGCGGCGACGACGAGGTCCGGTTCGTCGCGCAGAGCCACGCCCTGCTCGGGTCGGCCTTCCGCCTGACCACCCCGCCGTGGAGCGTCGCGCGCCTGGCATGCGACAAGCGACTGACCCATCGGCACGCGCTGGCGGTCGGCGTCGACTCGCCGTGGAGTTCGTTTCCACGCGACCGGCGCGAGGTCGCCGCGCTCGACTGCCGGTTCCCGGTGATCCTGAAGCCGGCGTTTCGCGCCGCGCGCAATGCGTTCACGCTCGCCAAGGCCTGGCGCGCCGACGACCGCGCGACCCTGCTGGCGCGCTATGACGAGGCCGCCGCTCTGGTGGGCCCCGAGGCGATCTTCATCCAGGAAATGATCCCCGGCGCCGGCGAGGTCCAGTATTCCTACGCCGCGGTATGGAGCGCTGGCGAGCCCGTCGCCTCGCTCGTCGCCCGCCGCGCGCGCCAATATCCGATCGATTTCGGCTTCACCAGCACCAGCGTCGAGACGATCGAACAGACCGTGGTCGAGCAGGCGGCGCGGCGGTTTCTCTGTGGAACGCGGTTCAGCGGCCTGGTCGAAATCGAATTCAAATACGACTGCCGCGACGCCCGCTACAAGCTGCTCGACGTCAACCCGCGGCCATGGACCTGGATCGGGCTCGGCGCCGCCGCCGGGGTCGACCTGCCGCATATCGCCTGGCGGCTCGCGTGCGGCGAGACGGCGCCGGCTTCGCGCGGCCGCCCCGGCGCGCAGTGGACCCACGCCTCGCGCGACGCGGCCGCCGCGGCGCTGCAGATCCTGCGCGGCGGGCTGCGCGCGCGCGACTATGCGGCGTCCTGGGCGCGGCCGACCGCCTATGCGGCGTTCGCCTGGGACGATCCGGTCCCCGCCCTCGTCGACCTGCCGATCCAGCTCGCGCGCGCGTTGCAGCGGCGGTTCGGTGCGCGGGCGCCGGCCGACGCCCTGGCGGCGGGAGCGGGCAGCCCGCTGTTCAGGGCGGAGTGACGCGCGGCGCGCGCCGCCGCCTCGTCAGCGTCCGCGCCACCGCATCGGCCCAGGCGGCGCATTTCGCCGCCCGCTCGGCCTCGCCCATCCCGGGCGTGAACCGCCGGTCGAGCCGCCACATTTTCGCGAACGCCTCCAGTCCGGGGTAGAGGCCGATGGCGTGCCCGGCCAGATAGGCCGCGCCGAGCGCGGTCGTCTCCGGCGCCCGCGGCCGGTCGACGGGCGCGTCGAGCAGGTCGGCGAGGCGCTGCATCGTGTAATCTGAAGCCGACATGCCGCCGTCGACGCGCAACACGGTCTGGCCCGCGAACGGCCAGTCGCGGCGCATCGCGTCGAGCAGGTCGCGCGTCTGGAAGCAGACGCTCTCCAGCGCGGCGCGCGCGATCTCGCGATGCGTCGTGCCGCGGGTCAGATTGTAGATCGCGCCCCGGCACTGGCTGTCCCAGTACGGCGCGCCGAGGCCGACGAAGGCGGGCACGAGCACCACCGGGTCGGCGGGGTCCGCCTCGGCCGCGAGATCGGAGGATTCCGGCGCGCTGGCGATGATCTTCAACCCGTCGCGCAGCCATTGCACCGCCGCGCCGGCGACGAAGATCGAGCCTTCGAGCGCATAGGTCGTCTCGCCTGCCAGGCGATAGGCGATCGTGGTCAGCAGGCGGTGCTTGGAGGCCGCCGCCCGGCGCCCGGTGTTGAGCAGCGCGAAGCAGCCGGTGCCGAAGGTCGCCTTGACCATGCCGGGCGCAAAGCAGGCCTGGCCGATGGTCGCGGCCTGCTGGTCGCCGGCGACGCCGCGGATCGGAATCGCGGCGCCGAAGAGTTCGGGGATCGTCGCGCCGAAATCGGCGGCGCAGTCCTTCACCTCCGGCGCCATCGCGCGCGGCACCCCGAACAGCGCGAGCAGGTCGTCGTCGAAGCGCCCCGCATGGATGTCGTGGAGCGAGGTGCGCGAGGCGTTGGTCGCGTCGGTGGCATGGACGGCGCCGCCGGTGAGCCGCCAGATCAGCCAGGAATCGATGGTGCCGAACGCGAGCTCGCCGCGCGCGGCGCGCGCGCGGGCGCCGGGGACGGCGTCGAGGATCCAGGCGATCTTGGTCGCCGAGAAATAGGGATCGAGCAGCAGGCCGGCGCGCCGGCGCACGAGCTTGTCGGCGCCGTCCGCCGCGAGCGCGGCGCATCGGGGCGCCGTGCGCCGGTCCTGCCAGACGATCGCCCGGTGGATCGGCCGGCCGGTCGTCCGTTCCCAGACGATCACGGTCTCGCGCTGGTTGGCGATGCCGATCGCGGCGATGCGCCCGGCATCGATCCCCGCCTGCGCGATCGCCGCGCGGCAGGTTTCGACGACGCTGGTCCAAAGCTCCTCCGGATCGTGCTCGACCTCGCCGGGCGCCGGATAGTGCTGGGCGATCTCGCGCTGGGCGCTGGCGACCGCGCCCATCTGCGCGTCGAACAGGATCGCGCGGCTCGAGGTCGTGCCCTGGTCGATCGCCAGCACGTAAGACGGCGCCATCTGAGCCGTTCCCTCCCCTCGTGCGGCTGTTTCCCTGCGCGGAGGTTTGTCAGGCTCTGCGCTCACCCTTGCCCTCGAAAGGGCCACGGCGCCGAGCCGTCGTCAAGGGGCGCGCGCACCGGCGGTTCGCGCCGGTACGTTCCCGAGGACTGCAGTTCGCCGCCGCGCGCGACTACGGCCGCTCCCGCCCCAGCTTCTCGAACCTTTTCACCACCC